>DASZQM010000072.1:0-12982 GCA_035549645.1 Solirubrobacterales bacterium | reverse complement strand
GCCAGCCGTAGCGCAACACGATTCCCTCCAGCCCCTCGGTCCCGGTCACCTGGCGCTCGAGGTCGGCCAGCGCCCTGCCCGCCTCGCCGAACGGCCCGGGGACGTCGGCGAAGGCAGGTGCGTCCTCGTCCTTCACCCAGTCGCCCTGGGGCACGTAGAAGAAGGCGACGCTCTCGGCGATCAGTCGCCGCGCCCCCGCCGCCTTCGCCGCCGCGACGAGGTTGCGCGTGCCCTCGCTGCGCAGGCGGTTGGTCGGCACCAGCGCGTCCTTGGATTTGGGATCGAGACGGTGTGGCAATGAGGTCAGCTCGTGGATCACGACCTCGGGGGCGGCCTCACGCACCGCCGTCTCCAGCGCCGCACCGTCGAAAGCGTCGCAGACGACCGCTGCCGCTCCGCTCGCGCGGATCGCCTCGGCGTTCTCCTCGCGCCGCGTCATCCCCGTCACCTCGTGCCCGGCCGCGAGCAGCTGGCGCACCAGTGGCCTGCCGATCGCTCCGCTCGCTCCTGCGACGAAGACCTTCATCCCGCACCTCCTACTCGTGAGTTGCCGCGTTCAGTCTTTCCGACACCCGAGCCAGCCAAGCCGCAGCAATCGCGCCGAAGGCGATCAGCAGCGTGTCGCTCCAACCCCGCGCCTCGCTCTTCGCCTCACCCGTGTCGAAAGCGTGATTGATCGCATGGAACGCGTACCAGAGCGCCCCCAGCCAGAGGATCGGCGCCCTCCACGACGGCTTCACTACCGCGATCGCCACCGCCACCCCGAAGGCGAGCATGAACGCCCCCACGTCGCCGACGTAGTGGGAGTTCTCGATCCCGTAGTGCCCGATCTGATCGAAGAAGGTGTCGGGCGCGACCAGCGCGAGGGTGCCCGTGACGATGTGCCAGGCGGCGATTACGACGAGAACGGCCTTGAGCGCCCTCTCGCTGATCACCGCATCGGCCTAGAAGATGAAGATCGACTCGCCGAAGTGGATTCGGTTGTAGATCTCGGGCTGGTCGGCGATGAAGGTGCGCAGGCAGCCGTGGCTAGCGGGGTAGTCGGGCACCGATTCGTAGCCGTGCACCGCGTAGCCGCCGTAGAAGTAGAACGAGTAGTACATGCCGTGCGAGTTGTAGCCCGGTTCCTGGCGGATGAAGGTGAAGTGCCCGGTCACGGTCGGGGTCGAGCTCTTGCCGGAGGAGATCGGGTAGACCGCGAACGGCTTGTCGCCCTTGGCGAAGACGAGCACCTGCTTGGAGAGCGGCGCCTCGAGGTGTTCGCCCGCATCGGGGTGGACCACGTGGTATTCGCCCTTGCCCGAGAAGGCGCTCTTGACCAGGCCGGCGCCGGCACGGTAGCTGCGGGTCAGCCCGTTGACTTTGCGGTAGGCGAGCACCCCGCGGGCGGTCTTGCCGCCGAAGCAGCGGCCGCTGTTGGCGATGTAGCCCATCTTCCGCATCGCCTTCTTGAAGCCGACGACGACGTCGCCGCACTCGCCTTGGTGCAGGGCCGGGTAGCTGACCGTCCAGCTCTTGCGCACCGTGCTGTCGCCGCCCAAAGCCGCGTTGGCTTCGTGCTGGGCGCTGACCGCGTACTTGCCCCCTTCGCGCAGCAGAACACTGGCACTGAAGCTGCCGCTGCCGCCCTTACCCTTCCGCACCGCGACCTTGCGGCTGAGCAGTGGCTTGCCGTCGAGGAAGAAGGAGACCTCGACCTTCTGCCCAGGGACGAAGGAAGAGATCGTGCCGATCACAGGCACCTTGCTGTAGATCTGGGCCTTGCCGCCGTGCAAGTGCCCGACGCGGATCTTCACCGTCGCCGCCGGCGGACCGGTTTCCTTCGGGGTGCTCGGCGCAGCGGCGCTCGCGCCGGCAGCGAAGACCAGCAGCGCAGAGACGACCAGGACCGGGGCGAGACGACGAATCAAGGGCCAGGGATTCTTGCGAATCCCGCGGTCGCGTGACGAAACCATCAACTCATTGTCAAAAGAGATGCATGCCCCTTGAATTGCCAAAGGCAGTCAATACGTTGCGGCGTAGCGGAGGGTGATGCCGATGGGTATCGGCAACCGATTGACACTCGGGAGTCCGGGCGCTTGTCGTCTGGATGGGGTTCGAGTCCCCCGCCCTCCGCTGGCTACCGAGTTGGTAGCCTCAATCTCACGAGTGTCAGTCGGTAAGGGGTTAACCCCTTTCACCCTGAAACGGCCCGCCCTGGCGGGCCGTTTCTTTGCCCGCTACTGACCCAGCAACGCGATCGAGTTGTTCAGCATGTGCAGCAGAATCCCGGGCACGATCGAGCCGGTCTTCTCGTAGAGCAGGGCAAGGATGAAGCCGAAGACGGCCAGCACCGGCACGGCGCTGAGGCCGGTGAGGGCGTGCAGGCCGCCGAAGACGAGGCCGCAGATCGCCGCCGCGACCAGCCGGGGATAGCGCTCGCGCAGGCCGCCGAAGAGCATGCCGCGGAAGCAGACCTCCTCGCTGATCGGCGCCGCGATCACGATCAGCAGCACCTGCACCGGCACCGTGCCGAAGTCTTCGGCGATGTCCTTCTGCTTCGGTTCGCCGATGATCGCCGTGTAGAGGATCGCGAAGAGCAGGTACGCGCCGACCGCCGCGAACATCCACTTGACCGCCCCCGGCTTGAAGCGGCGCAGGCCCAGCCGCGCCGCGGCGACGCGCACCGTCGCCCCCTTGGTCGCCGCGATCGCGAAGGGGACGAGCAGGAAACCGAGCGCCGTCGCCAGCTGCACCAGGGCGTTGGCCGCGTCGCTCAGTTCGCCCCCGTCCGGCGGCTTGTCGATCAGCACCACCGGGACCGAGAGCACGATGCCCGTGCCGATCGCCAGCAGCACCCCGAGCACTGCGGTGAGCGCTCCCCAGTTCGCGTAGGGGAAGCCGGCGGGCTTTGCGGCTACCGTGGTGCTCTCCATGGCCCGGGCAGTCTCACAGGTATCGCGCTCGACCAAGACGCGGCTGCGCTTCCTGCGCCGGCTGCTGATCCTCGTCGTCTTCCTCGTCTTCGTCGCGATCGCGCTCAGCCAGTTCACCGAGCTGAAGCGGCTGGCGACCGGGATCCTCGCCTCGACCGCGGTGCTGGCGGCGATCATCGGCTTCGCCGCCCAGCACACGATCGCCAACATGATCGCCGGCGTGCAGCTCGCCGTCTCGCAGCCGATCAAGATCGGCGACCGCGTCTCCTTCGAAGAAGTCGAAGGGAGGATCACCGACATGACCCTCTCCTACACCTACGTCAGCCCCGGCGACGGCACCACCGTGGCGATCCCCAACCAGATGCTCGTCGACGGGATCATCCACAACCTCTCGACCGAAGACACTCAGGCCTGAGCGGCCCGCGGGCCGAAGTACGCTCTATATATGGGGCAGCGCAGCAGGCGACGTCAGCGGCGGCGCGGGGGAATCGGCGGCAAGCTGGCCTTGGTCGGCGGCGCTCTCTTCTTCGTCATCGTGCTCGCTGCGATCGCGGTCACGTCGTGGGTTCTGAACGTTGCCGCCGACGCTCCTTCCCTCTCCGCCTGCCGCAAGCCCGACCGCACCGGCAACTCGGCGATCTACGCCGCCGACGGCAGCAAGCTCGGCCTGATCTCCGCCGAGGAGGCGCGAGCGCCGGTCTCGATCGAGCGCATCCCCAAGCAGCTGCAGCTGGCCACGGTCGCGATCGAGGACCAGCGCTTCTACGAACACGGCGGCGTCGACCCCGAGGGCATCCTGCGCGCCGCGCTGAAGAACCTGGAAGCCGGCAAGACCGTCGAGGGCGGCTCGACGATCACCCAGCAGCTCGTCCGCAACCTCTGCCTGCGCAATCCCAAGCGCGACCTCGAACGCAAGATCATCGAGGCGAAGCTGGCGATCGAGTACGCCGAACACCACTCGCGCCGCCAGATCCTCGACCAGTACCTCAACACGGCCTCATACGGGACGGTCGAAGGAGCGACCGCGATCGGCGTCGGCGCCGCCTCGCGCATCTACTTCTCCAAGCCGGTCTGGAAGCTGGACCTGGCGCAAGCGGCGCTGCTGGCCGGCCTCCCCCAGGCACCGACCGATTACAACCCGATCCTGCATCCTGGCGAGGCACGTGAACGCCGCGACGCCGTGCTGACGAAGATGGCCAGCCTCGGCTACCTGAAGCCGGCGCGGGCGGCGCAGCTCCGCGCGAGCGGCCTTGGCCTCGACGTCTCCGGCTCCTACTTCGCCCACCGCGAACCCTTCTTCTTCGACTACGTCGAACACGAGCTGATCGAACGCTATGGCGCCAAAGCGGTGCGCGACGGGGGCATCCGCGTCTACACCACGCTCGAGCCGCGCCTACAGCAAGTTGGCCTCGAAGCGATGCGCTCGGCGCTGCCCTACTCGACCGACCCCTCCTCGGCGATGGTCTCGATCGATCCCGGCAACGGCGAGATCAAGGCGATGGTCTCCAGCACCAGCTACGACGAAAACCAGTTCAACCTCGCCGCCCAGGGGCATCGCCAGCCCGGCTCGACCTTCAAGACCTTCGTCCTCACCACCGCGATCAAGCAGGGCATCGACCCCTACTCCACCTACTACACCTCCAAACCGCTCAGCCTCGACCTGCCCAAGTGGGGGCACTGGGACGTGCACACCGCCGACGAGGGCTACCTCGGCAGGGTAAACCTGCAGCAGGCGACGGTCGCCTCCGACAACACCGTCTTCGCCCAGCTCGACCTCGACGTCGGGCCCGAACAGGTCGCCGAAACCGCCCACTCGCTGGGCATCACCAGCCCGCTCGACGGCATCCCGGCCGAGGGCATCGGCGGCCTGCGGGTCGGCGTCTCGCCGCTGGAAATGTCAGATGCCTACGCGACCCTGGCCAACGGCGGCGTCCGCCACCGGCCGGTCGCGATCAAGCGCGTCGTCTTCCCCGGCGGTCGCACCGAGCGCCCCAATCGCGAGAAGCCGCGCCGGGTCGTCTCCGAAGCGGTCGCCTACGAGGTGACGCGGCTCCTGCACGACAACATCACCGAAGGCACCGGCACCGCCGCCTACACCGGCTGCCCGGGCCAGGCCGGCAAGACCGGTACAACCGACCGTGAGACCGATGCCTGGTTCGCCGGCTACCAGCCCAACCTCTCGACCGTGGTCTGGGTCGGCTACCCCGAATCGAACGCGATCGAAATGACCAGCGTGCACGGCATCACCGTCTTCGGCGGCACCTTCCCGGCCGAAATATGGCACTCGCTCTACTCGGGGGCCGAAGTGCCCTGCGAGGAATTCTCCAAGCCGAAGCACCCGATCAGCTGGGCTCCCTTCTACGGCCGCTTCACCGCCTCGGCACCGCGCAGCGCGGGCGAGGGCGGCGGTCCCGGCGGCGTCGCTGAAGAAGAAGCCGACCGTGCCCGCGAAATCGGCGAAGAAGTCACCGGCGGCTACAACCCCGACGCCTACGCTCCTGGTGCCGGGCAGCAACCGACCCCCGTCCCGCCTCCTCCGCCCGCGGCGCAAGTCGGTGGTGGCGGTGCCGCCGAAGAAGCCGGGAGCGAATAGCTGAGCCTCGCGCCGGGGGTCGCCTTCGCCGCGATGTGGGCGGGCTTCCTCGCCTACCTCGCCGTGCTCGCCCGGACGCCAAGGCTGGGCCGGCGACTCGTCTGGACCGCGATCGTCGCCCTTCTCGTCCTCTTCGCCTGCCTCCCACCACTGCTCTCCCACGACGTCTACAGCTACGTCGACTACGCCCGCCTCGGCGTCTTGCACGGCCTCGACCCCTACGTCCACCCCCCGTCTGCGGCGCCCGACGACACGGCCTTCGCCCACGTCACCTGGACCGAAACGACAAGCGCCTACGGCCCGCTCTTCACGCTGGCGACCTACCCGCTCGCCTGGCTCCCGCTCAGCGTCGCGGTCTACGCGCTCAAGGCTGCTTCCGCCGCTGCGGTCCTGGGCACTGCGGTCCTCGTCGCCCGGCTCGCTCCCAGCCGCGGCCTCGACCCCACCCGCGCCGCGGCCTTCGTCGCCCTCAACCCCCTGGTCCTGGTCCACGTCGTCGGTGGGCCCCACAACGACTCGATCGCGGTTCTGCTGATGACCCTCGGCATTGCCGCAGCGCTCACCGCCCGCGAGTTCTCCGCTGGCGCCGCCCTCCTCGCCGCCGCCCTCACCAAGGCCACCGCCGCGATCGCCCTTCCTTTCGCCCTCGTCCAACGGCCGCCGACGGGCCGAAAAGGTGACGTGGCGACGCGCTTTCGGCCCGTCGGCAGGCTGCTGTTGGGCGGGATTGCCGCCGCTGGCGCACTTGGCGCGGTGGGATGGGTCGGGTTCGGGTGGGATTGGCTCCACGCCTTCGCCCTCGCCGCCGAGAACCAGGGGCGCACCAGCCACATGAGCATCCCGACCACCACGGCCCGTCTCACCGGGCTCGACCCCGACGCCATCCGCATCGCCTTCGGGATCGCCTTGATCGCATCCGTCGCCTATCTCCTCACCTGGACCGCCCGCGGTGGAGACTGGCTGCGCGCCTCAGCCTGGGCGACTACTGGCCTCCTCCTGGCCAGCGCCTGGCTCCTCCCCTGGTACCTGATCTGGGCCCTGCCGCAAGTGGCACTCTCGAGGGATCGTCTCCTCCAGCTCTTGACCCTGGGGCTTACGGCCTACCAGCTAGGGGCTCGCATCCCCCTGTGAGGCGACCGCCGCTTCCTCCTCCGGCGATGCATGCAGCACCCCGGTGTGGATCGCCCATCCCTCGCGCCGGCCCAGGGCCGTGACGATCCCGACATAGGTGACCTCGACCACGGTCAGCACACCGCGGACGACGATCGCGACCAGCGAGGCGACCGCAAAGCTGTTGCCCGGCGTCGCCACCTTGAAGGCCCAGGCGAAGGCGGCGTCGCGAATCCCCAGACCGGCGGGCGCAACCAAGGTGACCAGCGCCGCGACGTAGCCAAAGGCCTGGGCGGCACCGGCGACGAGCAGGTCGCCGGCCGAGATCGTGCTGACCGAACGGGCGACGCAGTAGATGCCAACCGCGATCACGCCCCAGTTGAACGCGTAGAAGGCCATCACCGCGATTACGCCCCGCAGGGACATCACCTCCGGCAGGGGCTCGCGACCGAAGGCGCGCAGGACGCGGTTGGCCAGCGGCCCGAAGACCCGCGGATGCAGCAGCACGATCGCCAGCGGGATCAGGACCAAGATCCCCCAGCGCAGCGGCTGGCCCTGCAGGTCGGGGTGGTCGATCAGGAAGTAGGCGGCGACGATGATCGCGGAGGTCGCCTGCAGCGCCTGTTCGTAGACGATGCTGGCGACCGTCAGGCGCCGCGGCACCCCCACCCGCTCGGAGAGCAGCACCCGCCCGAGTACATAGAGAACGCTGCCCGGCACGTAGCGCGCAAGCAGCGGCTGGCCCCAGGCAACCTGCGCCCGCCCGGCGCCGAGCTTGTAGCCGAGGAAGCGCAGGATCAGGTCCCAGCCCAGGGCGTTGAAGGCGTAGAAGATCAGGAGAACGACGAAGGCCGGGATCAGCCAGAGGACGTGGAAGTGCACGCCCTTGTCCTGGATCTCCGCCCACTGGTCGATGACGGTGAGGACGAGGAAGCCGAAGACCAGCACCGCGATCCCAATCTGGATCGCCAGCCGCACGCGCTTGCTGCGCGGCGGTTTGGTGCCGATTTTCGCTCCGGCCTCGCCGAGGCGATGAAGAAGGGGCTGGCGCTGCTCCACGTCCGTCGCACCTTAGTGACGGCACTGGCCAGCGAGCCGGGACAATGGGGATATGGGCGAGTTCGAGCTCCTGGCGCGAATACGAGAGCGGCTACCCGCCGACGCGCCGCGCATTCGTCTCGGCAGCGGCGACGACGCCGCGATCACGGTGCCGGAGGGGGCGACGGCGACCTCGGTCGACGCACTCGTCGACGGTGTGCATTTCCGTCGCGAGGACGCCACGCCAGCCCAGATCGGGCACAAGGCCCTGGCCACGGCGCTCTCCGACCTCGCCGCGATGGGAGCCGAAGCCGGTGAGGCTTACGTCGTACTCGGCATGCCCGGCGACTTCGGCGAGGACGAGTGCGTCGAGCTGCTCGAGGGAATGCTGGCGCTTGCCACCGACACTGGAACCAGCATCGCCGGCGGCGACCTGACCCGCTCCCCGACGTTGTTCCTCTCGATCACAGTGGTCGGCCACGCCCCGGACGCGGGAGAGCTCGTCAGCAGGGGCGGCGCCAGCCCTGGCGACGTCCTGGTCCTCACCGGCGAGATCGGCGCCGCCGCGAGCGCCCTGGAGCTGCTCGACAACCCCAAATTGGACGCTGACTTCGCCTTTTACCCCTCTATAGCCCCGGTAAAGGCGAAGTCAGCGAGGGAGAGGCTACTGAGACGCCAGCTCGAACCGACGCCGCGCCTTGCAGCGGGACGAGCGCTGGCCGCTGCCGGTGCGACGGCGATGATCGACGTCAGCGACGGGCTTGGCGGCGATGCCGGGCACGTCGCCGCGGCAAGCGAAGTGGGGCTCCACATCGAGGCGGAGGCCCTACCCCAGGCCGTGGGCCTTGATCAGCTCGCCAAAGCTCTCGGCGAGGACCCCTGGCGATTCGTCCTCGGCGGCGAGGACTACGAGCTGCTGGCGAGCATCCCGCCGCAGCGGCTCGAGGAGGCGATCGAATCGGTGCGAGACGCAGAAGACATCGCGCTCACGCGCATCGGCGAGGTCGTCGCCGGCTCGGGAGTCGAGATCAGGCTGCCCGGTGGCGGACTTGTGGAGCCGGGGGGATTCGACCAGCTCGCATGAAGCCCTCCGTGGTGAGCAGCTCGCGCACGCCGCGCCGCTGCAGCATCGCATCGGCGATCAGCGACGGCTCGGGCTTGTAGTGGCCCGACTCGACAAGGGTCTTTAGCTGTCTCGGCTGCATCCTGCGTCTCATATCGGCTCCCTATTCTGCAACCTTAGTAGTTGGTACTCGCACATACGTCCAACGGCTGATCTCGTCGAAGCACCACATACCCGCAATATGCGGGGTTGAGCAGCGAATATCCTTTTTTCATGCCCAACGGATCCACGCGCATCCTCCTGGTCGATGACGAGCAGTCGATTCAGACCCTGCTCTCCTACCCGTTGCGCAAGGACGGCTACCACGTGACCTCGGCCCAGGACGGGCGCGAGGCTCTGCAGCGCTTCGAGGAGGCGCGGTTCGACCTCGTCATCCTCGACCTGATGCTGCCCAAGCTGGACGGGGTCGAAGTCTGCCGCGAGCTGCGCTCGCGCAGCCAGGTGCCGATCATCATGCTGACCGCCAAGGGCTCGGAGACCGACAAGGTCGCCGGCCTCGAGGTCGGTGCCGACGACTACATCACCAAGCCCTTCTCGATGCGCGAGTTCCGCAGCAGGGTCAAGGCGGCGCTGCGCCGCTCGCGCATGGCCGGCGACCGCGAGGAGGAGGAGACGATCGACCAGGGCGACCTGGTGATCGACTTCGGCCGCCGCATGGTCACCCTGCGCGACGAGGAGATCCAGGTCACCTACGTCGAGTTCGAGATCCTCGGCGCGCTGGCGCGCTCTCCCGGTCGCGTGCTCAGCCGCGAGACCCTGCTCGAGCACGTCTGGGGAGACTCCGAGTACCGCGACCCGCGCACCGTCGACGTCCACATACGCCACCTGCGCGAGAAGCTCGAGAAAGATCCCAAGGACCCCGAGTTCCTCTTCACCGTGCGTGGCGTCGGCTACCGCTTCCGGGAGTAGGGCCTTGCACCGCGAAGCGAGGCGCTGATGCCGCGGCGGTTCAGACCCACTCGACTCGGCAACCGGATCGGGCTGATCTGCGTCGGCATCGCCACCGGCACGGCCTTCCTCATCTACGTCTACACGGTCGCGATCGGTGGGGCGGCCAGCGGCCTCGGCTCGGTCAAAGGCCAGATCCTGATCGGCGGCCTGCTCGCGATCCTGATCTCCGGCGGGATCGGCACCTATTACGCCCGCGTCGCCAGCGCCAGCATCCGCAGCCTCCAGGACGCCGCCCGCAAAGTCGCCGACGGCAACTTCGAACAGCCGATTCCGATCTCCGCGGCGGGCCAGCTCGGGCAGCTGGCCCGAACCTTCAACGAGATGCAGCGCCGCCTGGCCGAGCTCGACAGCGCCCGCAAGCAGTTCATCGCCAACGCCTCGCACGAGCTGCGCACGCCGATCTTCAGCCTCGGCGGCTTCATCGAACTGCTCGAGGAGGAGGACCCCAGCCCGGAGGAGAGAGCCGAGTTCGTGCATACGATGCGCGAGCAGATCATCCGCCTGACCAAGCTCACCACCGACCTGCTCGACCTCTCCCAGCTCGACGCCGGCGCCGTTGCGATGAAGAGCAACAACGTCGACCTCGGCTCGCTGGCCCGCGAAGTGGCTCGCGAGTTCGGCCCGCGCGCCGACCGCCGCGGCTCGCGGCTGGAGCTGCGCACCCCCGACCTGCCGGTGATCGCCAGCGCCGACCCCGACCGCGTGCGCCAGGTCATCCGTATCCTCCTCGACAACGCCCTCACCCACACCCCCGAGGGCACCAAGGTGACCGTGACCACCTACTCCGTCAACCGCCGAGCTGAGCTGACCGTCTCCGACGACGGTCCCGGCATCCCGCGCCGCGTCCACAGCCGCATCTTCGAGCGCTTCTACACCGCCGACTCGGCCGGTGGCTCGGGGCTGGGACTGGCGATCGCTCGCGAGCTGGCCCAGCGCATGGACGGTCGCGTCGCGATCGCCTCGAGCAAGCGCTTCACCGCCTTCACCCTCGACCTGCCGCGCTCCCGCACCGGCGTGGCCGAGCCCGTCGTGGCTCCGCGGGCCGCCGCGTGAGGGCGCGGGCCCTGGCGGGCGCGGCGGCGCTGGCGATCGCGCTGGCGGGCTGTGGCGGCAGCGACAACGGCGGCGCCAATTCGTCCGCGCAGGTGACCACGGTCACCGAAGCGGTGCCACAGGTGGCGGTGCAGACCGCCGAGCACGGCTTCGACCCCGCCAAGGTCTTCCGCGAGGCCTCGCCGGGCGTGGTCACGATCCGCTCTGTCTTCCGCGGCGAAGGCGGCTCGGCCGAGGGCTCTGGCTTCGTGCTCGATTCGAGCGGCAAGATCGTCACCAACGCCCACGTCGTCACCGATGAATCGACCGGCAGCCGCAAGACGGCAAAGGAAGTCTTCATCGAGTTCCCCGACCGCAACACGGTGCCGGCCAAGATCGTCGGCTTCGATCCCTTCGCCGACGTCGCCCTGCTCGAAATCGAGCCCGACGGCTTCAAGCTGCACCCGCTGCAGCTCGGCGACGACAACGACCTGGTCGTCGGCCAGCCGGTAGCGGCGATCGGCAGCCCCTTCGGCGAGCAGCAGTCGCTCTCCGTGGGGGTCGTCTCGGCAACCGACCGCTCGGTCGAATCGCTGACCAAATTCCAGATCGAGGGCGCGATCCAAACCGACGCCTCGATCAACCCGGGCAACTCGGGCGGCCCACTGCTCGACGCGGGCGCACGGGTGCTCGGCATCAACGAGCAGATCGAGACCAATTCCGGCTCCAACTCGGGCGTCGGCTTCGCCGTGCCGGTCTCGGCGATCAAGCGCTCCGTCGCCCAGCTGGAAGAAAAGGGCGAAGCCGAATACGCCTACATCGGCGTCACGATCCAGTCCGTCTACCCACAGCTCGCCGACAAGCTCCACCTCGACACCGACCACGGCGGCTTGATCTCCGAAGTGATCTCGGGCGGGCCGGCCGACAAAGCCGGGCTGCGCGGCGGTGACAGTCGCCTCACGTTCCAGGCGATCCCCTACGAAACCGGCGGCGACGTGATCCTCTCCGTCGACGGCCACCCGATCGTCCAGCCCGAAGACCTCGCCCGTTTGATCTCGCTCCATCAGCCCGGTGACACGGTCCGCGTCGAGATCCTCCGCGACGGCAACCAGCACGAAGAGGTCGACGTCACACTGGGCAAGCGACCGGGCGGCTAGCCAGGGCTAAAGGTCACGCGACCGCCGGGCGATGTAGAACTCCCCGATGCTCCAGGAAATCGCCCTAGGCCAGAAGTCCCTCGCCGACTACACCCACATCGCCGGCAAGGAGACGATCGAACGGATCCGCGAGCTGGCGGAGCCGATGAAGGGACATCGCGTCCTCCACGTCAGCGCCACGGCCTTCGGCGGCGGCGTCTCGGAGATCCTCTACACGATCGTGCCGCTGATGCGCGACATCGGCCTCGACGCCCACTGGCACGTGATCTTCGGCAAAGAGGAGTTCTACAACGCGACCAAGCTGCTCCATAACTCGCTGCAGGGCGCCGAGGAGACGTTGAGCGACTCCGAATGGGCGCTGTTCGACGAAATCAACGCGATCAACGCCGAGGGCCTACAGGGCGAATGGGACACGATCATCGTCCACGACCCGCAGCCGATCGGGCTCAAGCGCGGCGCCCAGGCAAAGAGCCGCAACTGGATCTGGCGCTGCCACATCGACCTCTCCGAGCCCAACCCGGCGCCGATCGCCCGCCTGCAGCCGATGATCGAAGAGTACGACGCCACCGTCTGGCACCTGCCGGCCTATGTGCCGAAGGGCGTCGCCGAGCACCCGGGCGTGAACATCATCCCGCCGGCGATCGACCCGCTCTCGCCGAAGAACATGGCCTTCTCGCCCGACGACGCCGCCTTCGTCTGCCGCCAGTTCGGCATCGACGTCGACCGCCCGCTGCTCACCCAGGTCTCGCGCTTCGACCCCTGGAAGGACCCGATGGGCGTGATCGACGCCTACCGGATCGTGACCGAGCAGATCCCCGAGGTGCAGCTCGCCCTGGTCGGCTCGATGGCGACCGACGACCCCGAGGGCTGGGAGTTCTTCCAGCGCACCTTCGAGTACGCCGAAGGTGACGAGGACATCAAGATCCTCAACAATCTCAACAACGTCGGCGCGATCGAGGTCAACGCCTTCCAGTCCCAGTCCGACGTCTGCCTGCAGAAGTCGATCCGCGAGGGCTTCGGCCTGACCGTGACCGAGGCGCTGTGGAAGGGCCGGCCGACCGTC
>DASZQM010000071.1:0-9253 GCA_035549645.1 Solirubrobacterales bacterium | reverse complement strand
CCGAGCCGCCGCTCGGCCTCTCCCAACCGCTCGTCGCCCTTGCGCCCGGCGAGCACCATGCGACAACGGCCGAAACCGAGGACGAGCAGATCGTAGACGACCCGATCGGACTGCTCGAGCAGCACGTCCTTGCCGGTGATGCCGACGTCGGCGGCGCCGGCCTCGACGTAGGTCGGCACGTCGGAGGGGCGCATCGTCACCAGCGTGATCGACTGGCCGGGGACGATCAGCGAACGCGACTCGCCGCGTGACTCACTCGTGTCGATGCCGGCGGCGTCGAGCGCGTCCAGCGTCTCACCGAGCAGGGCGCCGCGCGGCACCGCGAGCTTCAGCGGCCCGTCGGCCTTGGCCCGGCCCATGCCGGCAACCTCGGCACTCACGAAGCCCCACCACCCTGCGGCTCCTCCTCCATCTGGGCGAGATGGACCCTCTCCATATAGAGGGCGAATCCCGCTGCCGGCTGATCGACCCCGAAACGCTTGAGCAGACCGTCGTAGCGGCCACCGCCGCCAATCACGTGTCCCAGCGCCGGGTCGTAGACCTCGAGGATCGCGCCGCTGTAGTAGCCGAGGTCGCGCAGCAGGCCGAGGTCGATCTGGACCCGCTGGGAGACACCACGCGCCTCGAGCTCCTCCAGCGTCTCCCCCATGCGCGCGGTCGCCCGTTCGACCGCGACGCCACCGAGCGAGCGCGCCTCCTCGAGCACCTCTTTGCCCCCGCGTAGCTGCGAGAGCGCGACGCAGGTGGCGACCTGCTCGTCGCTGATGCCGGGCAGCTCGGAGAGCTCGACCTCGAGGCCGACCAGGTCGTGTGCGGCGAGTCTGCCCAGGAGCGACTCGCGCGCCTCGTCCTCGACGCCGAACTCAGCCAGCAGCTGCCGGTACAGGTCGGCGTCACCGAGGCCGATCACGGCGCGGTTGAGGCCGGCGGCATCGAGCGCAGCCGCGAGCACCTCGATCACCTCGGCGGTCCCCTGCGGCGCCGAGGCGCCGATCAGCTCGACCCCGGCTTGGGCGAACTCGCGCATCTGCCCCCGCTGCGGGCGAACCGCGCGGTAGGCGTTGGCCAGGTAGCAGAGGCGCAGCGGCATCTCGGCGTCGGCGAAGCGGGTCGCGACGAGGCGCGCGATCGGGACCGTCATGTCCGAGCGCAGCGCCAGCAGGTCGCCGCTGCTGTCGAAGAAGCGGTAGGCGGTGTCAGCGGTGCGCCCGTCGCCGCGGGCCAGCACCTCGTCGTACTCGATTGCCGGCGTCGCCACCTCGCCGTAGCCGTAGTTTTCGAAAACCTCGATCAAGGCCAGGTGCAGGCGACGCAGCTCGCGCATCTCGTCGGGCAGCACGTCCCGCGTTCCGGGTGGAATCGGATGAATCATCGGTCTGACCTTACGAGAGTGGCGGGAAAAATCCCGCTAGGCCGGGACCTCTGAGGACACCCGTTCAATCTGGGCGCCGAGCCCGCGCAGGCGCTCGTCGATCTGCTCATAGCCACGATCGATCTGACGGATGTTGCCGATCTCCGAGGTCCCCTCGGCGGCGAGGGCGGCGATGAGCATCGCCATGCCGGCGCGAATGTCGGGGCTCTCGACGCGTTCGCCGTGAAGCCGGCTCGGACCGCTGACGATCGCCCTGTGGGGATCGCAGAGCGTGATCCGAGCGCCCATCGCGACGAGCTTGTCGACGAAGAACAAGCGGTTCTCGAACATCTTCTCGAAGATCAGGATCTCGCCGTCAGCCTGGGTGGCAAGCGCCAGCGCGATCGAGGTGAGGTCAGCCGGGAAGGCGGGCCAGGGACCGTCCTCGATCTTCGGGATCGCGTCGCCGAGGTCGGCCTGGATGCTGAGCTCCTGGTCGGGAGGCACGATCACGTCGTTGTCCTCGACCTCGGAGCGCAGGCCGAGGCGGCGGAACTGGCGCCGCACCATCAGCAGATCCATCGGCTCGACGTCGCGAATCCGCAGCTCGCCGCCGGTGGCGGCGGCGAGCGCCATGAAGCTGCCGACCTCGATGTGATCGGCCGAGATCGTGTGCTCGGCGCCGCCGAGGCGATCGCGCCCGTGGACCGTCATCACGTTGGAGCCGATCCCGTCGACCGTCGCCCCCATCGTCGTCAGCAGGCGGGCGAGATCCTGGACGTGCGGCTCGCAGGCGGCGTTGGAGATCGTCGTCGGGCCCGCGGTCAGGGCGGCGGCCATCAGCGCGTTCTCGGTGCCCATCACCGAGGGCTCGTCCATGAAGATGTGGCAGGCGCAGAGCCCACCGGCGGGCGCCTTCAGCTCGATCCAGCGATCGCCGTCGACCTCGGCACCGAGGTCCTTGAAGGCGTCGAGATGGGCGTCGAGGCGGCGGCGGCCGATGAAATCCCCGCCCGGAGGCGGCATCCGCGCTTCGCCGAAGCGGGCCAGGAGCGGCCCGGCGAGCAGGAACGAGGCGCGAATCTGGTTGGAGAGCTCTTCGTCGACGGCGACGTCGGCGACGCCGGCGGCGCAGAGACGGACGCTGTTGTCGGCCGCCCACTCGACGTCGACGCCGAGCCGCTCGAGCAGCGCCAGCTGCGCTTCGGTGTCGCGGATCCGCGGCACGCGGTGCAGCAGCAGCTCCTCCTCGGTCAGCAGGCAGGCGGCGAGGATCGGCAGGGCCGCGTTCTTGTTGCCGGCGACGGTCAGCTCGCCGGAGAGCGGCACGCCGCCCTGGATGACGAATTTCTCCATGGCTACTTAGGTTCCTCGCGCAGGGCGCTCATCCTGCGGCTAGGGTAACGCGCGATGCGGAGAGGCTGGAAGATCGCGATTGGAGTGGTCGCGGCACTGGTGGTGCTGCTCCTGCTCAACGCCTTGATCGTCGGTCAGGAAACCAAGCCAGCAGGGGTGACCGAACCCGGCGGCAAGCTCGTCGGCGTCAGCGGCGGTGAACTGGAGGTCGTCGAAAGCGGCCCTCGCAACGGCAGTCCGATCGTGCTGATCCATTGCTTCACCTGCGCGATCAACTACTGGAACGGAATGATTCCGCGCCTGGCGCGCGACCACCGCGTGGTTGCTGTCGACCTGCTTGGCCACGGCGGCTCGGAAAAGCCTGGCTCCGGATACTCGGTCTCCAACCAGGCCGACGTCATCGCCGAAGTGCTGAGCAAGCTCGGCGTGAGCGACGCCGAGGTCGTCGGGCACTCGCTCGGCGGGGGCATCGCCGTGGCACTCGCCCAGCAGTCGCCGGACCTCGTCAACCGCGTCGTCATCGTCGATACCCCGCCAACCCACGAAGACAGCAGCCTCGGCCTGATCGCCAAGCTCGGCTTCGCGCCCGTGGTCGGCGAGGCTTTCTGGAGGATCAAGCCCGACTTCGCCGTGCGCAAGGGCCTCGAGGTCGCCTTCGCGCCCGGCTTCGACATTCCCGACGAATTCGTCGAAGACGTCGACCGGATGACCTTCAGCGCCTACGACGACTCGGCCAGTGGCTTCGACGACTACGTCAAGGAAGAGCCGCTCGACCAGCGCATGCGCGAAAGCGGCAAGCCGCTGATGGTGGTCATGGGCGCCGAAGAGCAGCTGATCGACGAACCGGCCAAGCGCCTGGCCGAATACCGACAAGCCGATCCCGGGACGCAAACTCACTTGATCGCCGGCGCCGGCCACTCGCCCAACGTCGAGAAACCGGCCGAGACAGCCGCGCTGGTCCTGGGCTTTGGCGCAGAAAAACGAGCTGCAGAGCCGAAAAGCAAGACCCCGGCGCAACAACGCTTGCAGAGGCGGGCTGGCGTCCGAACGGCACCGTAGAGTCGAACCTATGTTCGATTCAAAGACAACTTTCGCCGGACGACTGGCTGACGCCGTCGACCTGCTGCTCGACTTCGCGACGCTTGGCGAGTACGGACTGGAGCCGGTTGGGAGGCCCGCTCCGAGCTGCCAGACCCGCCATCGCCCCCGGCCCGCCCGGCCGGCGACGCAGCGCGAGACCGCACGCGGTTTCGCCACCCGTCCATAGGGCACGGCGACACCATCGGCGCATACCCTTGCGCCGATGGTCATCGTCGTCATCCTGATCGCGATCGCAGCCGCAGGCTGGAGCTTTTCCTCCGACGTCCTGGTGCCGGACTACTCGGCCTGGTCGGATCCGATCGAGGTCAAGGCTGTCGGCCCGCACCAGATAGTGCTCGGCAAGACCAACGACACGACGAGGCCCGGCATCTATGGCCTCGATTGGGAAGGCGGGCACGCGGTGCTCGGCCCCGTCGTCTCCGTCAACGGTGACTCGGTCACGCGTCGGCTTCGCGACGTCAGCGGCTACCTGCCGCCCGGAGTCGAAGATGCCCATCTCGACACCAACGTCTACACCGGCAACCCCCGCCAGGCGCTTGGCCTCCCCTACCGAGACATCGAGGTCAAAGGTGAGCTCGGACCGATGCCCGCATGGCAGATACCTGGCACGAGCCAAACCTGGGCGATCGTCGTCCACGGCATCAATGACACGCCCCAGGTCGGCCTGCGCATCGCGCCCGAACTGCACGAGATGGGCCTACCGACGTTGCTGATCACCTATCGCGAGGACCAAGGCGCACCCCAAAGCCCTGACGGCTTCCACCACATGGGCCTGACCGAGTGGAAAGACCTCGAAGCCGCAGCGCGATACGCCCTCGATCGGGGAGCCTCGCGGCTGGTGCTGATCGGATACTCGATGGGCGGCTCGCTGGTCACCCAGTTTCTCGAGCATTCCCATCTCGCCTCCAAGACCGCAGCCGTCGTCCTCGACGCGCCGGCCCTCAACTGGAAGGCGATTCTCGAATTCAACGCCGAAGAAATGGGCCTCCCAGGTTTCTTCGCGCTACCTGTCGAGTGGGGAATCGGCGCTCGCATCGATGCCGATTGGAGCTCACTTGACGCCCTGCAGCACACGAGCGAACTGCACTACCCCACTCTCCTCTTCCACGGCAAGGAAGACCAGGTGGTCCCGATCAAGACCAGCGAAGAGTTCGCCGAACAGCTTCCCAACTGGGTCACCTTCTACGCGGTCCCGAAAGCCGACCACACACAGAGCTGGAACGTCGACCCGCCGCTGTATGACCGCCGGCTACGGCATTTTCTCCTGCAAAACGGCGCTATTTCGACGGCCACGAGTGACCCGGCGGGCCGAACAGTCGGCCCCGAAACAAAACGAGCCCGACCTGAGTCGGGCTCGAAATAAAAACCGGCGGCGACCTACTCTCCCAGGGGGTTGCCCCCCAAGTACCATCGGCGCTGAAAGGCTTAACTGCTCTGTTCGGAATGGGAAGAGGTGTTTCCCTTTCGCTATGCACCACCGGAAATTTTGCGAGACGGCCCCGGTGGAGCTTGAAAACCGCACAAGACCAAGAAGGTAAGAATCAAAATATCCGTCAAGCCCTCGACCCATTAGTACCGGTCGGCTGAGCACATCGCTGCACTTGCACCGCCGGCCTATCAACCTGGTGGTCTACCAGGGGTCTTACTCCCTTAAAGGGATGGGAGAGTTCATCTCGAGGACGGCTTCCCGCTTAGATGCCTTCAGCGGTTATCCGTTCCGTGCGTAGCTAACCTGCGATGCCCCTGGCGGGACAACAGATACACCAGCGGCACGTTCATCCCGGTCCTCTCGTACTAGGGATGACTCCTCTCAACTCTCCAACGCCCACAGCAGATAGGGACCGAACTGTCTCACGACGTTCTGAACCCAGCTCGCGTACCGCTTTAATGGGCGAACAGCCCAACCCTTGGGACCTACTCCAGCCCCAGGATGCGACGAGCCGACATCGAGGTGCCAAACCGTTTCGTCGATGTGGACTCTTGGAAACGATAAGCCTGTTATCCCCGGAGTACCTTTTATCCGTTGAGCGACGGCGCTTCCACTTGCTACCGCCGGATCACTAAGCCCAACTTTCGTTCCTGCTCGACCCGTCGGTCTCGCAGTCAAGCTCCCTTGTTGCCTTTACACTCTACGTACGATTTCCAACCGTACTGAGGGAACCTTTGGGCGCCTCCGTTACATTTTAGGAGGCGACCGCCCCAGTCAAACTGCCCACCTGACACTGTTCACCACCCGGATCACGGCATGGTGTTAGAAGCCCAGAGCACCAAGGGTGGTATCTCAAGGGTGACTCCCCAGCAGCCAAAGCCGCTGGTTCACAGTCTCCCACCTATCCTGAGCGAGATACCCCAGACTCCAATATCAAGTTGCAGTAAAGGTTCACGGGGTCTTTCCGTCTAGCTGCGGGTACTCGGCATCTTCACCGAGACTTTAATTTCACCGAGCCTCTCGTTGAGACAGCGTCCAACTCGTTACGCCATTCGTGCAGGTCGGAACTTACCCGACAAGGAATTTCGCTACCTTAGGACCGTTATAGTTACGGCCGCCGTTTACCGGGGCTTAGCTTCATTGCTTCGCGCCGAAGCGCTAACAAGTCCGCGTAACCTTCCGGCACCGGGCAGGCGTCAGCCCCTATACGTCGTCTTGCGACTTAGCAGAGGCCTGTGTTTTTGGTAAACAGTCGGTTGGACCAATTCACTGCGGCCCCCTCGGGCTCCATCCGTATGGATTTCACCCTACCGGGGCGTCCCTTCTCCCGAAGTTACGGGACGATTTTGCCGAGTTCCTTAACGAGAGTTAGCTCGCTCACCTTAGTATGTTCTACTTGTCCACCTGTGTCGGTTATCGGTACGGGCACGCGAATTCTGCCTAGAGGATTTTCTTGGAGGCATGGGATCGGGGACTTGCCGGCGGTCAAGCCAGCTGGCATCGCACCTCGCGTCAAAACGCCACTGCGGATTTTCCTACAGCGACTAGCTACGTGCTTGCCCCAGGACGACCATCGCCTGGGATCCCTTACCCTTCCCCGTCCCCCCATCGGTCATAACGAAAACGACGTGGTACAGGAATATCAACCTGTTGGCCATCGGCTACGCCTTTCGGCCTCGCCTTAGGTCCCGACTAACCCTGAGCAGACGAACTTTACTCAGGAAACCTTGGACAAACGGTGGAGGGGAGTCTCACCCCTCTTTCGTTACTCATGCCGGCATTCTCACTTCCAGCCACTCCACGGAGGCTTACGCATCCGCTTCACGCAACTGGAACGCTCTCCTACCGCGTGTAGAGCCCGCAGGCCTACACACCCGTAGCTTCGGTGACTAGCTTGAGCCCCGTTGAATTCTCCGCGCCCGAACACTTGACCAGTGAGCTGTTACGCACTCTTTCAAGGGTGGCTGCTTCTAAGCCAACCTCTTGGTTGTCTATGCACTCGGACATCGTTCACCACTTAGCTAGTACTTTGGGACCTTAGCTGACGGTCTGGGTTGTTTCCCTTTTGCGTACGAAGTTTATCCCCCGCACACTGACTGCCGAGTTAACCGTAACGGTCTTCGGAGTTTGCCTGAAGTCGGTAACCTGGTAGGGCCCCTAGTCCAAACAGTGCTCTACGGCCGAAACGCAAATACTCGACGCTATACCTAAATATATTTCGGAGAGAACCAGATATCTCTGAGCTTGATTAGCCTTTCACTCCGATCCACAGGTCATCCGCCCAGTTTTCAACCTAGGTCGGTTCGGCCCTCCACGAGGTCTTACCCCCGCTTCAGCCTGCCCATGGATAGCTCGCTCAGTTTCGGGTCTACCGCCAATGACTGTGTCGCCCTATTCAGACTCGCTTTCGCTACGGCTCCGCTCATCGCTTAACCTTGCCACTGACGAGTAACTCGCCGGCTCGTGATGCAAAAAGCACGCCGTCACACCCGAAGGTGCTCCGACCACTTGTAGGCTTACGGTTTCAGGTACTATTTCACTCCCCTTCAGGGGTGCTTTTCACCTTTCCCTCACGGTACTAGTTCACTATCGGTCACCAGGTAGTACTTAGCCTTGGAGGGTGGTCCCCCCAGCTTCAGACCACGTTTCACGGGTGTGGTCTTACTCAGGAACGTCAATCAGCAGATCAGTGCGTTTTCACCTACGGGACGATTGCCCTCTGTGGTGCGAGGTTCCACTCGCTTCGGCTAACACCTGATTTGGTAACTGCTGCTGAGCCGGCACAGCTCAGACATGACGCCCTACAACCCCCGACAGGCAACGCGTGCCGCTTACACCTGTCAGGTTTGGGCTGATCCCTTTTCGCTCGCCACTACTAAGGGAGTCTCGGTTGATTTCTATTCCTCGGGGTACTTAGATGTTTCAGTTCCCCCGGTTGCCCTCTCGCGACTATGTATTCATCGCGGGATAACACCGCATTACCGGTGCTGGGTTTGCCCATTCGGAAATCCGCGGGTCAAAGGCTGTTCAGCGCCTAACCGCGGCTTATCGCAGCCGTCCACGTCCTTCATCGACTCCTGGTGCCAAGGCATCCCCCGTAAGCCCTTACTATCTTGACGGTGAGCGACCCGTACACACTAGGTGTACAGGTCATTAAATTAATTAATTACCCTGACAATCCGCACAAGGCGGATTCTCAATGTTGGTCTTGTGCAGTTTTCAAGGTCCACCGAGGCGCACGCGGTGGGGTTTCCACCGGCGGTCTCTCAAAACTGAGCAGCGTACCCAGTGCCATAGAGACACTGGGGAGCCCGGTCGACGTTCTAGAGAAATCTCCCTAGAAAGGAGGTGATCCAGCCGCAGCTTCCGCTACGGCTACCTTGTTACGACTTCACCCCAATCACAAGTCCCACCTTCGACGGCTCCCTCCAAAAGGTTAGGCCACCGGCTTCGGGTGTTACCTGCTTTCGTGGTGTGACGGGCGGTGTGTACAAGGCCCGGGAACGTATTCACCGCGGCATTGCTGATCCGCGATTACTAGCAACTCCACCTTCATGGAGGCGAATTTCAGCCTCCAATCCGAACCGAGACGCACTTTATGGGATTCGCTCCACCTCGCGGTATTGCTGCCCTTTGTATGCGCCAATGTAGCACGTGTGTAGCCCTGGACATAAGGGGCATGATGACTTGACGTCATCCCCACCTTCCTCCGGTTTGTCACCGGCAGTCTCCTATGAGTCCCCAACTGAATGCTGGCAATATAGGACAGGGGTTGCGCTCGTTGCGGGACTTAACCCAACATCTCACGACACGAGCTGACGACAGCCATGCACCACCTGTGATGGTGTCCCGAAGGAAAACCGTGTTTCCACGGTGGTCACCAACATGTCAAGCCCAGGTAAGGTTCTTCGCGTTGCGTCGAATTAAACCACATGCTCCGCTGCTTGTGCGGGCCCCCGTCAATTCCTTTGAGTTTTAGCCTTGCGGCCGTACTCCCCAGGCGGGGCACTTAGTGC
>DASZQM010000070.1:0-6821 GCA_035549645.1 Solirubrobacterales bacterium | reverse complement strand
ACAACACGCGCACCAACGCCGGCCTGCCTCCGGGCCCGATCGACAACCCCGGGCTCGCCTCGATCGAAGCGGCCGCCCACCCGGCCAAGGCCGACTACCTCTTCTACGTGGCCGAACCGGGCGCCTGCAACAAGCTCGCCTTCTCCAAGACCGAAGCGGAATTCGAAGAAGACGTGGCCGCCTACAACGCGGCGCGAGAAGAAGCCGGCGGCAACTCGCCGGACAGCTGCGGGGAATAGCCGTGCCGCGCCTCGCCGTCCTCGGTTACCCGGTCGGCCACTCGCGCTCGCCGGCGATGCAGAGCGCGGCGCTGGCCGAGCTCGGCCTCGGCGACGAGTGGAGCTACGAGGCGATCGAGGTCGCGCCCGACGCCTTCGAGCAGCGCGTGCGGGCGATGCCGGGCGAGGGCTTCGCCGGCGCCAACGTCACCGTGCCGCACAAGGGAGCGGCGCTGGCGTTGGCCGACGAGCTCTCGGAGACCGCGCGCGAGATCGGCGCCGCCAACACGCTCGTCTTCACCCACGACGGCGAGGGTGGCGAGGCCGAGGAGGTCGTGGTCCGGGCCGAGAACACCGACGCCGAGGGATTGCTGCGCGCGCTGCCAGGCACGCCGCGTGACCGTCGCGCCCTCGTCCTCGGCGCCGGCGGTGCCGCCCGCGCCGTGGTCTGGGCCCTGTTGCGCGAGGGGGCCGAGGTAGCGGTCTGGAACCGCACCGAGCTGCGCTCCCGGCACCTCTGCGAGGAATTGGGTGGGACCCTCGTCGTGGACCCGGACCAAAGTGCCTACGAGCTGATCGTCAACACCACAGCGGTCGGCCTCGCCGGCGAGGACCCCTTCGCCGAGCTGCCACTCTCACCCGAGGTCTTCGCCCCAGAGCAGACCGTCGTCGACATGGTCTATGGCGGCGAGCCCACGGCGCTCCTGCGAGCGGCGGGGGCGGCGGGAGCGAGCACGGTGGACGGCATCGAGATCCTCGTCCAACAGGGTGCACTCTCGCTCGAAATCTGGACCGGCCGCCCCGCCCCGCTCGACACCATGCGCGCCGCCGCCCGCGGCTGATTGTCGAGTGGCGACTTATGGGTGTCAGGGCGCACCCAACTCGCCACTCGCGGCGCCGATAGCCTTGCGCTGCATATGAGCGGGTTCAGGTTCACCACAGCGGGGGAGTCGCACGGGCCGGGTCTGGTCGCGATCGTCGAGGGGATGCCCGCCGGGCTCGAGCTCGAGCGCGAGGCGCTGGACCGCGACATGGCGCGGCGCCAGCTCGGCCACGGCCGCGGCGGGCGGATGAAAATCGAGACCGACACGGTCGAGATCCGCTCCGGCATGCGCCACGGTCGCACGCTCGGCAGCCCGATCGCGATCCTGGTCGCCAACCGCGATTACTCCAACTGGGAGGAGCGCATGAACCCCTGGCCGGTCGACGCCGAGGTCGACGAGGTCCACCTGCCGCGCCCCGGGCACGCCGACCTGGTCGGCGCCCAGAAGTACGGCCACGACGACATTCGCAACGTGCTCGAGCGCGCCAGCGCCCGCGAGACCGCCGCCCGCGTCGCCGCCGGCTCGGTCGCCCGCGGCTTTCTCACCGCGCTCGGCGTCAGCGTGCACAGCCACGTGACCCAGATCGCCTCGGTAAAAGCGCCGGAGCGCGAAGGCCTCGGCCCGGAGGACTTCGCCGGAGTCGACGACGACCCGGTGCGCTGCCTCGACCCCGAGGCGAGCGCGGCGATGGTCGAGGAGATCAACCGCCTGCGCAAGGCCAACGAGAGCCTCGGCGGCACCTTCGAGGTGCGCGCCTTCGGGCTCGTCCCCGGACTCGGCTCCCATATCTCCTGGGAAGACCGCCTCGACGGTCGTCTCGCAGGCGCGGTCGCCTCGATCCAGTCGGTCAAGGGCGTCTCGATCGGCGAAGCCTGGGACGTCGCCGGCCGCCCCGGCTCGCAGGCCCACGACGAGATCTTCTGGTCCGAGGCGGGCGGCTACTTCCGCGAAACCAACCACGCCGGTGGCCTCGAGGGCGGCATGACCAACGGCCAGCCACTCTCGGTGCGGGCCGCGATCAAGCCGATCTCGACCCTGACCAAGCCGCTGCGCTCGGTCGATACCGAGACCAAGCAACCGGCGCAGGCGCTGCGCGAGCGCACCGACTCGACCGTCGTCCCGGCCGCCGCGGTCGTCGCCGAGGCGATGGTCTGCCTCGTCCTCGCTCGCACGTACCGCGAGAAGTTCGGCGGCGACCACATCGACGACGTGCACGCCGCGGTCGCGGCCTACAAGCAGCGCATCGACTTCCGGGGCTGAGCGGTGAAGCCCGCCCTCGTCTTCATCGGCTTCATGGGCGCCGGCAAGAGCACGGCACTCGCCGCCGCGCGGGACGCGGGCCTGGCGACCAGCGAGATCGACGAGCTGATGGAAGCGGCCTTCGGCAAGCCGATCCGCCAGGCCTTCGAGGAGGACGGTGAGGACGCGTTCCGCGCTCGCGAGGCCGAGGTCGTCGGCGAGCTGCTGGAGAGCGCCGACGGTGGCGCGATCGCGCTCGGCGGCGGCAGCGTGCTCTCCGATCGTGTGCGGGCGGCGCTCGGGCGCCACGTCGTCGTCTGGCTCCAGGTCGACGCCCGCGAGGCCTGGCGACGGATCGCCCGCAGCGACCGGCCGCTGGCGAAAAACGCCGACGACGTCGCCCGCCTGCTGGATGAGCGCCTGCCCTTCTACGAGTCCCTCGCCGACGCGATCGTCCCGCCCGGCGACCGCGGCCTGATCACCCGCGCGATGCCCTCGCTACTGGCCCTGGCCGAGCTGCCGGAGGGGACGAAGATGATCTGGGCGGCGAGCGCCTCCGGCGAATACCCCGTCTTCGTCGGTTCCGGCCTGCTCGGGGCCGGGCCCTGGCCATTGCCCGGCGAGCGCTGCTGCATCACCGACAGCACCGTCGGCCCTCTGTACGCCGACCGCCTCGCGCCGCTGGCAGCGACGGTGGAGGTAGCGCCGGGGGAGTCGGCGAAGACGATGGCCGAGGCCGAGCGCGTGCTGCGCGAGATGGCCCGCGTGGGCGTGACCCGTGACGATCACGTCGTCGCTCTCGGTGGCGGCGTCGTCGGCGATCTTGCCGGCTTCTGCGCCCATCTCTACCAGCGCGGCGTGCCGGTGGTCCAGGTGCCGACGACGCTGGTCGCCCAGGTCGACTCGGCCTACGGCGGAAAGACCGGCGTCGACCTGCCAGAGGGCAAGAACTACGCCGGTGCCTACCACCTGCCGGCCGCCGTGCTCAGCGATACGGAGACGCTCGCCACCCTGCCACGTGAGGAGCTCGCCGCGGGCTTCGTCGAGTTGCTCAAGACCGGCCTGCTGGCAGGCGGAGAGCTCTGGGAGCAGGCGCGCTCGCTCGAGCGCCTCGATCCGGAGCAGCTCGCGCCGCTCGTCTTTGCCTGCGCCCGCTACAAGTGCGCGGTGGTCGCCGCCGACGAGCGCGACGCCGGCCTGCGCGCGGTGCTCAACCTCGGCCACACGGTCGGCCACGCGATCGAGGCGGCGAGCGGCTACGAGCGCTACCGCCACGGCGAGGCGGTCGGCCTCGGCCTGCTCGCGGCGCTGCGGCTCTCCGAGGCGCCCGGGCTGCGCGAGGAGGTGGGGGCGATCCTCGAGCGCCACGGCCTCCCGGTCGCGCTGGACCCGAAGATCGAGCTCGATCCCATCCTTGACGCCCTGCAGCGCGACAAGAAGCGCACGGCCGAGGGCGTCGGCTTCGTCCTGCTCGCCGAGCCGGGTGCGCCGCGCACCGGGCAGCTCGTCGATGCGGCTAAGGTCAGCGCAGCCGTGCAGGAGCTCTATCGATGACGACATCCCACAACCGCGTCGCCGTCCTGCACGGGGTCAACTTCAACGTGCTCGAGCGGCGCGACCCGGAGATGTACGGGGGGCTGTCGCTTGTCGAACTGGAGTCGAGGATCCAGGCCTGGGCCCGCGAGTTGAACCTCGAAGCGATCTTCTTCCAGACCAACTCCGAGGGCGAGTTCTGCGAATACCTGCACCGCGTGCCGGAGCTGGCCGACGCGGCGATCGTCAACGCCGGTGCCTGGAGCCATTACAGCCGGGCCATAGCCGACGCGCTCGACGTCGCCGGCGTGCCCTCGGTGGAGGTCCATCTCTCCAACGTCGAGGGGCGCGACGAGTGGCGCAGGCTCTCGGTCTTCGAGGGCCTCGTGCTGGAGAAGATCTTCGGCAAGGGCCCCGAGGGCTACCGCGAGGCGCTGCAGCTACTCGCTCGCGAGCTGGGCGCGGAGGCGTGAGCGTCGGGAGGCGCAGCTGATGCCCTCGCGCGGCGATCGCCTCGCCGAGCTCGTCGCCGAGCGCGAGCTCGACTGCTTCCTCGTCAGCGACCTGGTCAACGTCAGCTACCTGACCGGCTTCGGTGGCACCAACGGCGCCTGCGTCTGCGGACCCGAGCAGCGCGTCTTCCTCACCGACTTCCGCTACACCGAGCGGGCCGAGGCCGAGGTCGAGGGCTGGGACGTGGTCACCGTCACCGACGACTGGCTCGGCGGGATCGCCGCGCGGCTCAGCGGCAGGACCGGCTTCGAAGACCACCACATGGCGGTGCGCACGCTGAAGCGTCTGGAGGAGAAACTGCCGGACGGGGTCGAGCTGGAGGGCGCGGGGGGGACGGTCGAGAAGCTGCGCCGGGTCAAGGACGAGGCCGAGCTGGCGGCAATTGCCGCGGCCGCTGAGCTGGCTGACGAGATCTGGCGCTTCGCGCTCGAGCGCGGCCTCGCCGGCCGCACCGAGCTCGACGTCGCCCGCGCCGCCGAGGCGCGCATGCGCGAGCTCGGCGCCGAGCCATCGTTCCCGACGATCGTCGCCGCCGGACCAAACGGGGCCTTGCCGCACGCCGAACCCGGCGAGCGCGAGATCGGTCGCGCCGAGCTGGTCGTCTTCGACATGGGCGCCAAGCTGGACGGCTACTGCTCGGACGGCACCCGCACCTTCGCCACTGGAGAGCCGGGCGGTGAGGCCCGCGCCGTCTACGACACCGTGCTCGAGGCCCAGGAAGCGGCGCTGGCGGCGGTCAAGGCCGGCGTCAAGGCCGAGGACGTCGACGGCGTCGCCCGCGAGCTGATCGCGGCGGCCGGCCACGGCGAGCGCTTTGGCCACGGCCTCGGCCATGGTGTCGGCCTCGAGGTGCACGAGGAACCACGCGTCTCTCAGCGCTCCGACGACGTCCTCGCCACGGGGGAAGTGGTGACGATCGAGCCCGGCATCTACCTGCCGGGTCAGCTCGGGGTCCGCATCGAGGACCTGGTCGTCGTCACCGACGAGGGCTACCGCAACCTCTCCGGCCTCTCCAAGGACCTCCAGCTCGTCGACTGAGGGGCGCCGAGCGCCCCGCCCGCCAGCGTCAGCGGGAAAGGTCGACGTCGGCCTTGAGGCGCTGCGCGAACGCGGCGATCAGCTGGACCGTTGCCTCGACGTCGGCGAGATCGGCCATCTCGACCGGCGAGTGCATGTAGCGAAGGGGGATCGAGACGAGGCCGGTGGGGATGCCCGAGCGAGCGAACTGGACGGCGTCGGCGTCGGTGCTGGTCGAGTTGCCGGTGGCGCCGATCGTGTGCTCGATCCCGGCCTCCTCGGCTGTCTCGACGAGCAGCTCGAAGACCTTGGGGGAGAGCGTCGCACCACGGTAGATCACGGGACCCGAGCCGAGCGCGTGGCTGCCGAGCTCCTTCTCGTCGATGCCGGGCGCGTCGGTCGCGTGGGTTACGTCGATGACGATCGCCAGGTCGGGCTCGACCTTGAAGGCCGAGGTGCGAGCCCCGAAGAGCCCGATCTCCTCCTGCACCGCCGCGATCGCGGCAAAGCTCGCCCCGAGCCCGTCGCCCTCATGGCAGCGGCGCAGCGCCTCCAGCGCCACGTAGGCGCCGAGCCGGTTGTCCATCGAGCGTGAGATCAAGCGCTCGCCGAGCAGGCCTAAGGGTTCGGTGCGGATCACCACCGGGTCGCCGACGCGGACCTTGGTTTCGGCCTCCTCGCGATCGGCGGCGCCGATGTCGATGTGCAGCGACTTCATCTCGACGACCTTCTTGCGCTGGTCGGCGTCGAGCAGGTGCAGCGGCTTGCGGCCGACCACGCCGAGCACCGGCCCCTCCGGTCCCTGCACCTCGACCCGCTGGCCGACGAGGATCTGGGGGTCCCAGCCGCCGATCGGGGCGAACCAGAGGATGCCCTTCTCGTCGATGTGGCGGACCACCAAGCCGATCTCGTCGATGTGGCCGATCACCGCGAGCAGCGGCGCCGCCTCGCCGATCCGCGCCACCGAGGAGCCGATCCCGTCGGAGGAGAGCGAGGCGAAGGACGCCTCCTCGCGCCAGACCGCGGCGGCCTGGGTCTCGTAGCCGGAAGGCCCTGGGGCTCGCAGGAGCTTGTCGAGTATTCGGGGGGTTTCGCTCATCGAGTGCGGCAGTATGTCGATTCGAACAGACGTCCGCTTTGCGCCGAAACGAATACCGTTACAACGTGACTTCCAGGCCAATCGTTGCGCTCGTGACCGGCGCTTCCAGCGGTATCGGCGAGGCGACGGCACGGCGCCTCGCTCGCGAGCCGGGCGCGGAGCTGATCCTGGTCGCCCGCCGCGAGGACCGGCTGCGAGCCCTGGCCGAGTCGCTGCCGTGCAAGGCGAGCTACCTCGCCGCAGACCTGACCGAGGCCGACGCTCCCCAGCGTGTGCTGCCTCACGTCGAGAAGCAGGGCGGGAGGCTGACGCTGCTGGTCAACAACGCCGGCGCCTCCTGGCGCGGCACCTTTGCCGAGGGCGGTCACGCCAACGTCC
>DASZQM010000069.1:0-3364 GCA_035549645.1 Solirubrobacterales bacterium | reverse complement strand
GCCCTCGGTGGTCGCGATCGACTCGGCGAGCGGCGAGGTGCAGGCCGTGGGGACGGCGGCGAAGCAGATGCTGGGCCGCACGCCCGGGACGATCAAGGCGATCCGGCCGTTGAAGGACGGGGTGATCGCCGACTTCGACGTCACCGAGCAGATGCTGCGTCACTTCATCAAACAGGTCCACTCCAACCGCTTTGCCCATCCCCGCGTAGTCGTCTGCGTTCCCTCCGGCGTCACCGGCGTCGAGAAGCGCGCGGTCGAGGAGGCCTGCCTCTCGGCCGGCGCGCGCCAGGCCTACCTGATCGAGGAGCCGATGGCGGCTGCGATCGGGGCCGGCCTGCCGGTGGCCGAGCCGACCGGCTCGATGGTCGTCGACGTCGGCGGTGGTACCACCGAGGTGGCGGTGATCTCGCTCGGCGGGATCGTCGTCTCGCAATCGATTCGCGTTGGCGGCGACGAGCTCGACGAGGCGATCGTCAACCACTGCAAACACGAGTACAAGCTCGCGATCGGCACCCAGACCGCCGAGGAAGTCAAGCTCGAGGCCGGCTCCGCCTCGCCGCTGCCGGAGGAGGTGCGGACCGAGATCCGCGGGCGCGACCTCGTCTCCGGGTTGCCGAAGACGATCGAGCTCACCTCCGAGGAGGTGCGCGAGGCGCTCGAAGAACCGGTCGGCCACATCGTCGAGGCGGTCAAGGACACGCTCGACCGCACCCCGCCCGAGCTGGCCGGTGACATCATGGACCGCGGCATCACGCTGGCCGGCGGCGGGGCGCTGCTGCAAGGACTGGAACAGCGCCTGCGCGACGAATGTCAGATGCCCTGTCAGTTGGCAGAGTCACCACTCACATGCGTGGCGGTGGGGTCTGGAATCTCCCTCGAGGAGTTCGAGACCATCCATCGCGCCAGCAAGCAGAATTCCCGGGCCAGGCACTTTGCTTAGGTCTTCTTCATCGCAAGCCTCGAACTTAGGTCTCCACCGTGTACCGAAAGCAAGTACGCCGCCGTAGGGCGGTGCTCGCGCTGTTGATCGTCGGGTCCTTTGCCCTTTTGACGATCACCTATGGGCAGGGCTCGAATGGTCTGCAGCGCGGTGTCAGCACAATCTTCAGCCCGGTCCAGGGAGTCGCCGACCGTGCTCTCAAGCCGGCTCGCGACCTCGTCGACTGGTTCGACGAGACCTTCGACGCCAAGGGTGAAAACAGCCGCCTCAAGGAGCAGCTGAACAAGGCCCGCGCGCAGGCCATCGCGGGGCAGGAGGCGATGCAGGAGAACGCGCAGCTGCGCAAGCTGGTTGGGCTCGACGAAGACCCGGTGCTTGCCGAATCCGCCTACGAACCCGTCATCGGCCGCGTCATCTCCCGCTCGCCGACGCTGTGGCGGTCCAGCGTCACGATCGACGTCGGCAGCGGTGACGGGGTGCACGTCGACGATCCGGTCATCTCCGGCGACGGGGTGGTCGGCCGCATCGCTGCCACCGAGCCGGGTTCTTCACAGGTGATGCTGCTCACCGATCACGCCAGCGCGATCGCCGGCAAGGTCCTACCCGCCGGCGTGCAGGGCGTCGTCAGGCCCGAAGTCGGCGACCCCGAACACCTGATCCTCGACTTCATCGACTCGACCAAACGCGTGCACGGCGGCCAGTCGGTGGTCACCTCGGGCTGGCGCGCCCAGGGTCTCGCCTCGCACTTTCCGCCGGGCCTGCCGATCGGCGAAATCACCAAGGCCCCGGTGGTCGAACAGGAGGCCAGCGAACAGGTCGACCTGCGCCCCTACGCCGACCTGCGCAACCTCGACCTGGTCCAGGTTCTGACGGGGGGCTCGCGAGGGTGATCCTCACTCCGAAGATCGTCGTCCGGATCACGCTGATCGGCATGCTCGGCGTGCTCCTGCAGCTCTCCTTCTTCTCCCGCGTCGAGCTCTTCCACGTCAGCCCCGACATCCTGCCCGCCCTGGTCGTCTGCCTGGCCCTGCTCGGCGGCAGCCTCACCGGCGCCGTTGCCGGCTTCTCGATCGGGTTCTTCCTCGACTGCCTGCTGGTCGAGGCGCTCGGCATCTCCTCGCTGGTCCTGCTCGGCGTCGGCTACTTCGCCGGCCTCTTCCGCGAGCGCTTCGAGATCCACAGCTCGCTGGTGCCGGCGCTGCTCTGCATGGGTCTGACCCTGGCGGCTGAGATCGGCTACGCCGCGATCCAGCTGCTCTTCGGCATCGACGCCCCGGTCAGCCCGCTGATCATCCGCGACCTGCTGCTGAAGAGCGTCTATGCCTTCTTCCTCGGCTGGCCGCTCTACCTGCTCGTGCGTCGCCTGCTGCGCCCGGCCCTGGTCGAGGAGCCAAAGCTGCGCCGGCGCCGGCAGCCGCGTACGTTGGGGGTCTGATGTATCTGCGCTCCGACGAGCGAGGACCGGCGATGACCAACCGCCTGGCCCTGCGGATCGCCCTCTTCGGCGGCTTCGCCGTCGTCCTCTTCGCGATCCTCTTCTTCCGGCTCTGGCTGCTGCAGGTGCTCGACGGCGAAAAGTACCTCGCCGAAGCGAAGAACAACCGCACCCGCTCCTTCCGCACCAGCGCCCCGCGCGGCGAGATCCTCGACCGCAACGGCAAGCTGCTGGTCGCCAACCGGACCAGCCTCGCCCTCCAGGTCAACCCGCGCAAACTTCCTGAAGATCCGGCCGAACGCCGGGCCGAGCTCTCGAAGCTGGCCCAGCTGACCCACAGCACCCTGCGCAAGGTGCGCCGCACGATGCACGAAGAGCTGAAGCTGGCGCCGGCAGCTCCGGTCACACTGCGCAACGACGTCGGCCACTACCTCGTCTTCTACCTGCAGGAAAACCAGGAGCGCTTTCCGGGGGTCGAGGTGCAGCGGGTCTTCGTCCGCGCCTATCCCGACGGAACCTTTGGCGCCCACATCGTCGGCTCGGTCGGCGAGATCGACGAAGAACAGCTGAAAGAAGCCCGCTACAAGGGGCTCGTGCCGGGGGATGAGATCGGCCAGGGCGGGGTGGAGGACACCTACGACCGCTACCTGCGCGGCCGCCCGGGCCTGACCCGGATCCAGGTCGACGCCCTCGGCGAGCCGACGCCCAACGGCCGCCTCGTCTCCAAGCCGCCGGCGCCGGGCGACAACCTGAAGCTGACGATCGACCAGGGCGTGCAGGAAGCGGGTGAAGCGGCGATGGCCGAACGCGGTTTGCCGGGCGGTTTCATCACGATGGACGTGCACACGGGGGAAATCCTCGCGCTCGGCTCCTTCCCGACCTTCGAACCGGCCCTCTTCGCCCGGCCGACGCTGACCCAGGCCCAGGTCGACGCGACCTACAACAACCCGGCGGCGCCGCTGACCGACCGCGCGACCGCCGGCCTCTAC
>DASZQM010000068.1:0-2766 GCA_035549645.1 Solirubrobacterales bacterium | reverse complement strand
GAACACGGTGGGGGTCGAGGCGATCGAGTCGGTCTCGCCGGAAATGGTGATCGCTCAGATCGGCGCCGTCGCCGACGACATCGGGATCGACGCGGTCAAGGTGGGGATGCTCGGCAACGCCGAGACGATCGAGGCGGTGGTCGCCGCGCTCTCCCTGTTGGTCGAGGAGGTGCCCGTCGTCGTCGATCCGGTCATGGTCTCCGAGAGCGGCGCCGTGCTGCTCGACCCCGAGGCACGCGAAGCCCTGATCGTTCGCCTGCTCCCACTCGCCACCGTGGTCACCCCCAATATCCCCGAGGCCCGGGTGCTGGCCGACGCGGCCGAGCACGAGTCCCAGGAGGACCTGGCGCGGGAGATCGTGGCCCTGGGACCGCGCGCGGTCGTGGTCACCGGCGGCCACAGCGAGCGAACGGTCGACCTCTTCTACGACGGCCGCGAAGCGGCTGAGATTCCGGGAGAGCGCCATCCCGATGGGGCCGCGCACGGCTCTGGCTGTACGCATTCCTCGGCCCTCGCGGCCTTTCTCGCGCGGGGGGAGTCGCCGCTCGAGGCCGCCCGCAAGGCGCGACAGGTTGCCTCCGACGCCGTGGCCCAGGGCCTGCGGGAGATCGGCACGGGCCCGGGCCCGGTCGACGTCTTTGGGCTTCGATGAAGCATTACCGGGGCTATCGCCCGGGTAATCGCCCATCGAGGCCCGGTAGATTCCGGCCATGAGCTCCAACGGCGCCACGACCACGAACCTGCCCCGCCCACGCTCGAGCGTCGTCTTCGACGGGCCCGACCGGGCGCACTCGCGCGCCTACATGAAGGGAATCGGCTTCGATGACGACGCGCTGAGCAGGCCGACGATCGGCATCGCCAACACCTGGACCGAGGCGATGCCCTGCAACTTCCACCTGCGCGGGCTCGCCGAGCACGTCAAGGAGGGCGTGCGCGCGGCGGGAGGCACGCCGATGGAGTTCAACACCGTTGCCGTCTCCGACGGGGTGACGATGGGGACGCAGGGGATGAAGGCCTCGCTGGTCAGCCGCGAGGTGATCGCCGACTCGATCGAGCTGATGGCGCGCGGGTACCAGTTCGACGCGATCGTCGCGCTTTGCGCCTGCGACAAGACGATCCCCGGCTGCGCGATGGCGCTGGCCCGGCTCGACGTTCCTTCCGTGCTGCTCTACGGGGGCTCGATCGCCCCCGGCCACTGGCACGGCCGCGACGTGACGATCCTCGACATCTTCGAGGCGATCGGCGCCCACAACGCCGGCGACATGAGCGATGAGGAACTGAACGAGCTCGAGGGCGTCGCCAGCCCCGGCGCGGGTGCCTGCGGCGGCCAGTTCACCGCCAACACGATGGCCTGTGCCTTCGAGGCGCTGGGGATCAGCGCCGGGGGCTCGGCGATGGTGCCGGCCGAAGACGAGGGCAAGGGGACGGTTGCCGAGCGGATCGGCGAGCTGGTGTTGAAAGTCCTGGTCGACGACATCACTCCGAGCAAGGTGATCACCCGCGACTCGCTGGAGAACGCGATCGCCTGTGTCTGCGCCTCGGGTGGCTCGACCAACGCGGTCCTGCACCTGATCGCGCTCGCCAACGAGCTCGGCATCGAGCTGACGATCGACGACTTCGAGCGGATCTCGCGGGCGACGCCGCTGCTCGCCGACCTCAAGCCGGGTGGGCGCTTCGTCGCCACCGACCTCTTCGCCGCTGGTGGCGTGCCGGTGATCCTCAAGCGTCTCGCCGATGCGGGGACGCTGCACGGGGACGCCCTCACGGTCACCGGCCAGACGATCGGCGAGGTCGCCACCGAGGCAACCGAGGCGCCGGGGCAGGAAGTGGTGCGCCCACTCGACGACCCGAAGAGTCCCGAGGGCGGACTGGCGATTCTCAAGGGCAATCTCGCGCCCGAGGGATCCGTGGTCAAGCTTGCCGGCACCGAGCGGACCCAGCAAACCGGCCCCGCCCGCGTCTTCGAGTCCGAAGAGGAGTGCTTCCGTGCGGTCAAGGACCAGCAGATCAACCCGGGCGACATCGTCGTGATCCGCAACGAGGGCCCGGTCGGCGGCCCCGGCATGCGCGAGATGCTGCAGGTGACCGCCGCGATCGTCGGCGAGGGCCTGGGCGAGAGCGTGGCGATGATCACCGACGGCCGCTTCTCCGGCGCCACCCGCGGCCTGATGGTCGGCCACGTCGCTCCCGAGGCGGCAAGGGGCGGCCCGATCGCGGCGATCCAGGAGGGCGACCAGGTGACGGTCGACATCGACAACCGCCGCATCGACGTCGACCTCACAGACGATGAGATCGCCAAGCGCGTCGCGAACTACGAGTCGCCCCCATCTCCCTTTGGCCGGGGCGTGATGGGCAAGTACGCCGCCACCGTTTCGTCCGCCTCTCGGGGGGCTGTCACCGGGTAACAGTTGGTGCCAGGGGGTGGAGCGTCTTGCACTTTTTCGGCAATTCCTCGCGGCGTCAGCGGCCGCGTCTTCACCGAAAAAGTTAAGCGGAATCCCCTGGTACCAACTGTGCGGCGATGAACTCATCGAGAACCCGGTTGAACCGTTCCGGGCGCTCCAGCTGCGGCACGTGGCCGGTGTGCTCGAAGATCTCGAGGCGGGACTGGGGGATGCGCCGGTGGTAGCTCAGCGCCGCCGCCGCTGAGATCACCCAGTCCTCGAAGCCCCAGACGATCATCGTCGGGATCTGGATCTCTTCGAGCCGGTCGCGGGCGTCGTATTCGATGATCGCGCTGAGGGCGTCGGCGAAGCCGGGGCAGGG
>DASZQM010000067.1:0-4989 GCA_035549645.1 Solirubrobacterales bacterium | reverse complement strand
AGAGCCCGTGCGGGGACCAGGTCGCTTCGTCGTAGTCGCCGAGCAGGCGGCGCGAGCCATCGGGATGTACGATCCAGGGTCCGCGGGAGGACTGGACCAGCAGGTCGCCGCCGCCGGGAACGCCGGTCAGCGCCGGCTCGGCGTTCTTGACCCCGGCGGTGAAGACGCCGCCGACCCAATCGCGCACCGCGGCGCCGGCCGGGGAGAGGAGCAGAGCCGCAAGCAGGGCGGCGACGGCGAGCGCGATCGCCAGTCGCGGCAAGGCGACGGGTCGCTGCGTGGGACGGCGCTCCGCATGGGCGCGCTCGACCAGCTCCAGCCCGCGGCGTTCCGCCTCGGCGGCGCCCGGGATCGGCTCCTCGCGCAGGAGCGCTCGCAGGCGGTCCCCACTCATCCGTGCACCGCGGTCGGTCATCCCTCCACCTCGATCAGGTCGCGCAGGCGGTCGAGGCCGCGGCGCAGGCGCGAGTTGACCGTGCCCCGGGGCAGCTCGAGCATGCGGCCGATCTCGCCCGGTGTGTACTCGAGCAGGTGGCGCAGGACGACGACCGCGCGTTGCTCGGGCGGCAGCTGCGCCAGCGCCGGCATCAGCTCGCCCGTTGCCGGCTCGTCGTGCACCGCAGCCGCAGCCAGCTCGGGGTCCCCGGCGCTGCGGCGCAGGGCCTCTCGCCGCGCCCAGTCGATCGCCCGGTTGACCACGATCCGGTGCAGCCAGGGCGCGAACGGCCGCCGCCGGTCGAAGTGATCGAGGCCGTCGACCGCCGCGAGGAAGGCCTCCTGGGCGATGTCCTCGGCTGCCCCCGCGTCGTGGACCACCAGGTAGGCGGCGCGCTGGGCGTTGCCCCAGTGCGCCGCGTAGAGCGAGGCGAGCGCCGCGCGCGAACCGCGTTGGGCCTCCCGGATGAGCTTTCGCTCGTTGACCTCAGTGCCCAAGCCTCACCTCTCCGCCGCAGCATCTCAATCTTCGCCCACCCGCGCCTCCCAGCGGCCGACCCGGTCGAGGGCTGTGTCGAGCCGTCCCGCGAGCCCGGAGGAGAGCGCTCCGCGCGGCAGCTCGACCACGTAGGAGGAGCTGCCGGGGAAACGGTGGTTTTGCCAGTTTGGGCCGGTGCCGCCCGGCCAGCGCACGAGGCGGAAAGGAATCCCCGCCAGGTGAGCGAAGAGGCGTCCACCTGGCGCGCTCTGCCCCCAGGCCCGGACGAAGGCGCCACCGCGGCGGATCTGGTGGAACCAGATCGTCACCCGTGGGCGCAGCGCCCGGACGAGCCGCGCGGCGAGCCGGGTTTCTGGCTCGGAGAAGGGCTCGGGCCCGGAGTATTCGGCCGTGCCAGGCTGCCCCCGTAGCCGCCATTGGGAGGGGAAGTTGCGGTTGAGGTCGACCCCGCGCCCGTTCAGCCTGGTCGCAGCGGCGCTCCCGTCCGGGTTGAGGCTCGAGACGACGAAGACGTTCGCGTCGGGCTCCGGGCAGCCGCCCCGCAGCGGTGCGACGCTGCGACCGGCGCACTCGTCGCCATGGATGCAGGCGAAGACGAGCACGCGGCCACGGAAGCGCGGGTCGCCGTACTGGCGCAGGCGGATCGGGCGTCCTTCCAGGGAGTGGCCGATCGTCCCGGAGCGCTCGACCAGGTTGCCGGGGCGGCGCGGCGTCTTGGCGAAGGAGATAAAGCCCGATGCCGTGGCGGGCGCTGGCTCGTGCCAGCGGGTCAGCCTGGCGACGTCCACCGAAAGCAGTGGGTCCGTATGCGGGGGGACGCGACCCGATCGCAGGGAGCGCGGGTAGACGGCCAGCTCGTGGCCCGACGGATCGAGGCGCAGCTTCAGCAGGTAGGGGAACGCGTAGTGCTGGCGGCTGGGTTGGAGAGAGGCGGCGAGGCGCTCGAGGCCAGGCAGGTCGACCCGAACGGCGCGGCCGCCGGCGGTGTCGAGGGCGAGCAGGAAGGGCTGGTGCTCGTCGCCGTCGTAGAGGGCGTAGGCCCAGTGCCCGTCGGGGCTCGAGGTGCCGCTGATCGGCAGGCCGCTCAATCTGCGGTCGTCATTGCGGACCGGCAGCGGCCGCCGCGCCAGCTTGCCGCTGCGAACGTCGAGCACCCGCAGGGCGAAGTCGTCCGAAGGGCGGTCGTACGGCCGGTAGCGCCGCAGGTAGAGCTTCGAGCCACTCGGCGAGATCGCCTGGAAGGCGAAGGAGGCGGGCAGGGTGATGCGGCGAATCGCGTGGCGCGGGCGCTGCTGGCCCGGTCTGATCGGATGGCGCAGGTAGAGGTCGGTGTCGAGGATCGCCAGCTTCGTCTGCTTTGGCGGGTAGGCGCGGCTGAAGCCGACCAGGACAAGTGTGTTGCCGTTGGCCGAAAGGCCGCCGGGGCTGCCATCGAAGGCGACCGCCGGGATGAAGTAGCTGCCGCGCAGGTACCACCAGCGATCCACCGACCCGTCGCCGAGGTCGATTCGCTCGACGATCGTCAGCGCCGGCTTGGTCCGGGGGTTGACCGTGACGTAGCGGTACTCGCCGCCGTCGCGATGTTCGATCACGCCCTGCGAGGTGCCAACGGTCCCAAATTCCTTTGCCGCCGCGCGCGGCGCGGCCGCCAGGCCCACAAGCAACGCGATGGCGGGCAGGACAGCGAGGCCGGCGAGCACGCGGGCTCGAAGCCGCGTCGTTGGCTGTATCTGACCGGTCACACACGTGATACGCGCGAACGGGTGCCAGAGGTCCCGTCGTTCCGAAAGTCCGGTTCGGCGCCCTGCGTAGACTCGCTCGCGTGTCCCGCCAGCAGCGTCTGACCCTGATCGCGACGATTCTCGGCTCGACCGTCGTCTTCCTCGACTCGACCGTGGTCAACGTGGCGCTGCCGGCGATCGCCGACGGGCTCGACGCCGGCCTGGCCGGGCAGCAGTGGGTGGTCGAGGCCTACATGCTCACGCTCGTCTCGCTGCTGCTCGTCGGTGGCTCGCTCGGCGACCAGTTCGGCCGCCAGCGCATGTTCGTCTTCGGCCTCGCCGGTTTCGGCGTAACCTCGATCCTCTGTGCGATCGCGCCCTCGGTCGGCTTCCTGATCGGAGCCCGGGCGCTGCAGGGGATCACCGGTGCCCTGCTCGTGCCGGGCTCGCTGGCGATCGTCGCCGCCACCTTCGAGGGGGCCGCGCGCGGCAAGGCGGTGGGGACCTGGACGGCCTGGACCGGGATCGCGACCGTGATCGGCCCTGCCGGCGGCGGCGCCCTGGTCGGGCTCACCTCCTGGCGGGCGATCTTCTGGGTCAACATCCCGCTGATCGCGGCGACGATCGCGCTCACCCTGCACTCGGTAGAAGAGAGCCGCGATCCCGACGCCTTTCGCGGCATCGACTGGCTCGGCATCGCCCTCTCGGCGGCCGGGCTCGGCGGCCCTGTCTTCGCCCTGATCGAGCAGCCGACGCGGGGCTGGAGCGACCCGATGGTCTGGATCCCCTTCGTCGGTGGCATCGCCTGCTTCGCCCTCTTCGTCCTGCATGAGGCGCGCGCTCGCCACCCGATGCTCGACCTCGGCCTCTTCCGCATCCGCAACTTCGCCGTCGCCAACCTGACCACGCTCTCGACCTACGCCGGCCTGATCGGCGGCCTCTTCTTCGTCGGCCTCTTCCTCCAGCAGGTCGCCGGCTACTCGCCGCTCGAGGCGGGGCTGGCGACGACGCCGATCTCGCTGATCCTCTTCTTCCTCTCGCCGCGCTGGGGAAAGATGGCCTCGGGGACCGGCCCGCGCCTGCCGATGACGGTCGGCCCGATCGTCGGCGGGATCGGCCTGCTGCTGATGTTGCGGATCGGAGCGGGCGCCGACTACGTCACCGACGTGCTGCCGGCGATCCTCGTCTTCGGCCTCGGCCTCTCGGCTACCGTCGCGCCGCTGACCGCGACAGTGCTCGACTCGGTCGAGGAACGACACGTCGGCATCGCCTCCGGGGTCAACAACGGCGTCTCCCGCGTCGCCGGCCTGCTCGCGATCGCCGTCCTCGGCGCCGTGATCTCGGCCTACTTCGGCTCGACCCTCGACCACAACCTCGGCGACCGCCCGCTGGGGCCGCGCGCCGAGCGAACCATCTCCGACGCCAAGGCCCAACCGCTGGCGGTCCCCAAAACCAACAAGCTCCCCCCGGCCCAGGCGAGTCGCGTCAGCACCGCCTCCGCCGACGCCTCCACCTCAGCCTTCCACCTGGGGATCGGCATCGCCGGAGTCCTGATGATCATCGGCGGCGTCGTCTCCGGCGTCGGCATCGAGAACCCGAAGCGCAAAGTCGAAGCCGTCCCCAGTCGCGGCTCCGCCCAGGCCGGCGAGTGCGGCCACAGCGCCGAGTGCGACGAGACACCCGCCGAGGCGCCGGCCTGACCGCCGAGTGGCGACTTATGGGCGCTATGGCGCGCTCAAGTCGCCAGTCGTCGCTCGGCAGCTCTAACTAGGCTGCGGGCATGAGCGCACCGATCGTCTTCTCCGGGATTCAGCCCACCGGGCGGAAGCACCTCGGCAACTACATCGGCGCGATCCGGCAGTACGTGGAGGGGCAGGACCGCGGTGACCCGGCGATCTTCTGCATCGTCGACCTGCACGCGATCTCGGTCGCCTACGACCCGGCCGAGCTGCGCGAGCGGCGCCTCGACACGACCGCGATCCTGCTCGCCGCCGGCCTCGACCCCGAGCGCTGCATCTTCTTCCGCCAGTCCGACGTGCCCGAGCACACGGAGCTGACCTGGCTGCTCTCCGCGGTCACCTCGCACGGCGATCTCAACCGCATGCACCAGTTCAAGGAAAAGGTCGGCAAGCAGCGCGAGCTCGCCTCGGCGGCGCTCTTCTACTACCCGGTGCTGATGGCCGCCGACGTGCTCGCCTACCGGGCGACCGAGGTGCCGGTCGGCGACGACCAGCGCCAGCATGTCGAGCTGATGCGCGAGATCGCCCGCCGCTTCAACGAGCGCTTCGGCGAGACCCTGGTCGTGCCGGAGCTGATCGTGCCCGAGGTCGGGGC
>DASZQM010000066.1:0-2885 GCA_035549645.1 Solirubrobacterales bacterium | reverse complement strand
GAGGAGACCTTCGACTTCGGTGACCTGCAGAACGGCGAGGCGAAGACGGTGGCGGTCACAGCGCGACGCGACGGCGACGACCCGATCGAGTTCGAGGCCACGGTCAGGCTCGACACGCCGAACGAGGTCTCCTACTTCCAGAATGGCGGAATTCTCCAGACCGTTCTGAGAAACCTGAAGTAATTACGGGCAGGCGGCGCAGGTGGGCCGCGGGAGGCAGGGGGGTCCGCGCGACCCACACTGCACCTGCGCGTCGGTAGCCAGGGAGGGATGCCGACGCGGCCGTTCCCCTAAACGGGACTGCTCAGAGGAACAGTCAAGGTTTAGCTATACCGCGTCATCCCCGTCAGGTCAAGGCTTCCTGAGCGGATCTATGGCGATTCCGCGACTCTTTGCGGGGATTCCGCAACGCCCCAGCCCTTGCGTTCGATCAGCTCGATCCCGATCACGCTGCCGACGGGCCCCACCGGAGTCAGCGTCGCGGCAAGAAGCGTGTAGGGCGCCTGGCGCTTGCCGCAGGCGACCCAGATCACGATGCAGAGCACGACGAACCCCAGGCCGTGCGCCCAGCCGAAGAGCATCGTCTCGGTTTCGAAGCCGGGCAGCAGCCAGAACACGATCAAGGCGCTGAAGATCGCCAGCTCGATCCAGGAGAGCCACTTGACCCAGGTGAAGAAGGGTCCGGGGACGGGCTTGCCGAGTGGGCTGCTCATTCGTAGGAAAACCGTTGCACATCGGCGACATTGCGCGCGCCACGCGTCGCAGACAAATCATTACGGTCTGGCATGATGGAGGCGATGACGAAGAGCTGGACCGACGAGCGGCTGGAAGAGCGCTTCGACGCGATTGACCAACGTTTTGACGCCGTCGACCAACGTTTCGCTGAGGTCGATAAGCGTTTCGACGGAGTGGACCGCCGCCTTGACCGCATGGACGCCGACATTCGTGGGCTGCGGAAGGAAACGAACACGCGCCTCGACGAGATGAGCGCGGACATGAAAGCTGGCTTCAATCGCGTAGACGAGCGCTTCGACAAGATGAACGAGCGCTTCGATGCGATGTACCGCCTGATGGTTCGGGGCGGCATCGCGCTCATCGTCGCACTGATCGGGTTGCTCTCGGCGAGCCTGGGGTTGGTCGCAACCCAGCTCTGACTAGGCGCCGGGCGTCAGCGCGGTGAGGACGATGCGTTCCTGCTCGCGCGCGTGGGCGGCGGAGTAGCCCTCGCCAGGGCTGGCGCGGGTCGGGCGGCCGACGTAGCCGAGCTCGACGCCCTCGGGCAGGAGATCGGGCAGGCGGCGGGACATCACCTTCCAGCAGCCCATGTTGCGCGGCTCCTCCTGGGTCCAGACGATCTCCTTCAAGTTCGGATAGGCGGCGATCACGCTCTTGAGCTGCTCGTCGGCAAAGGGGTAGAGCAGCTCGACCCGGGCGATCGCGACGTTCTCGGCGCTCTCGCGGCGCTCGCTGCCGTCGAGGTCGTAGTAGACCTTGCCGGTGCAGAGGACGAGGCGCTCGACCTTCTCGCGCCGCTCCTGGGCCTTGGGGTCGTCGAGGATGAAGTGGAAGTGGCCGTCGGTCAGGTCCTCGGGGGTCGAGGTGGCGCGGTCGAGGCGCAGCAGGCCCTTCGGCGTGAAGACGACCAGCGGCCGCGGCTTGCGGATCAGCGCCTGGCGGCGCAGCAGGTGGAAGTACTGAGCCGCGGTCGTGGGGTTGGCGATGCGGATGTTGCCCTCGGCGCCGAGGGCGAGGAAGCGCTCGATCCTGGCGCTGGAGTGCTCGGGGCCCGAGCCCTCGTAGCCATGCGGCAGCAGCAGGGTGAGGCGGCTGGTCTGCCCCCACTTGGCCTCGCCGGAGACGATGAAGCTGTCGATGATCACCTGGCCGGCGTTGGCGAAGTCGCCGTATTGAGCCTCCCAGAGGACCAGCGCGTTCGGCATCGCCGCCGAGTAGCCGTACTCGAAGCCGAGGCAGGCGGTCTCCGAGAGCGGGCTGTTGTAGAGCTCGAAGGGGGCGCCGGCGTCGTCCAGGTTCTGCATCGGGCAGTACTCGAGGCCGGTGTTCTCGTCGTGGAGGACGAGGTGGCGGTGGGAGAAGGTGCCGCGCTCGGTGTCCTGGCCGGTGAGGCGGATGTGGACGCTCTCGGTCAGCAGCGAGGCGAAGGCGAGCGCCTCGGCGTGGCCGAATTCGATGCCGCCGTTCTCCAGTGTGTCGAGGCGCTTGGAAAGCGGTTTGCGCAGCTTGCGGTGGATGGTGAAGCTCTCCGGCACCTCGATCAGCGCCTCGTTCAGCGTGCGCAGCTTCTCGATCGGCACCGCGGTCTCGACCGGCGGGCTGGCGCTGCGGTCGAGCTCGCCGGTGCTGGTCGTCGTCACCGTCGGGTCCTCGTAGTCGCCCAGCTCCATCTTGTGGCGCAGGTCTTTAAGCGCCGCGGACATCTCGTCGTGGCGCTCTTTGGCGGCGGCGTCGACCTCCTCCTGGCTGAGCACTCCCTCCTCGACCAGCTGCTTGGCGTAGATCTCGGAGACCGGCGGGTGCGCCTTGATCTTGGCGGCGATCTGCGGCTGGGTGTAGGCGGGCTCGTCGGTCTCGTTGTGGCCGTAGCGGCGGTAGCCGATCACGTCGATCACGATGTCGCGGCCGAAGCGCTCGCGGTATGCCATCGCCAGCCGCACCGCAGCCGAGCAGGCTTCGACGTCGTCGGCGTTGACGTGGACGATCGGCACGTTGAAGCCCTTCGCCATGTCGGCCGCGTAGGGGGTCGAGCGGGCGTCATCGGGATCGGTGGTGAAGCCGACCTGGTTGTTCTGGATCACGTGGATCGTGCCGCCGGTCGCATACCCCTTCAGCGCCTGCAGGTTGAGCGTCTCGGCGACGACCCCCTG
>DASZQM010000065.1:0-14460 GCA_035549645.1 Solirubrobacterales bacterium | reverse complement strand
GTCGCGCTCGACGTAGGCCTCGAGGATGCGGTCGAGCAGCTCGTAGGGCGGTAGCGAGTCGACGTCGCGCTGGTCGGGCCGCAGCTCGGCCGAGGGCGGCCGCTCGATCACCGAGGCCGGCACCAGGTGCCGCCCGGCCCGTTCGTTGCGCCGTTCGACCAGTTGGTAGACGAGCGTCTTCGGCACGTCCTTGATCACCGCGAAGCCGCCCGCCATGTCGCCGTAGAGAGTCGCGTAGCCGACCGACATCTCGCTCTTGTTGCCGGTGGTGAGGACCAGCCAGCCATGGCGGTTGGAGAGCGCCATCATCAGGTTGCCGCGGATCCGCGCCTGGATGTTCTCGGCTGCGAGGTCGGGCTCCGAGGGTCGGGTCGGGTCGCGCGGCAGGGCCTCCTCAGTCTCTGAGGCGCCGTTGGCGCTGCCGAAGGAGCCGGCAAGCGCGGCCTCGTACTCCGCCATCGCCGCCTCGATCGGAATCTCGAGCAGCTCGACGCCGAGGTTGGCGCCGATATTCCGCGCATCCTGCTGTGTTTCAGGGCTCGAATGCGGCGAGGGCATGACCACGCAGCTGACGTGCTCGGGCCCGAGCGCGTCGACGGCGAGCAGGGCGACCAGGGCGGAGTCGATTCCGCCCGAGAGCGCGACGCCGACGTGGCGGAAGCCGTTCTTGCGCACGTAGTCGCGCAGGCCGAGGGTCAGCGCCGCGTAGACCTCGGCCAAGTCGGGCAGGGGCTCGGCCAGCGGACCGGGGCCGAGGGAGGGGAACTCGCAGACGAGCAGCTCCTCCTCGAACTGGGCGGCGCGGGCGATCACCGCGCCGCTCGCGTCGACGACGAAGCTGTGGCCGTCGAAGACCAGCTCGTCCTGGCCGCCGACGAGGTTGCAGAAGGCAAATCCGGCGCCGTAGGCGCGGGCGCGCTCGGCCAGCATCGCTTCGCGCTCGCGCCCCTTGCCGCGGTGATACGGCGAGCCCGAGGGGTTCGCGATCAGCGTGGCGCCCGCCTCGGCCTCGCTCGAGGCCGGCGGTCCCGGCGCCCAGACGTCCTCGCAGACGGTCAGTCCGACCTGGTTGCCTCCGACCTCGATCGAAGCGGGTTCGGCACCCGGGACGAAGTAGCGCTGCTCGTCGAAGACGGAGTAGTTGGGCAGTCGGTTCTTGCGGTAGACGGCCTGCACCGCGCCCCCGCCGAGCACTGCCAGCGAGTTGTGAGCGTGGCGAAAGTCACCGCCGCCGGCGACCGGCTCGGCAAAGCCGACGAGCGCGACCGTGCTGGTGACGCCGGCGGCGAGCTGCTCGATCGCACGCTGATTGGCCTCGACGAAGTGACGCTTGAGGTAGAGGTCCTCGGCGGGATAGCCAGGCACGCAGAGCTCGGGGAAGATCGTCAGCTCGGCCCCCTCGCTCTCGGCGCGGGCGATCCACTCGGCGATCTTGGCGACGTTGCCGTCGATGTCCCCGACGGTCGGGTCGATCTGGGCCAGGGCTATGCGCAAGCCGGGTTCCTCATGGGAGTCACGCCTGAAGTATCGCCGTCAGGCACGGCCGGACGCGCCTGGCCTCACTGTAGATTGCGCCGAATGCGGGTCCGCTGGCGGTTGATAGGCGCATCGCTGGCGTCCGTCGCCGTCGTCCTCGCCCTGCCCGCGGGCGCCAGCGCCGGCGACCAATGGATCTTCCGCGCCCCGGAGGCTCGCCCGACCGACCACCCCGACCCCAACCGCAACGCCTACACGGTCCCCGAGGCACCGCGCTCGCCCGCCTGCACGCGGCACTTCTGCGTCCACTGGGTGGCAGAGGGGATCGACGCCCCCAGCCTTGCCGACTCCAACGGGGACGGCATCCCGGACTACGTGGAGCGGGTCGAGGAGGTCGCCGAACACGTCCACGAAGTCGAGAACGATCGCCTCGGCTGGCGCGAGCCCAAGTCCGACGGGCGCAAGGGCGGCGGTCGCAGCAAGACCGACATCTACCTCGACCAGATCGGCGGCGCGCTCTTCGGCTACGCGGCGCCGGACCGCGGCCAGGGCACGAAGGCGCACCGCCTGCCACGCCGGCTGCACGGCTACCTCGTGCTCGACAACAACTACGACCCGCACGAGTTCCCCGGCACGACCCCCGAGAAAGACCTCGAGGTGACGCTCGCGCACGAGTACAACCACATCCTCCAGTTCGGCTATGACGCATACCAGGACGCCTGGTTCGCCGAGTCGAGCGCGGTCTGGATGGAGGACGAGGTCTACAACGGGATCAACGACTACCTGCGCTACGTGCGGCGTTGGGTGAGGCGCTACGACACGCCGCTCACCGCCAACTCGATCAAGGAGTACGGCTCGGCGGTCTGGAACAAGTGGCTCTCCCGTCGCTACGGGCGCTCGATCATCCGCAAGACCTGGGCGCGGGCGATCCACACCAAGCCCGGAGGCTTCTCGGTCTCCGCCTACAACTCGGCGATCGAAGCCGCGGGGGGCTCGACCTTCAGCCGCGACTTCGCCGGCTTCGCCCGCGACCTGCCGGAGTGGCGCACCGACACGGTCTTCCCGGAAGGGGATTCCTATCCGGACGTCTCACGCCAGGGCAGCCTGCCGCTGGACGGCCGGGTGCTCGACCGCAGCCTCAACCACACCACCTTCCAGCTGCTGCGCGTCCACGCCCGCAGCGGTCGCGCCGTTGTGGTCAGGGCCACGGCCCCGAACGGGATCGCGGCCGGGCTCGCCCTGGTCGGGCGCACCGGCAGCGAGCGGCACGGTCACGTCACCAGCGCGCTCGATTACAGCCGCAGCGGTGGGCAGATGGTCGTGCGCCTCGGCAACCCCGGGCGCTTCAAGCGCCTCACCGCGGTGCTGGTCAACGCCGACACCAGCGCCTCGGGCTTCAGCGCCCGCCTGCTCGACTGGGCCTACTTGACCGACAGTGCGCCGTTCCGCGTCTCGGCGCGGCTCTTGCCCTGAACGCCGCTCGTAGCGGCGGCGAGTTCGGCGATCGCGTTCTCGAGGTCGAGCCCGAAGCTCTCGAGGTCGGCCATCGCGTCGTAGTCGCCGATCAGGCCGAAGTCGACCTGGCCGTTGTAGGACATGATCCCGACGCAGAGCGCCTGGCGACGGGCCAGCGGCACCATCGGGAAGATCGATTCCATCTGACGTCCGAGGACGAAGAGGGGGAACTGCGGCCCGGGGACGTTGGTGACGACGAGGTTGAAGAAGCGCTGGGCCGGCTGCAGGCGGGCGGCCTGGGAGGCGATCGTGGTCGGCGCGAAGTCGACGATGCGGGTGAGGATCTCGGCGCCGACTGCCTGGCCTGATCCCTTCAGGTCGCCCATGATCTCGGTCACCAGGTGCAGGCGCTCGACCGGGTCCTCGCACCAGATCGGCAGCGGCGCCATCATCGCCGAGATGCGGTTGCCGAGCGCCCCGCGCTCCTCCTGGGCGCGCACGCTGACGGGCACCATCGCCCGCATCTCCAGGTCCTGGGTGTCGTGCCCGCGGGCGCGCAGGTAGTTGCCGATCGCGCCGGCGACGGCGGAGAGGATCACGTCGTTGACGGTGCCGCCGTGCTCGTCCTTCATCGCTTTCAGTGAAGCGAGGTCGCTGCGCACGAAGGCGACGCGGCGATGGGGACCGATCTCGACGTTGAACGGCGTCGACGGCGCCGACAGGCCGACGCTGACCATCTTGCTGGTGGCACCGACGCCGCGCAGGACCTGGCGCGGGCCGCGCATGGCAGCGCGCACGCCGCGGAGGAACTCCTTGGGGCTGGTCGCTCGTTCACGCAGCGCGTCGCCGAGCAGCTTGACGTCGGTCGGCTCCGGCCGCGGGGCCCACTTGGGCGGCATCGCCGGCGGGTTGCTGGGCTCGCGCTCGAGGTCGAAGAGGACGGTGGTGATGTCGACGCCCGAGATCCCGTCGACCAGCGCGTGGTGGCTCTTGCCGACGATCGCGAAGCGCTCGCCCTCCAGCCCCTCGACCAGCCAGAGCTCCCAGAGCGGCTTGCTGCGATCGAGCTGCTGGGAGAAGATCCGCGCCGCGAGGTTGCGCAGCTGCTCCTCGGAGCCCGGCTCCGGCAGCGCGGTCTGGCGCACGTGGTACTCGAGGTTGAGGTAGGGATCGTCGACCCAGACCGGTCGGCCCTGGCCGAAGGGGACGAAGCGCAGCTTCTGGCGAAAGCGGGGCACGAGGTGCAGGCGAGAGGCGATGTGATCGCGGAACTCCTCGATCCGCGGCGCCGGCCCCTCGAAGATGCTGGTCGAGGCGACGTGCATGTGGGCGCCCGCGCGCTCCAGATGCAGGAAGGACGAATCGAGTCCAGTCAACCGATCGGCGCTCACGCTGGAAATCTTCGCACACGAGCCAAGGGCTCCTGCGCGGGGTGAAGTTCAGGCGGTCAGGCCGAGGCGCATCTGGTCGCGTTCCTCTTCCTCGTCCACCGCTTCGGCCTCGCCGGCCTCGAAGGAGGCCACGCGCACGCCGAGCAGGCGGACCGGGCGCGGGGGGTCATAGGCGCGCAGGAGGTCGAGTGCCACCGGGGCGACCACGGCCTCGTCGTTCGTAGCCTGCTCGAGCGTGTGCGAGCGGGTGACGTTGGTCCAGTCGTCGAGCCGCACCTTGATCCCGACCGAGCGCCCACGCAGGTCGCGCTTGCGCAGGCGGCGGCAGAGCTCCTCGGAGAGCCGCTGCAGGTGCCGCTCCATCTCGCCGCGGTCCTCGACGTCGACGTCGAAGGTCGTCTCCGCGGATTGCGACTTGGTCTCGCGCACGGTCGTCACCGGGGTCTCGTCTTCGAGCCGCCCGCGACGGTGCAGCCAGCGCCCCTGGCGGGGACCGAACGCCTTCTCGAGCTCCTCCGGTAACTGCGCACCGAGCTCGATCAGAGTCGTGATCTCCATCGATTCGAGCTTGGCAACCGTCTTCGGCCCGATGCCCGGGATTAGGCCGGGGGAGTGGGTGGCGAAGCGCGCCAGGGCCTGCTGGCGCGAGAGCACGACCATGCCGGCCGGCTTGCCGAGCTCGCTGGTGATCTTGGCCAGCATGCGGCTCTCGGAGATGCCGACCGAGCAGGTCAACCCGGTCGCCTCGCGAATCTCGTTGACGATCCGCCGCATCGTCGCCTTCGGCGAGAAGAGCCCGGTGAGGTCGATGTAGGCCTCGTCGAGCCCGACCACCTCGACCGTCTCGGCGTTGCGCCGCAGCACCGCCATCACCTGACCCGAGGCCTCTCGATAAGCCGTGAAGTCCGGCTTGAGGTAGACCGCGTCCGGCAGTCGCCGCCGCGCGATCGCCGCCGGCATCGCCGAGTGGATCCCGGCCAGCTTGCGCGCCTCATAGCTCGCCGTCGTCACCACCGCCCGCGGCCCCGACCCACAGACCACCACCGGCTTCCCCTTCAGCTCCGGCCGCCGCCGCAGCTCGACCGACGCGTAGAACGCGTCCATATCCAGATGAGCCACGGTCCGCTCGAAGTTCACGTCCCGATGGTAGGTGGGGAGGGGGACGGCGATTGGGTTTCGAGCGAGCTGGGTAGGCTCACGCCCATGGCTGATCTTCAGCACGTCCAGATCGACGAAATCGACGCGATCGAAGGCTTCGATCGCCTCTCGTTGCGCCGCGCCGCCGCCGCCCTCGGCGTCAGCTCCTTCGGCATCTCGATCGAGGAGTTCGGCCCTGGCGCCGACGAATACCCCGAGCACGACCACGACGAGGAAGGCCTCGGCGGCAAGATGTTCGGCGAACGCACCGAGCAGCTCGGCCAGGAGGAGGTCTACGTCGCCCTGCGCGGCTCGGGCACCCTCGTCGTCGAGGGCCAGGAGTACCCGATCGACTCCGACCACATCGTCCGCGTCGGCCCCGGCGTCGTCCGCAAGATCCTCGCCGGCCCCGACGGCCTTCGCCTCCTCGCCCTCGGCGGCAGGCCGGGCGAGGCATACGAAACCGGCGGCACGCTGTAACCAGCTCGACCTGCCGCCTAGACTTGCGTCGATGGCTTCCGCGGAGGCGAAGAACCTCGAGGCAATCTCGAAGGCGATCGACCAGCACAACATGAACTGCCCGTTCCCGGCAGCGGAGGTGCGGATGAACCCGTTCGAGGTCGAACGGCTGGGCTGGGATCAGATCCGGGGGTTGCCGGTGGTGCCCGACGCGGAGATCGGCACGGGGCGGTTTCGCATCGTCTGCTCGCGCGACCTCGACGGCGAGGGGCTCGAGGAGGTCGAGGCGATCGGCCAAGAGGTCGAGACCTCCGTGCCCGTGGTCAACAACTGACCGATCAAATAGTCCTTACGAACATTTTGCATGTCAGGCATGCCAAATGTTCGTCAGATCAAACTGAGTTCCAGAAGTCGAGGCCGAGGCCCGAGAGCCAGGCCTGGGCGTCGGCGTTGAGCTGGGTCAGCTCGTTGGTCCAGATCAGCACGCCCATCGCGATCAGGATCAGGCCGCCGGCGGCGACGATCGCCTGGTAGTGGCGCTTGACCACGGCGAAGGCGGTGGTCATGCGCGAGAAGGCGACGGCGGTGAGCAGGAAGGGGATCGCCAGCCCGGCCGAGTAGACGATCAGGAGGAGGGCGCCGTGGCCCCACGACCCGGAGAGCGAGGCGGCGGTGAGGATCGCGCCGAGGGTGGGGCCGATGCAGGGGGTCCAGGCGATCGCGAAGGCTGCGCCGGCGACGATCGGGCCGCCCTTGCCGGCGCGCTCGAGCAGCGCCTCGACGTGCCACTCGCGGTTGAGCCTGGTGACGAAGAGCGAGGCGACGAAGAGGACGCCCATGGCGATGATCAGCGCAGCAGCGATTTTGCTGAGCAGTTCTTCGTGGTCCTGAAAGGCCGAGCCGAGGGCGGTGGCGGTCAGACCCTCGATGACGAAGATCGTCGAGAAGCTGGCGACGAAGAGCAGGCTGGGGGCGAGGATGCGGCGCCAGCCCGCCGTCTCCAGCTCGGCGGCGGAGACGCCGCTGACGGCCGAGAGGTAACCCGGCACCAGCGGCAGCACGCAGGGCGAGAGGAAGGAGACGACGCCGGCCGCGAGGGCGGCGAAGATCCCCACGCCCGCTGCGGGATCGTTGCTCAGTGCAGCGATGATCACGACCTCTCCAGGGTACTTGCGCCCGGTCTCCTCACGTTTCCTCCGGTCCGAACGGGAGACTGGCGCCGTGGAACTCTTCAACGCCAGCGGCACGGCGCGCAGCCTGCGCGCCTCTTCGCTTTTCGCGATCGGGCCGAGCGAGCCGCTGCCGACCCTGCGACGAGGGTTTCTCCTCGCTGTTCCCGTCGGCCTGGCGCTGATCCTCGAGCTGGGGTTGTCCAGTCCAACCAAGGGCGCGATCGCCACCGGTGCCTTGCTGGCCGGCTTCCCCGCGATGGACGCCCCGGCCTTGCCGCGCGCCGCATGGCAGGCGGCCGCAGCGCCGCTGATCGGGATCGCCGCCGTGCTCGGCGTGCTCACCGGCTCCAACGCCTTCCTCGCAGTCGCAGCGATGGGAGCGGTGGGCGCGGCCGCGGGCTACTGCTTTGCGGTCTCGCTGCGGTTCGCGATCTTCGGCCTCTCGGTCACGCTCTCGCTGCTGATCTGCCAGGACCTTCCACTCGACCTCGGCGACGTGCCGGCGGCGTTGTTCCTCGCGACCGCCGGTGGCCTCCTGCAGGCGGCGTTCTCGCTCTTGGTCTGGACGGTCGGCGATCGCGAGGAGCAGGGGGGAGCAAGCGGCTGGGATTGGCCTGAAGCGCGCGGGGCCCTGCGCGACTTCCTCACCCTCGACTCGATCAGCGTCCGCCACGGCCTGCGCTTCGGCGCCGCACTCGCCACCGGAGTCGCCCTCTACTGGCTGATCGGCATCCACGAACACGGCTTCTGGATCCCGCTGACGATCCTCTTCGTCATGCGCCCGCAGGAGGACGAGACCTTCCGCCGCCTCGCCCTGCGCGCGGCGGGGACCGCGATCGGGCTCGTGATCGCCACCGCGCTGGCGGAGTGGCTGCGCGGCGATGGGCTGGCGATCGCCGTCTGTCTGACGATCGCGACCGGGTTCCCCTACGGCCTGCTCACGGTCCAGTACGCCCTCTTCACCGCCGCGATCACCACCTATGCCGTGATGCTCGCCGACTCGATCGGAGAGCCGGCCCTGCACGCCGCCGGGGAGCGGGGGCTCGGCACGGCGCTCGGCATCCTGATCGCTGCCGTTGCCTTCGTGCTCTGGCCCGAGCAAGGCGAACCGGATCCCTTGCCCGCCAGCGAATCCCGCTAGATTTCCTGGCTGACCAGCCAAACCGCGGCGCGCGCCCGCGGCGACACAGGAGCAGACTTTGAGCAACCGCACGTTCGTGATCGGGGTCGGGATGACCAAGTTCGAGAAGCCCGGCAGCAAGGAGGGCGACTACCCGGACTGGGCCAAGGAGGCGGGGGAGAAGGCGCTTGCCGACGCCGGCATTCCGTACGAGGACGTACAGCAGGCCTACGCCGGCTACTGCTACGGCGACTCGACCTACGGCCAGCGGGCGCTCTACCAGCTCGGCCTGACCGGGATACCGGTCGTCAACGTCAACAACAACTGCTCGACCGGCTCCTCGGCGCTCTTCCTGGCGCGCCAGGCGGTCAAGGGCGGCATCGCCGACTGCGCGCTGGCGCTCGGCTTTGAGAAGATGGAGCCGGGCTCGCTCGGGGTCAAGTACACCGACCGCACCAACGCGCTCGACAAGCACGCGATGCGCATGTTCGAGATCCGCGACCCCGAGCAGTCGCCGCCGGCACCGCAGATGTTCGGCAACGCCGGCCGCGATCACATGCAGAAGTACGGCTCCAACCCCGACCACTACGCCTGGATCGGCTGGAAGAACCACAAGCACTCGGTCAACAACCCCTACGCCCAGTTCCAGGACGAGTACACGCTCGAGGACATCAAGGCGGCGAAGATGATCCACGACCCGCTGACCAAGCTGCAGTGCTCGCCGACCTCCGACGGCTCGGCCTGCGCGATCGTCGCCTCCGAGCGCTACGTCGAAGAGCACGGCCTCGGCGACCGCGCGATCGAGATCGCCGGGCAGTCCATGGTCACCGACCTCAGCTCCACCTTTGCCGAGGACACCGACTGCATGAAGATCGTCGGCTCCGACATGTCGAAGCAGGCCGCCGAGGAGGCCTACGCCGAAGCCGGCGTCGCGGCCGAGGAAGTCGACGTCTGCGAGCTGCACGACTGCTTCAGCGCCAACGAGCTGATCACCTACGAAGCGCTCGGGTTCGCCGCCGAGGGCGAGGCGCACAAGCTGGTCGAGGAAGAAGCGACCACCTACGGCGGCAAGGTCGTGGTCAACCCCTCCGGCGGGCTGATCTCCAAGGGCCACCCGCTCGGCGCAACCGGGTTGGCGCAGTGCTCGGAACTGACCTGGCAGCTGCGCGGCGACGCGGACAAGCGTCAGGTCGAGGGCGCCAAGACCGCCCTGCAGCACAACATCGGCCTCGGCGGCGCGGCCGTGGTCACCGTCTACAAGCCGGCGGCCTAGGAGCCGCCGAGAGGAGGAGGTCCCTGATGGCGAAGGAGCGGCAGTCCCTCAGCGGCAAGGTCGTGGCGATCACCGGCGGTGCCCGCGGGATCGGCAAGGCGACGGCGACGGCGCTGGTGCGCAAGGGCTGCCGGGTCGCGATCGGCGATCTCGACCTCGCCCTGGCCGAGCAGACGGCGAGCGAGCTCGGCGGCGGTACCATCGCGCTCGAGCTCGACGTCACCGACCGCGGCTCCTTCGCCGCCTTCCTCGACGCCGCCGAGCGGGAGCTCGGTCCGCTCGACGTCGTCGTCAACAACGCCGGGATCATGCCGGTGACGCCGTTCGCCGAGGAGTCGGACGACTCGATCAAGCGCCAGCTCGACATCAACGTCTACGGCGTCATCGTCGGCATGCAGCTGGCGATGAAGCGCTTCGTCCCGCGCCGCCGCGGCCACATCGTCAACCTCGCCTCGCAGGCGGGCAAGGGCGGCTTCCCGGGCATCGCCACCTACTCGGCGACCAAGCACGCCGTGGTCGGCGTCAGCGAGGCAGCGCGTGCCGAGCTGCGCGGCACCGGCGTCGAGATCGCCTGCGTGATGCCGACGGTGGTCAACACCGAGCTGACCGCCGGGGTGGGGCAGACGCTGATCCGCCCGGTCGAGGCGGAGGACGTCGCCAACGAGATCGTCGACGCCCTCGAAGTGCCGCGTTTCGACGTCTGGGTGCCGCGCGTCAACGGTGCCCTCTTCAAGGTCCTGGCCAACCTGCCACGCGGCTGGCGCGAGGCGCTCGGACGCCTGATGAAAGTCGACAAGCTGATGACCGAGGTCGACCACGGCGCCCGCCACGCCTACGAGGAGCGAGCTGCCCGCGCCGACATAGCGGGGGGCGACAGCGCAGCGGAGTCGAGCCCCGAGCGCGAAGCGGCTTAATCACCGAGATTTGAACCACAGCGGCTTCTCGGCGGTACATTCAGCCGAACCCAAGTCCCCGCCATGCCAGCCGGAGGTTCCGTTTTGCGCCCCAAGCTCACCTACGCCAACGTAGTCGCCTCGCTAGCTCTGTTCGTCGCCCTGGGAGGCACCTCCTACGCGGTAACGACACTGGGCAAGAACAGCGTCAAATCCGAAAACATCGGCAAGGAACAGGTCAAGGCAGCGGACATCGCCAAGAACGCCGTCACCTCGCCAAAGGTGAAGAACGGATCGCTCCTGGCGACCGACTTCAAGGCCGGTCAGCTGCCGGCGGGACCGCAAGGCCCTAAGGGCGACAGGGGACAGCAAGGGCCGCAGGGGCCGCGTGGCCTGCAGGGCCCGGTTGGCATCAGCGGGATGGAAAAGGTCTCGGCCAGCTCGCCTGAAAACTCCACCTCGCCAAAGACGGTCGTGGTCAACTGCGGCGCGGGGAAGAGCGCGGTGAGCGGCAGCTACGACATCGTCGGGGCCAAGGAAGGCGTGACTCCGAATGGACTCGCCAACGTCATCGCAGACGTCGTCGAACCGAGCTTTCCCGCGCCGGGGGCGACGGGCGCCGTCGCGGTGGAAGCCTGGGAGGTCAACCCGACCGCTTTGAACTGGAGCGTCACCGCCTTCGCCCTCTGCGCCAAATTGGCGGAATAGAACATGGCTCGCCTCTACGACGCCACCTGGGGGAGGTTCTTCTCCGCGGCATACGACCGTCTTCTGCGCGGAACCGAAGAGGCTGGGCTGCGGGAGATTCGCCGCGAGTGCCTCGCCTCGGCCACGGGGCGGACTATCGACATCGGCGCCGGCACCGGCGCCAACCTGTCTCTCTTCCCGTCAGCTGTGAGCGAGCTAGTCCTGGCTGAGCCCGACCCGCACATGCTGAGCAGGCTGCGGGCCCGGCTGGACACGGCGCCACCGGGGACCGAGGTGGTCCAGGCCGGCGCGGAAGCGCTGCCCTTCGAGGACGCGAGCTTCGACACCGCGGTCTTTACCCTGGTGCTCTGCACGGTGCCGAATCCCTCGGCGGCGCTGGCCGAGGCCGCGCGAGTGCTGAAGCCGGGTGGCAGGCTGCTCTTCGTCGAGCACGTCCGCGCGGAGGACCCGGGCCTGGCCCGCTGGCAGGACCGGCTCGAGCGACCCTGGCACTTCCTCGGCGACGGCTGTCACTGCAATCGCGACACCGCGCGCGCGATCGAAGCCGGCCCGTTCGAGCAGCTGCGAATCGAGCACGGGGAGATGCCGAAGGCGCCCCCGATCGTTCGCCCGCTCATGCACGGCGCCGCGGTCAGGTCCGGCGCGGCCTGAAGCTCACTCGCCGGCGGGACCGTCGCCGAACCGATTCGCCAGCAGCGGCTGGGCGACGACGGTGCCTGCAAGCACGACCAAGGAGACGACGACGAAGGCCAGCCCGATGTCGTCGAGCGCGTTGGCGTGGCCGGCGAGGCGGTGCTGAACGCCGAGCAGGGCGATCGCGATCGCGAGCAGGTTGGCGATCGCCGCACCGACCATGAAGCCGAGCCATTCTTCGAGTTCTTCGCCTTGACCCATGCGCGGCAATAGCCAGACGGCCTCGACCACGTAGGCGGGCAGCAGGATCGCACCGATCAGCGCCAGGGTCTGCAGCAGGTCGGGCGAAGCGGGCGGAATCGCGCCGATGAAGAAGGCGGCGCCGACGCTCGCGATCGCCACCGAGAAGAACGCCAGCAAGACGCCCCTCGTCGTCGGTTCCAGGACCGGCAGGTGCATGGCGAGCAGTCTATTCGTGAAAAGATCGAGCGCTCAAATGAGCCAGGCCGCCGAAAGCCCAGGCACTCAGCTCGGCTTTCCCGCCGGTCCCGTCGCCGACCGCTTGTCGGTCTGGCCGATGGAGGACGGTCGCTACGGCCTTGACGCGACGTTCCAGGGCGCGACCGGGTACGAGCGCGCTGAGAGCCACCGAGAACTGCTCGAGGCAAGCGGGATTCAGTTTTCGTTCCGGCAGGAGCTCGGTGGCGCCTGGACGCTGCGCTTCGGCCCGCTGGATCCGCCACACGTCTCCGCGGCTCTCTCATCGTTCGTTCGCTAGGCGAGGGGCGTCCGGTTTCCAGGATGGCACCCCCTTCCTCGACGCGTTTCCAACGCACGATAATGGTGGTTATGTCAACTCGTAGTCAAAGACGAGCGCCGAGGCACCCACAGCCCCGGCTCGGCTCAGCCGGCGGCGTCTTCGATCGCCGCTTCGAGGTCGCCGCTCGAGCCCGGCGTGCCGAGCTTCTTCACGCCCGCAACGCCGGGGCCTTCGACGGCGAACGAGGGCGTGCCGCTGAATTCGAGGCTTTCCGCCTTGGCCGTGGTCGCTTCGACCTCTTCGATCGTCGACTTGGCCTTGCGGTCCTTGTTCCACTTGGCGATGTTCGGCACGCCGGCGCCCTTGGCCACCGCGGTGAGGAATTCATCGGTCACGTAGCCCGAGTTCTCTTCGCCCTGGTTGCGGTAGAAGAGCTCGACGTAGTTCCAGCCCCGGCCCTGCTTGCCGGCCGCGATCGCCGCGGCGCCGGCCGGCACCGATTCCGGGCCGATGATCGTGAAGTTGTTGAAACTGAGCTTCGCTTCCCCGCTGGCGACCTGGCTTTGGATCACCGGCGGCAGTATTTCTTCGGAGAAGCCCTTGCAGAACGGGCACTGCAGGTCGCCGAACTCGAGCACAGTCACCTTGGCGCCGGGTTCGCCCAGGACCAGGCCGTGCTGCGGGATGCCGTCGAGCAGCTGTTCGACCTCGGCGACTTCCTTCAGGTTGCTCGCATCGCCGCCGCTGCCACCGCCGCTCGAGGCGACGACGATCAGGACCGCAACGACGACAACGACGAGAAACGCCGCCGCACTGCCGACCTTGATCAGCTTTTGACGACGCTCGTCTGAGGCAACGCCGGCCTCTTCGCGCAGGCGCTCTTCGCGCCGCGTCTCGCGGTCGCGCTTGCCGCTCATGGATCGGTCCCCACGTAGGCGAGCATGCGTACTGCATTTGTAACGAAGAGCAGCGTCATCAGCGTGGCGCTGGCGACGCACCACTGACAGATCGCGTCGATCTTGAAGAGCTCGAGGTAGGTCAGGTAGAAGCTGTAGCCGAAGCCGACCAGCGCGACGAGGAAGCCCCCCATCCGCGGCACGTCGCCGCGCAGCAGCGCGCAGAGCAGCAGCAGGACGTAGCCGGCGATGCCGAACACGGCGATGTTGACGCCGGCGACATGCGAGTAGGTGCTTTCGGCGACGGTCTGGCAACCGTGGCCACCGGCGACGCAGACCGGCGAGCCACCGCCGGAGTCGGCGATCGTGATGTAGGTCGCGACCCCGATGCCGAAGGTGGCGAGAAAGGTGGCGATGCCGCGCAATGTCCCCTCGGCCGGTGGCTTCATGGCGGGAAAGCTATTGCAGCTCCCTGCAGAAATCCTCAATTTCGCGCGAGAGGCGACCGCCTTGCCAGGCAAGCGGGGACTGTCCCTCCGCCTCGCTGGTCAGGCGAGCGCCCGGAATCCGCTCCGCGTACTCGACTGCGATCGCGTACGGATGGCCAGGGTCGGCGGCGTCGTGGCTGGCGACGACCAGCGTCGGCACGGCCAGCGACTCGAGCTCCGCCGGGTCGAATGGCTGTGACCTCGGCACCTCGCGCAGCGCCCGGACGATCGCGCCCAGGTCGCGGTGGCGCTCCATCCGTTCCCGGGTGAAGCGCATCACCGAGTCGCGCCAGGGCGATCCGACGTCCTGGGCACTGCCGACGTACTCGACGAAGGCATCGACTCCACCGTTCTCCAGCGCGTCCGCCAGCCCGTCCCAGTACGCCAGCGACTCCGCGCTGAACCGTGTGCCCGTATAGGTCGGCCCGATCGCGACGAGGCCGGCAACGCGCTCGGGATGACGCAGCGAGAAGGCGATCGCGGTGTGGGCGCCCATCGAGTGCCCGGCGAGGAAGACGGACCCCTTCCCCGCCTGTTCCTCGATCACCGCACCGAGGTCGTCGGTCAGCGCCGGGTATCCATAACCCGCATCGGCCGGG
>DASZQM010000064.1:0-9833 GCA_035549645.1 Solirubrobacterales bacterium | reverse complement strand
CCCGGTCGCCGGCCTCGCGGTCAACCGGCCGCGGTCGATCCCGGCGCTGCGCAAACGCATAGACGAGGGCCGCTGGCCCGCCAAGCACAAGGAGAAGGAGGCCGCATGAGCTACCGAGCGGTGGTGGATCCCAACGAGTGCAGCGCCCACGGCGACTGCGTCGAGGTCGCACCGGAGGTCTTTCGCCTCGACGACGTCGCCGTCGTGATCGGCGCCGGCACGCCCGAGCAGATGCTCGAGGCCGCCGAAGCCTGTCCCGCGGTGGCGATCTCGGTGATCGACGAGGAGACGGGCGAGACCGTCTTCCCGTAGGAGTAGCCCGCCGCCAGGCGAGCAGCCCGTCGACTCCCCCGTAGGCTTGGCGGGTGCGTCCCCGCTTCTTCGCCTGCGCGCTGATGACGGCGTTCGCGCTTGCCTGCGGAAAGAGCCCTGCTTCCGCGCCCGAGCCCGCCCCCTCGCCGCATCCCTTTCGCCCGACGGTCAGGACGGCTGCGATCCCCGGCACCAGGATCGCCTGGTACGAACGCGGCCGCGGTCCCGCGCTGCTGATGCTGACCGGGACGGGCTCGACGATGTCCGAATGGGACCCGTCGCTGCTGCGGCTGCTGGCGCGCCGCCACCGGCTGATCCTCTTTGACTATCCCGGCGTCGGCCGCTCGGGCGCCTGGCGCGGTAACTCGTTCGACTCCCTCGCCCAGGCCACCGCGAACCTGATGGAGGCGATCGGGCTGCCACGAGCCGACGTGCTCGGCTGGTCGATGGGCGGCTTCGTCGCGCAGCGCCTGGCGATCGACCACCCCGGCCGCGTTTCCCACCTCGTCCTCGCCGCGACCAACCCGGGTGGCAGCCACGCGGTCCTGGGCTCGCGCCGAGCGCAGGAAATCGACAGCGAGCCCGACCCGCCGCTCGCCGACATCCTGCGCGAGCTCTACCCGGCCGACCGCCAGGGCGAGGCCCACCGCTTCCTGCACCGGCTCGCCAGCGCCAGCCACAGTGGCGAGATCCCCGACGACTTCGATGTCCCCGCCAAGACCACCCGCCGCCAGGTCCGAGCCGAGGACCCCTGGCTGCGCAGCAACGCCAACTACCGCCAGCTCAGTGACCTGGCGATGCCGACCCTCGCCGCGGCCGGCGTCGCCGACCCGGTCACCCCGGCCCTCAACACGCGCCGCATCGCCGACCGAGTCCCAAATGCCGAGCTGCTGATCCTGCCCGGCGCCCACGCCTTCCTCTTCCAGGAGCGCCTCCCTTTCACCCGCGCCCTCGACCGCTTCCTCGCCGAGGGCCTCGCGCCTATTCCATGACCCGCAGGGTCGAGGGGACGTCCATGCGCTGGATGCGGCGGGCGCTGAAGAGCGGCGCCATGGTCACGGAGAGGACCCCGACCACGGCCGCGGCGAGCAGCGAGGCGGGCGCGATCTCGATCAGCAGCCCGAGGTCGGGCAACGTTTCCGGCAGCGTCTGGTTGACGACCCAGCTGGTGACCAGGAAGCCGCCGGCGAGGCCGGCGAGGGTGCCGAGCACGCCCGCGATCAGGCTCTCGGCGACCGCCAGGGCAATCGTCCGGGCAGTGGTGACGCCGAAGGCGAGCATCGTCGCGTTCTCGCGCCGGCGCTCGTCGATCCCGATCGCCGAGGAGTTGAAGGCGATGAGGATCGCCAGCGCCAGGGCGAATCCCTCGATCAGGCGCAGGACGCCGACGAAGTCGCCGAGGCGGTCGCGGACGAACTCGGTCGTCGCCGTGGCCCGCTCGACCGAGGCGACCGCCGGAGCTTCGAAGAGGGCGCGGGCGACGCGGTCCTCGCTCACACCGGGCTCCGGCGTCGCCGAGATTCGGTTCGCGATATGGGGAAGGCCGGCGAGGGTCGCGACCGAGGGGTCCATGTAGGCGAAGTTGCGAAAGGGGTCCGGGTGCAGGCCGCTGACGCGAACCCGTGCCCGCGCCTCGGCGTAGCCGTTGCCGGCCCGCCGCGGATAGGCGATCGCGATCCAGTCGCCGACGCCGACGCCGAGGTCAGAAGCCGCCTTTTCGGAGATCAGCACTTCCGGCCGGCCGGGCGACGGCGCCTGACCGGCGGCGATCGTCGGGGCCCAGATCCGGCTCGAGAAATCGAGCAGCGTCACCGAGCCCTCGAAGGCTTCCGCGCCGGGCGCCGACAGCGTCACCGGCAGGATCAGCTGCGGTTCGGCCGCCGCGACGCCCGGCGTGTCGGCGACGATCCGCCGCGCCGCGCGGGCGCTGTGGAAGCCGTCGAGCGAGACGACGATGCGGTTCGGGTTGCCCTGGGCGATCTCGCTTTCGCTGCGGTCGACGGTGGCTTCGAAGGAGTCGATCAGACCCATGAAGGCGACCAGCACGCTCAGCACGGCACCGATCCCGAGCACCGTCAGCAGGGTGCGGCGCGGTGCCCGCAGGGCGTTGCGCAGCGGCATCTGGGCGAGGCTCGAGCCGGGTAGGCGCAGGCGCTTGCCCAGCCCCGCGGCACCGCTGCCGCGGGCGGATCGAAAGCCAACCCGAATCGCCTCGACCGGCGTCTTGCGCAGGCCGCGCCAGACCGGGATCGCGGTGGCGAGAATCGGCAGCAGCAGGGCAACCAGGGCGGCACGGACGAAGACGGCGGGCTCGAACGGGGTCCGCATCACCGGCAGCGGCAGGAGGTCTTCGAGCACGCCGCGGAAGATGCCCCCCATCGCCAGCCCGAGCGCGAGGCCGAGCACGGCGCCGGCCAGCGCGATCTGCGCCCCGAGCAGCAGCGGCCGGATCGCCAGCTGCCGCGGCGGCACCCCGAGCGCCATCCCGATCCCGATCTCGCGCCGCTGCGCCTCGACGATCCGCGTCGCCAGGTTGAAGGCCGCCAGCGCGGCACCGGCGAAGATCAGGAAGGCGAAGACGTCGAACATCTGCTGGTCGCCGCTGGCGTCCTGGTAGAGGACGCGATGGGCGACGTCTTCGTCCAGCGTCGTCACTTCGCCGCTGATCCCGGCGGCGCGGAGGCCGCGTTCGAGCTGCCGCTTCACCGCGCTCGCCCTGGCGCCTCTGCGCAACCGCAACACGGCGTCGTCGACCCGCGGCGGCCCGCCGTCGATCAGCTGCGCCGTGCGCAGCGAGGTGAAGAGGACGGCGAACTGCGCCTCGGCGCCGCCGAATTCGCCGCCGCCGGGACGGGTGACCATGAAGTACTCGGGCGAGCCGCCGACGCCGACGTAACGCAGGCGCCGGCCGCCGGGGAGGCGCAGCTGCCCCCGCGGGGGCAGCCCGTGGTAGCTGGCGAAGCCGCGCTCCAGCACCGCCACCGGGCGGCCTCGATCCGAGGAGCGCAGCGCCCGGCCGGCCGAGGCGTAGACGCCGTCGATCGCCGGCCCCGCCGGCCCGAGCGGCGAGCCGACCGCTTCCGCCGGGACCAGAATCGATTCGCCCCCGGGGCGCGGCACTTCGACCTGGGTCTGCAGGCGCAGCCGCTCCTCCGTCGCCCTCACCTGCCTGGCGGCGGCGATGCCGCGGACCAGCCGGGTCAACGAGCCGGGCGCCTCGCTCGTCCCCTCGATCAGCGAGATCTCGAGGTCGTGGGCGCGCAGTGCTTCGTAGGAGGCGTCGTTGGAGGCGATCCGCCAGTCCTTCATGCTGCCGAGCCCGGCGTAGACGCCGGTGCCGATCGCGAGCACCAGGCCGATCGCGAGCACCAGGGCCCAGCGGCCGCGAAGATCGCGGAGCGACCAGCGCAGCCAGAGCCCGAGCCGTCCCATCCTCACCAGTGCAGCTCGGAGATGTCCGCCGGGCCACCGGGATTCGGCCCGTCGGCGACGATGCGCCCGCTCGAGAGCTCGATCACGCGGTGGGCGACGCGGGCGATCTCACGGTTGTGGGTGACTACCAGGACCGCGGTCTCCTCGGTGTGCGTCTGCTCGTGCAGGAGGTCGAGGATCTGCACGCCGGTGCGGAAGTCGAGCTCACCCGTCGGCTCGTCGGCGAGCAGGATCGGATTGCGCGTCGCCAGCGCCCGGGCGATCGCGACGCGCTGCTGCTCGCCGCCGGAGAGCTCGTGCGGGAAGTGGTCGCCGCGCCCGCCGAGCCCGACCCGCTCCAGCGTCGCGGCGGCGAGCTCGCGGGCTCCCTGGCGGTCGCTGACGTCGGCTCCGAACTCGACGTTCTCCAGCGCCGTCAGCGCCGGGAAGAGGTTGAAGGTCTGGAAGATGAAGCTGACCGTGTGGCGGCGGAACTCGAAGAGCTCGGCGCGCGAGGCGCGGGTGATGTCCTCGCCGCGGATGCGGATCGTCCCCTCGGTCGGCGAGTCCAGGGCGCCGATCATGTTGAGCAGCGTCGTCTTGCCGCTCCCGGACGGGCCGAGGACGACGATGAACTCGCCGCGCTCGACCCGCAGGTCGACCTCCTCCAGCGCGGTGACGGTCACCTCGCCCATCTCGTAGCGGCGGGCGACCCCGGCGAGCTCGACCAGCGGCTCGCCGCCCGGCTCGGGCACCGCGATCGCGGCGGGTTCGACTTTCTCGCTGGCCTCCACCCGCACATCGTCTGGCGCAGCGACGCAAAGGAAATCCGTAGATAGCCGCCAGCGCGTAAGCGGCTAAGCCGCAGCGCCGACCCCGCCCCGCCGGGAGCCCTCATTCGATGGATTGACCACCGGATCCGGGGGTCAATCCGTCAATCGGCGAGGATCAGCACGACCGTGGCGAGGCCGAGCAGCACTCCCGCCGCGGTGAGGGCGCCGAGGGCGCGGCCGGCGCCGCGCGAGCCCTTGGGAATTCCCTGTTCGCGATCGAACTCGCGCGCCCGGTGGGTGCCGTAGGCGATCAGCACGACCCCGTAGAGGGCAAAGCCCACGCCGAGCACCGTGTAGGGCCAGTCGACGGAGCTCTTGCCCAGGTCCGGCAGCACCCTCCCGACCCCAAGCGCCACCGCGATCGCGGTAAACCCGGTCCGCCACCAGGCGAGCTGGGTGCGCTCGTTGGCGAGGCTCGTGCGATGCCCCGCTCCGACGCTCTCGCCTGGGCCCGGCTCGCCCATGTCCTGAGCATAGAACCCGGTCCCGGCGCCGCCAACACGTAGTTCGCCCCATCGGGGAGTCCGGTCGAACCCGGATGCGAGGACTGGCGATTCAGCCGAAAGTGAGCCTGAAAGGGCAAATGCGCCCGTCAACAAGTCGAGGAGGAACCGATGCCAGCCGAGAGTCCCCGCAGTCCCGATCGTGGTTTCGCGCTCTTCATCTCCACCCTGGCCCTCGTCATCTCGATGGGCGCCCTGCTCGCGGTGGCGTTCAAGCTCAACGACACCAACAGCTCGAGCACGGCCTCGATGCCGATGGCCTCCTCGATGCCCGGGTCGATGCCGATGTCCTCCTCGGCGCAGGCCGCGGTCGAAAACGTGAAGCTGGTCGTCAAGAGCGACGAAGAGCACGCCAAGATGGGCTCGGACGGCAGTTGGCACGACGCCTTCCTGCCCGCCGACTTCTCGATCAAGCCCGGATCGCTGGTGCGAGTCACCGTCTACAACTACGACGACGCCGAGCACACCTTCACCTCCAACAGCCTGGGGACGAACGCGACGATTGCCGGCGGCTCGGAATCGGAACCCGCGGTCACCACCTTCACCTTCCGCGCCCCCGAAAAAGCCGGCCGCTACGGCTGGCTCTGCGCACTCCCCTGCGACCCCTGGGCGATGAGCCACGACGGCTTCATGCGCGGCTTCGTCACGGTGACCTGAGCGTCGGACCCGACGCGCTTCCGAGCTTCACCCATCCCCAACGGGGTCAATGTCGGATGGGCGCTGTCCGGCGACCGACTCGCCGGAGAAATGTTGTCTCGTAGCTGGAAGCAGCAGAAGCAGCACGGAAAGCAGGCCCATGGTGGCTCCCCACCACGTAAGGGAACCTGAAATAACGCTGGGCACGAATCCAAGTGTGTCTATCGCGACGGTGACCATCCACACCCAACGCACGCCCCTGAACAGAAAGAAGAGCCACGCGAGCATTACGACGGGCAAAAGGATCTTCACGCCCACCGGACCACGCGCACCGATCTCGACCGGAATCACCGGTGCGAGCGCAATCACGGCGTAGATCCACAGCGGCCAGGGAATCCGCTCCCACTCAATCCCACCGTAGAGTCGATGTGCGCTCATGCCGCCAGGTCGCGGCGTTCGAAGAGCCAGGCGCCGAGGGCGGCGAGGGCGATCGCGGCGGCGGTGACGCCGATGAAGGAGAGCGGGTCGATGCCGTCTTCGATCGCGTTGCCGTAGTACTTGAAGACGGAGACGTAGCGGATGCCGGAGAGGCTGGTGTCGAGCCGGCCGACGAGGTCGATCACGTACATCGTCACCAGCAGCCCGGCGACGGCACCGGTGACGACGGGGGTGCGCAGCGAGAAGCCGGTGGCGACGATGCCGAAGCCGGCGAAGAGCAGGGCCAGCGGCCAGACGTTGGCGTAGCCGGCGATCGCGGCGGTGAGCGAGAGGTGGGCGCCGGCGACGAGGCTGCCGAGGGCGGTGAGGATCACGGTCAGGACCAGGACCACCGCCAGCTCGACCGCGGTGGCGGCGAAGCTCGCGGCGGCGATCCGTGAGCGCGAGACCGGCGAGGAGAGCAGCACGTCGAGGCGACCGCTTTCGGCGGCGCCGGAGAGGCCGCTGGCGACCGCCCGCACCGCCAGGTAGCCGAGCGCCAGCGGCACGATCAGGCTCAGCATCTCGGCGTGCAGGTACTGCTCGACGCTGGTCAGCTCGCCGATCCCGAACGCTTCCTTGAGCGCTTCGGGGTAGCTCTGCATCGCCTTCGAGAGCGCCCCTTCGACCGAGGGGAAGATGATCACGATGAAGGCCGACCAGAGCCCCAGCGGCAGGCCCCAGGCGAGCAGCGAACGGCGCCGGTCGGAGAGGTGGGCACCGACGAGCGCCGCCAGTTGGGCGCTCACTCCTTCTCCTCCTCGACCTCGTCCTGCTCCCCCTCGCCGTAGTAGGTGAGGAAGACTTCCTCCAGGTTGGCGTGGGCGAACTTGGCGTCGACCACCCCCGGCATCGCCCGCACGTCGTCGAGCTCGACCGGCGCGGCGAACTCGACCTCGACCCGGTCGCGGCGCTGCGTCTTGGCGAGCAGGTCGGCGACGCGCTCGACCGCGACCAGCCGCCCGGCGCGCACGATCCCGACCCGGTCGCAGACCCGCTCGACCTCGTCGAGCTCGTGCGAGGAGAGGAAGACGGTGCAGCCGCGCTCGCGCTCCTCGGCAACCAGGGCGAGGAACTCCTCCTGCATCAGCGGGTCGAGGCCGCTGGTCGGCTCGTCGAGGATCAGCAGCTCGGGCGAGTGGAAGCAGGCGAGGATCAGGCCGATCTTCTGGCGGTTGCCGCGCGAGAGCTCGCCGAGCGGGCGGTCGAGGTCGGCGTGGAAGCGCTCGGCCAGCTGCTCGGCCCTGCCGAGCCCCTCGATGCCGCGCATGCGGGCGAGCAGGCGCAGCGCCGCCCGCCCGCTCGCCTGCTTGCCGTAACCGAAGTCGCCGGGCAGGTTGCCGAGGCGGGCGCGGATCGCGACGCTCTCGCGGTGGCTGTCGAGGCCGAAGATGCGGGCGCTGCCGGCGCTCGGGTGCAGCAGGTCGAGCAGGGTGCGGATCGTCGTCGTCTTGCCCGCCCCGTTGGGCCCGAGGAAGCCGAAGACCTCGGCCCGCTCGACCGCGAAGCTGACGTCCTCGATCCCGCGCGCGGCGCCGTAGCGCTTGCTCAGCCCCTCGGTCTCGATCACCGCCATCGGCCGCAATGCTCTCACTCAGCGCCTGAGAAATCTCTCACGGGGCGCTTAGGCGAGGGCAATGAGCGCGGTCGAGGATCGTGCCATGCCGCTCCGCCGGCGCGCTCGCCGCATCGTCGTCTTCGCCGCCTCCATCTGCCTCGTCCCCGCGGCGGTCTCCTACGTCGCCGCGATGGGCGAAAAGCACAACGTCGGCCTCGGCGTCTCCAGCGTCGAGTGGCTGCGCCGCAACGGCGGCAACTCGCTCGTCTCCGAAGTCGAGAACGCCTACTACACGCTCAACGCGCCGGCCAAGGGCGGCCCGCCGCTGAAGGCCCTGCCCAACGTCGGCGTCGCCAACGCCGACGCGGAAGCGGGCTCCGCCGCCGCTCCCTACCGCCCGCCGAACGTGAAGCCCCTGATCCACCCGGCGCTGCCCGGCGAGGGCGTCTGGAAGAAGGCCGGCGCGGGCGCGGGCGCACGACCGCCGGTCCTCTTGACGACCTTCCGCAGCGACCCCGAATACCCGCAGCTCATCGCCGGCGTCGCCTGGCTCGACTCGGCGCAGACCAAGCTCGCCTACGTCCCCGGCCTCGACGAGCCGCCGGAACCGCTGCCGCACCGCGGGCCGGGCGAGGTGCCGCCCGGCAGCCGCCCCCGCCTGGTCGCCACCTTCAACGGCGGCTTCCCGCTGGAAACCTCGAACGCCGGCCTGGTCTACCGCGGCAAGGTGGTCGAAGCGATGGTCAACGGCATCGCCACGGTGGTCGAGTACCGCGACGGTCGCGTCGACGTCGTCCGCTGGCACCAGGGCCCGGGCGCCCCGGCCGACGTCTGGTTCGCCAAGCAGAACCTGCCGCCGATCATCTACGAAGGCAAGCTCAACCCCAACCTCAGCGACGGCCCCGAATGGGGCGAAACCGTCAACAACGCGACCCGCGTCTGGCGCTCCGGCCTCGGCGTCGACGCGCGCGGAAACCTGCTCTACGCGGCGGCCAACGACCAGACGGTCGAATCGCTGGCGCAGATCCTGCGCCGCGCCGGCGCCGTGCGCGCGCTGGAGCTCGACATCAACGAAGACTGGACCAGCTTCATCTCCTACCGCGGCCCGGGCGCCGCCTCTCCGAGCAACCTGCTGCCGGAAATGTTCCGGCCGGCCGAACGCTATCTGACGCCCGACGAACGCGATTTCTTTGCCGTCTACGTGCGCGAAGGGCAGCGCTGGTGAGCTCGCGGCGACGAGATATCGCCAGGCGGCGCGCCCTGCTCGCCGACCTCGCCCTCGCGGCGCTGATCGCGATCGCCGCGATCACGCTCGCCGCCGGCATCGGCGTCGTCGCCGTCGGCGCGCTCGTCGCGCTCCTGGCCGTGATCGCCTGGGCGGGGCTCGAAAGCGCCCTCGCCCGCCTGCGGCGGCGCTCCGCGATTCGTCGCTGACCGCCGCGCTCGCGAGACTTGGGGCTCCGTGCCTCGCAACCACCGCGCCCACCGCACGCCGGGACGCCACACCCACTGGCGCCTCGCCCGGCACCGGCACCTGCTGCTGCGCGCCGGCGGGCTCGGCGCCCTGCTCGCCGTCGTCGGCCCGGGCCTGCTCGCCGGGCTCTCCGACGACGACCCGGCCGGGATCGCCACCTACTCGATCCTCGGCGCCAAATACGGCTACGAGCTGATCTGGGTCCTCGCCCTCTCGACCGCGGCGCTGATCGTCTTCCACGAGCTGGGGGTGCGGCTCGGCATCGTCACCGGCAAGGGCCTGCTGACCCTGGTCCGCGAGCGCTACGGGACCCACGCCGCCCGCATCGTCCTCACCGCCCTGGTGCTCGCCAACGTCGGCACCCTCTGCGCCGAGTTCGCCGGCGTCGTCGCCGGCGCCGAACTGCTCTTCGGCACCAGCCGCTACGTCAGCGTGCCGCTGGCCGCGATCGGCGTCTCCGTCCTCGTCCTGCGCGAGAACTTCCACCGGGTCGAGCACTTCCTGCTGGCGCTGAGCTCGGTCTTCGTCGCCTACGTCATCTCCGGCTTCCTCGCCCACCCCGACTGGGGCGCCGCGGCGAAGGGGGCCGTCGTCCCCGACCTGCCGCTGACCCGCGACGCGCTGCTGGT
>DASZQM010000063.1:0-1959 GCA_035549645.1 Solirubrobacterales bacterium | reverse complement strand
GGATAGGCCGCCTGCAGCGCCGCGTCGACCACGTCGACCCGCAGCACCATCCCGGCGCCGCCCCCATACGGCGCGTCGTCGACCTGGCCGGCGCCCAGCGGCGTCGAGTCGCGGTAGTTGATCAGCCGCAGCTCGTTGCCTTCGCCGAGCGCGTTCTGCACCGAGCGCTGTGACTGGAACCAGTCGAAGGCCTCAGGGAACAGCGTGAAGATGTCGAGCTTCACGGCGGTGGGCGCCGCTCAGTCGAGGATGTCGACGATCACCCGTCGATCCAAGCGCACCGCGGCGGCTTTGGCAATGGTGCGGATCGCGTTGGCGACGCGACCGCCCTTGCCGATCACGCGGCCGAGGTCGTCCTCGGCGACGCTGATCTCATAGACGAGGTCACCTTCCTCTTCGAGCTCCTCGACCACGACCGCGGACGGGTCCTCGACCAGCGAGCGGACGAGGAACTCCAGGAGCTCCGTCATCGACTAGGAGCCCGAGGCCGGGATGCCCTTGGTGCGCAGCAGCGTGGCCACGGTCTCCGAGGGCTGAGCGCCGTGCTCGATCCAGTGACGGGCACGGGCCTCGTCGAGCTCGATCGTCGAGGGCTCGGTCTGCGGGTTGTACTGGCCGATCGTCTCGATCGTGCGACCGTCGCGCGGCGAGCGCTTGTCGGCGACGACGATGCGCCAGATCGGGTTCTTCTTCGACCCGACTCGTCTAAGTCTGATTCGGACTGCCATGGGCCGCGGAAGGTTAGCGTCTCCGCACCTTCGGGCGCGGCGCTCCCCCCATCATCGCCGCCAGCTGCTGCTGGTCGGGGGTCTTGCCGGAGGCGACGTGGCGCATCAGCTTGCGCATCTGGTCGAACTGCTTGATCAGCTGATTGACGTTCTGCGGCCTCACCCCGGAGCCGTTGGCGATGCGCTTGCGGCGCGAGCCCTTGATGATCCCCGGGTTGGCCCGCTCCTCCGGCGTCATCGAGAGGATGATCGCCTCGACCCGGTCGAGCTGACCCTCGTCGACGTCGGCGTTCTTCAGCTGCTTCATCGCCCCCATCCCGGGCAGCATGCCGAGGATGCCGCTGAGCGGGCCCATTTTCCGCACCTGTTTCATCTGCTGGAGCATGTCTTCGAGGGTGAACTGGTTGCGCCGCAGTTTCTGCTCGAGGTCGAGCGCCTGCTTCTCGTCGATCTGCTGCTCGGCTTTCTCGATCAGGCTGAGCACGTCGCCCATGCCGAGGATGCGCGAGGCCATGCGGTCGGGGTGGAAGCGATCGAACGCCTCGAGCTTCTCGCCGGTCGAGGCGAAGAGGATCGGCTTGCCGGTGACCGCCTTGACCGAGAGCGCAGCGCCGCCGCGGGCGTCGCCGTCGAGCTTCGACATGATCACGCCGTCGAACTCGGCCGCCTCGGCGAAGGACTCGGCGACGCCGACCGCGTCCTGGCCGGTCATCGCGTCGACGACCAGCAGCACGTCGTGGGGCTGGATCCGCTTGCGGATCTTGGCCAGCTCCTCCATCAGGTCGGTGTCGACGTGGAGGCGGCCGGCGGTGTCGACGATCAGCACGTCGCGGCGCTCGGCCTTGGCCTGGTCAAGCGCCCAGGAGGCGATCTCGACCGGATCGGCGTCGGTGCCTTTCTCGTAGACGTGAGCGCCGACGCGACCGCCGACCGTGACGAGCTGGTCGACCGCGGCGGGCCGGTAGACGTCGCAGGCGGCGAGGGCGACGTCCCTGCGGCCGTTCTCGCGTAGATAGCGGGCGAGCTTGGCGCAGGCGGTCGTCTTGCCCGAGCCCTGCAGGCCGGCCATCAGGATCACAGTGGGGCCGTTGTTGGCGAAGGCGAGCTCCGAGCCGACGCCGCCCATCAGCCCGGTCAGCTCCTCGTTGACGATCTTGACCACCTGCTGGCCGGGATCGAGGCTGCCCATCACGTCGGCGCCGAGGCAGCGCTCCTTCAGCGTCTTGGTGAA
>DASZQM010000062.1:0-4969 GCA_035549645.1 Solirubrobacterales bacterium | reverse complement strand
GAAGGAGACCAGCTCGCCGAAGAAGGGCTTGTCGGTGTGCTCTTCGTAGTGCTTGTTGGCGATCGGCTCGTCGGCCCGCATCGTCTTCAGCGCCGCGATGCGCAGGCCCTTGCGCTCGAAGCGGGCGAGAACCTCGCCGGTCAGGGCGCGCTGGAAGGCGTCAGGCTTTACGAGGATCAGCGTCCGGCTCACGAGCGGGGCTCCTTTGGGTTCGTTTTGCGGTCTTCTCGGGCTCAGCGTCCGCCTTCGGGGCGGGAGCCTCCTTGGCCTTCGTCGCGGCGCGGCGTTGCGGTCGCTCGGCGGCCTGGGCCGGTGCCTCTCGTTTCGTCCGTGCCTCGCGCTTGGGGCGCTCCTCAACGCTCGCCCGGCGGCGCCGTTGCTGGCGCTCGGCGACCGGGGTCTCGCAGTAAGGGCAGAGCGCCCAGCGCGGATCGACGGGCTTGCCACAGCTCGGACAGGGATTCTTGAGGCGATGCTGGCACTCCGGGCAGCGCAGGAAGTTCTTGTCGACCGGGTATTCGCAGTTGGGGCAGGAGGCCTCGGTCAGCTGGCGCACGCGCAGCTCGGCAGCGCGGATCTCCAGCTCGCGTTCGTGCGCGTCCTCGAGGAACTCCGGCGGGCGCACGATCGCGTAGACGGCGGTGCCGATGTAGGGGAAGAAGGAGCCGATCGTCGCGCAGGCGACCAGGAACGGGTCGGAGATGCGGCGGCGGGCATCGAAGTAGGTGTAGACGATCAGGGCCAGCCAGACGACGACGATCATCAGGACGAAGAGCGTGACGGCCAGGTTGAGGCCGCTGTTTGAGATGCCGAATATCGCTAGTGCCATGGCTGAGGGCGCCGCCGGAGAGGGGAGCGGCAGTCTACTTCGCCGCCGCGGTCGCTAACCCTGTCGCGGCGGATGATCGAGCTTGGGTCAGAGGAAGAGGCTCCCGAAGAGGTAGCCGAGGCCGAAGAAGACGAGGATCACCGCGGCGACGACAGCGGCGACCAGCGCCATCATCGAGAGCAGTTCGGAGCTGGCGCTTTTGCTGCCCGAGGCCATCGGGCTCAATCCTCGCACAGGGCGAGGGCGGCACGGGCCGGCGCGAGCAGGTAGTGCGAGCCGGTGACGAGCAGCGCCCCCGAGCGCTCCTCGGCCAGTTCGCGGCCGCGGCGCAGTGCGGCGGGCAGTTCCGGCTGCTGCTCGGCCTCGATGCCCGCCTCAGCGCAGGCGGCAGCGAGTTTGGCTGCCGAATGCGAGCCGACTCCGGCCCGTCCCCTGGCCTCCAGCACCGCCTGGTCGAGCTCGGTGCAGATCGCGCACCGGAGGGCCGGCGCGAGGGCGCGGATCATCGCGCCGGCGTCCTTGTCGGCCAGCGCCGCGATGCAGGCGATCACGGGGCGGTCGCCTGCCAGGTCGCCCAGGGCCTCCGCGAGAGCGGCGGCCCCGTCCGGGTTGTGAGCGACGTCGAGGAAGGTGGGTGGATCGCATGGGAGGCGCTCGAGGCGACCGGGAATCGCGAGCGTCGAGGCGACGCGGGCCACGGCACTGGGGTCGACGGCCCCGAGGAAGGCCTCGGCCGCCGCGCGGGCAAGGGCGAAGTTGCGTCGCTGAAAGCGTCCCGGCGCGCGCAGCTCGATCCCCTCGCCGGGATCCTCGGGCGCGACGATCAGCTCCGCCCCACGCTCGGCGGCGGTGCGAGCGGCAAGCTCAGCCACCGCCGGACTCAGCCGCCCGTGGACGAGGGCCGTGTGAGTTCGCAGCACGGCGAGCTTCTCAGCCGCGATCTCGGTCTCCGTCTCACCGAGGAGCTCGGTGTGATCGAGGCCGATCGAGGTGAGCACGGTCACCTTCGATGGGATCGTGTTGGTCGCATCGAGCCTCCCTCCCAATCCGGCCTCGATCACCGCAACCTGAACGCGGGCAGCAGCGAAGGCGACGAACGCCGCGCCGGTGGCGACCTCGAACTGGGTGATGGCGTCGCCCTCGTCCAGCCCCCGGTTCACCGCCTCGGCTGCCGCCGCGGTGCGCTCGACCGCGGTGGCGAAGGCGGCGTCATCGATCAGCTCGCCTCCGATCAGCACCCGTTCCGACCAGCGCTCGGGATGGGGCGAGACGCAGGCGCCCGTGCGAAGGCCGTGCGCCTCGAGCAGGGCGGCGATCATCCGCGTCACCGAGGACTTGCCGTTGGTGCCGACGACGTGGATCGAGGCGAAGCGGTTCTGGGGCATGCCCAGCGCCGTGTTGAGGCGGTGCATCCGCTCGAGGCCGAATTTCCAGCCCAGCGGCTCCAGCGAGTCGAGGTACGCCTGCGGATCTATTCGCCGAGCTCCTCGAGCTCTGCCCGGTAGCGCTCCAGCTTGGCGCGCTCCTCCTCGACCAGCTCGGCCGGGGCGCGGGCGACGAACTTCTCGTTGGCCAGCTTGCCCTCGGCCCGGGTGACCTCGGAGCGCAGCTCCTCGCGCCGCTTCTGCAGCCGCGTCGCCACCGCCTCGGCATCGATGTCAGCCGAGGCAAGCACGCGGACGGGTCCCACCGCGGCGATCGGGTCGCCGCCGTTGCCGTCGAGCGCGAAGCGGCTGAGGCGACCGACGAACTCGTGCGGGGCCTCGCCTTCGACCCGGGCCGTCAGCTCGCTCCTGGCGGGCACCTCGACCATGTCGCGCCAGGCGCGCAGGCGCCGGGTCAGCTCGATCCCGCGCTCGACTTCGGCTTCGGCCTCGGGGTCGAAGAGGCGCCCCTCGACGGTGGGGAAGCCGTGCACGGCGAGATGGCCGCTGCGGCTCGGGTGGTAGGACCAGACCTCCTCGCTGACGAAGGGCATGATCGGGTGCAGCAGCGCCAGCGTCCGCTCGAGCAGCCAGAGCAAGTTGGCCGAGACCGCCTCCTCGCCCTCGTAGAGCCGCGGCTTGACGATCTCCAGGTACCAGTCGCAGAGCTCGGACCAGAAGAAGGCGTAGGCCTCGGCAGCGGCGTGAGCGAAATCGTAGGAGTCGAGCTTCGCGGTCACCGAGGCGATCGTCTGCTCCATGCGCGAGAGGATCCACCTGTCCTCGACGCGCTCGGCGACGGGCTCGGCCTCGACCGCGGCCGCGTTGAGCAGGATCAGCCGGCTTGCGTTCCAGAGCTTGTTGGCGAGGTCGCGCCCCTGCTGGACCTTGGCGTCGGAGTAGCGCACGTCCTGGGTCGAGGACATCGCCAGCAGGCCGAAGCGCAGGGCGTCGGCGCCGTGCACGTCGATCTCCTCCAGCGGGTCGATGCCGGTGCCGAGGCTCTTCGACATGCGGCGGCCGTCACGAGCCTGGATCACCGAGTGGACGTAGACGTCGTGGAAGGGCACGTCGCCGGCGAACTCGAGCCCGGTCATGATCATCCGCGCCACCCAGAGGAAGAGGATCTCGCGGGCGGTGGTGAGGAAGCTGGTCGGGTAGAAGGCGCGCAGCTCCGGCGTGTCGTCGGGCCAACCGAGCGTGGCGAAGGGCCAGATCGCCGAGCTGAACCAGGTGTCGAGCACGTCCTCCTCCTGGCGCAGCTCGCCGCCGCAGGAGCCGCAGCGCTCGGGGGCCGCCGCCGGGTCCTCCGGGACAAAGGTCTCCTCGCAGGCGTCGCAGTACCAGACCGGGATCCGGTGCCCCCACCAGAGCTGGCGCGAGATGCACCAGGGCCGGATCTCGCGCATCCAGTCGAGGTAGACGCGCTTCCACTGAGCGGGGGCGATCTTCACCCGGTCGCTCTCGACGGCCTCGATCGCGGGCGCGGCGAGCTCGTCCATGCGGCAGAACCACTGCAGCGAGATCAGGGGCTCGATCCGCTCGCCGGAGCGGTGCGAGAAGGGCACGGAGTGCGTGTAGGGCTCTTCACCGCTGAGGGCCCCCTCCTCGCGCAGCGCATCGACCACGGCCACCTGAGCCTCGGCCGGGGTCATGCCGGCAAACCGCTCCCCCGCCTCCTCGGTCAACCGCCCGTCCGGGCCGATCACGACGATCTCCTCGAGCCCGTGCCTGCGGCCGATCTCGAAGTCGTTGGGGTCGTGGCCGGGGGTGATCTTCAGCGCCCCGGTGCCGAACTCGGGATCGACGTGCTCGTCGGCGATGATCGGCAGGCGCCGCCCGACCAAGGGCAGGATGCAGTGCTGGCCGACGAGATCTCCGTAGCGCTCGTCGGTCGGGTTCACGGCGACGGCGGTGTCGGCAAGCATCGTCTCCGGCCGCACCGTGGCGACCGTGAGCACGCGGTCAGAGCCCTCGACCGGGTAGTCGATCGAGAAGAGCGTGTCCTCGACCTCGCGGTTCTCGACCTCGAGGTCGGAGATCGCCGAGTGCGAGCCCGGGTCCCAGTTGACGATGTAGTTGTCGCGGTAGATGTAGCCCTTGTCGTAGAGCTGCTTGAAGACCCGGTAGACCGCCCTGACGTAGGCCTCGTCAAGCGTGAATCGCTCCCGCTCGTAATCGCAGGAGGCACCGAGCCGCTTGTACTGCTCGACGATCCGCGACCCGTACTCCTCGCGCCACTCCCAGACCCGCTTGACGAACTCCTCGCGCCCCAGATCGTGTCTGGAGACCCCTTCGGCCTTCAGCTTTTTCTCCACCACCGACTGCGTAGCGATCCCCGCGTGATCGGTCCCAAGGATCCAGAGCGAGTTCTTCCCCCGCATCCGGTTCATCCGCACCAGCGCGTCCTGCATCGACCCGTTGAGCGCGTGCCCCATATGCAGCGCCCCGGTCACATTCGGCGGCGGAATCGCCACCGAGAAGTTCTCCTCCGGGGAGCCCTCGGCGGCCGGGTGGAAGTACCCGGCCTCCATCCATTCACCGAATATCCGGGACTCGACCTCCGAAGGGTCGTAGCGGGTGGTCTCCTCGAGTTTCTTCAGGCGGGCGGGGTCCACGGGGGCGAGTCTAGATAGCCCAGGCCGCAGGGGTGATGATGCCCTCCGCCGAAAGCCGTCGCGCAGCTGAAGCGAATAGTCGATTCGCGGCGTACCCC
>DASZQM010000061.1:0-2977 GCA_035549645.1 Solirubrobacterales bacterium | reverse complement strand
GCCGCCCTCTTTGTAGGCGACGTGGGCGGCGATGCCGTACTCGGCGAGTTTGTGCATCTCCTCGGTGCGGATCTGGATCTCGAGCGGTTTGCCCTCGGGCCCGATCACGGTCGTGTGGAGCGCCTGGTACATGTTGGCCTTCGGCATCGCGACGAAGTCCTTGAAGCGCCCGGGCAACGGCTTCCACAGCGAGTGGATGACGCCGATCGCGCCATAGCAGTCCTTCACCGAGCCGACGATCACCCGCATCGCGGTGAGGTCGAAGATCTCGTTGAACTCGCGGCCCTTTTTCGCCATCTTCGTGTAGATCGCGTAGAAATGCTTGGCGCGGCCGGAGATCTCGGCCTGGATGCCGACCTCCTCCAGCTCTTCGGCGAGGAACTCGCCCGCCTCGGCCACGTACCTCTCGCGCTCGTCGCGCTGCTGGGCGACGAGCTGTTTGATTTCCGCGTACTTGCGCGGGTGGAGCGTGGCGAAGGCGAGGTCCTCGAGCTCCCACTTGATCGCGTGGATCCCGAGGCGGTGCGCGAGCGGCGCGTAGATCTCCAGCGTCTCGTGCGACTTCAGCGTCTGTTTCTGCTTCGGCAGGGCGCCGAGCGTGCGCATGTTGTGCAGGCGGTCGGCCAGCTTGATCAGGATCACCCTGACGTCGGTGGCCATCGCCACCATCATCTTGCGGTAGTTCTCGGCCTGGCGCTCGTCGCGGCTCTCGAAGGCGATCCCGGTCAGCTTGGTGACGCCGTCGACCAGCAGGGCAATCTCCTCGCCGAATTCAGCGCGGATCTCCTCGAGGCTGGCGCTGGTGTCCTCGACCGTGTCGTGCAGCAGGGCGGCGCAGAGCGTCTCGGTGTCCAGGCGCATGCCGGCGCAGATCTGGGCGACTCCGACCGGATGGGTGATGAACTCGTCGCCGGAGTGGCGCATCTGATCGGCGTGCCGGTCGCAGGCGAAATCGAAGGCGCGGGTGACCGCGTCTCGGTCGATCGCCTCGACCGAGACGGCGAGATCGCCGTCCGCCCCGTTCGAACCGGCACTGGGCGCGGAATCGAACTCCTCGACCACGGCGAAGAGATCGCCGAGGAGCTCCTGGCTGGCTACGGCTGTTTGTGTGCTTCGAGGTATCGGCGCGCCTCCTCGTAACGGGCGCTGTAGGCGCGGTAGGACGCCGAGCGCTCGAGATCTGTCCCTTCTGAGGATACGACCCCCACGGGCTCACCGGAAGCAGTTGGCTCTCCCCGCACCAGTCCAAGCTCGGAGAAGACCCGGAAGCAGCGCGCCGCCGTCTCTGCGCTGCGCGGCTGCGGCCCGCTGCCGGCGAGGGCCTCGCGCAGGTCTTCACCGCTGACCTCGCCCGCTTCCCGCAGCTCCCGGAAGGCGGCGATCAGGGCCGGGCGCTGGACGGTTTGCACCGCCAGCGAGCTGAGCGCGAAGCGCCACTCCGCATCGCCCCAGACGCGGTGCAGGTAGCTGCCCTCGCGCTCGGACCGGCCGGCCAGCGCCAGCAGCTCGGCTGAGGCGGGAGGATCGACGAGAACGACGTGCTCGAACCCCGCGGCGAGGCCGGGCTCGCGTTCCAGCTCGGCGTAATCGGCCACCCGCACGCCCTCGCGGGCCATGCCGGCTCGCAGGCCGGCGTCGGCGGCGAGGGCCAGGACCTCGTTGCCGGCAGAAGCCAGCTCGCCGAGCACGGCGGCCGGCGCGTTGCCACTGCGACAGACCGTCCGCTCGAAGACAGCACCCGGAGCGGCGTCGAGAGCGGCCCGGCGCGCAGGGTCCCGCCCCAGCTCCAGCGCGAAACGCTGCCACCACTCCGCCGCGGCCAGCTCGGCGGCCACAGCCTCGCGCCGGTAGAGCTCGCGCAGCACCACCCGCGGCTCGACCGACCCGTTCCACTGGTTGACCTCGAGGCGCACCGCGACGTCGACCTGATCGTCCTCGCCGACGCCGAGCGAGGGGCGCCCAAAGGCGACGCCGAGCGCCTTGTGCGAGCCACTGTGCAGGTTGAAACGGGCGTGCTTGCCCTCGCCCATCGTGCGCACGTCGCGCAGGCGCGCGGCGGGCACGAGCAGGCGCACGCCCGGATTGCCCATGCCGAAGGGACCGAGCCGGCGCAGCTCCTCCGCCAGCTCGAGCCCGAGCGAGGCGCCCCCGACCATCGCGTCGATCCGCTCGGTGCGGACGAGGTCCTCCGGCGCGAGGACGCTGGCCGCGTGCGCCGCGAAGGCCTCGCGCAGGGCGCCGAGCGAGCCGGGCTTGAGCTCCAGCCCGGCGGCTGCCCTGTGGCCACCGAAGGCGCTGAGGTGCTCGGCGCAAGCCTCGAGCCCCGCCAGCAGGTCGAAGCCGGGGATGCTCCGCCCCGACCCCCTGCCACTGCCGTCGGCCTGCAGCGAGAGCACCAGCACCGGCCGGTGGAATTTCTCCACCAAGCGCGAGGCGACGATCCCGACGACGCCCGGGTGCCATCCCTCGCCGGCGACGACCAGGCCCGGTGCCTCTCGCAGCTCCGCCGGGAGCTCACGGATCGCCGCCTCCGCCGCAAACGTCACCTCCCGCTCGGTCGCCCTTCGCTCGCCGTTCGCCCGGCTCAGCTCGCCGGCGATCTCGGCCGCCCGCTCGGCGTCGTCGGTGAGGAAGAGCTCGACCCCGGCATCGGCCCGATAGAGCCTGCCGGCAGCGTTGATCCGCGGTGCCAGACGGAAAGCCAGGTCGCCCTCGTCGAGCTGGGTCGGCTCGCATTTGGCCGCCTCGAGAAGCGCCCGAATCCCCGGCCGCCGGGCTCGGCGCACCTCCTCGACCCCACGCTTCACCAGCGCCCGGTTCTCCCCCACCAGGGGGACCAGATCGGCAACGGTCGCAAGTGCGACCAGGTCGAGATCCGCGATGCCATCTGGCGACCCGACCCCGGTCGCCGCCCGCAACGCGCTCGCCAGCTTCCACGCCACGGCGGTGCCACAGAGGTCGTCGAAGGGATAGCCCT
>DASZQM010000060.1:0-11454 GCA_035549645.1 Solirubrobacterales bacterium | reverse complement strand
GCGGTCGGCGGGCAGAGGCCGCCGCGGGGGTCGGGCGCGGCGGCGCAGTCGCCGATCGCCCAGACCGAGTCGAGCCCCTTCACCCGCAGGCGGTCGTCGACCGGCACGCGGCCGCGCTCGTCGAGCGAGAGCGAGAGCTGGCGCAGGCTGGGATGGGGCGCGACGCCGGCGGTCCAGACGACGGTGCGGGTCGGCAGCACCTCGCCGGTTGCGATCCGCGCGGAATCGGCGCGCACCTCCTCCAGCGTCGTGCCAAGGCGAACGTCGATGCCGCGACCGCGCAGCTCGCGCAAGGCGTAATCGGCAAGCTCAGCGTCGATCTCGGGCAGCACCCGATCGGAGGCCTCGACCAGGACCCATCGCATGCCGTGCAACCGCGCGCGGGGATAGCTCTCGATCGCGTCAGCGGCGAAGTCCTGCAGCTCGGCCAGCGCCTCGAGGCCGGCGTAGCCCCCGCCGACGAAGACGTAGGTGAGCAGCTCGTCGCGGCGGGCCGGATCCTCGCTCGCGTTGGCGGCCTCCAGCGTCTCGATCACGTGGTTGCGCAGCCAGATCGCGTCGGCGAGGCTCTTGAAGCCGATCGCGTGCTCGGAGAGCCCGGGCACGGGCAGCACTCGAGAGACCGAGCCCAACGCCAGCAGCAACTGGTCGTAAGGCAGTTGCTCCGAGTCGCCCTCGCGGGTGCGCAGCTCGACCGTCTTGGCAACCGGGTCGTGGCCGACGATCGAGCCGAGCCGCAGGTAGGTGCGCTTGAGGATCTCGCGCAGCGGCGTCACCACATGCCGCGGCTCCAGCGTTCCGGCCGCGGCCTCCGGCAGGAACGGCGTGTAGAGCAGGAAGTTGGCGTCGTTGACCAGGACCAGCCGGGTCGACTGATGCGGCATCAGCCGCTCCAGCTCCCGCGCCGCCATCGCGCCCCCGAATCCACCTCCGGCGATGACGACGTTCCAGGCCATGACTTGAAACTAGCACTTTGTGACAACGTGTTACAAAGTTTCAGAGCGCACTATCATCGCGGTCTTTTGTCTGCGCTGGTAATCTAGTGGGCGCTTCCGTAGCTTCCACATGTTTCAGACGGCCCCGGGGGTTCTTTCCCCGGGGCCGTTTTTATTGCCGCGGCTACTTGCGGTCGGCCAGCTTTGACGCGAGCGCGATCAGCGCGCGCATCACACCGGTTAACGCCAGAAGCACCGCGGCGTCCGTTGCTTCCACGCAGGGTCAAGTGGCGAGCACGCCGACTTGACCCCTCAGTCCCCCAGCTTCTCCTTGATCAGGCGGTTGACCTCGCCGCCGTCGGCGCGGCCCTTGGTCTCCTTCATCACGGCGCCGACGATGGCGCCGATCGCCTTTCCGTTGCCGGCCCGAATCTGCTCGGCAGCCTCGGGGTTAGCCTCAATTGCGGCGGCGACGATTGAGTCGAGCTCGCCGCTGTCGGAGATCTGGGCCAGGCCCTCGCGCTCGACGATCGTGGCCGGCTCGCCACCCTCGGCGACGAGCGCGGCGAGAACGGTCTTGCCACTGCCGTGCGAGATCTTCTTCTCTTGGACCATCGAGATGAGCGATGCAAGCGCGGCCGGCTCGACCTTCGACTCCGATGCGGACGCCTCACGACCCTCCTGGCGCAGGGCGGCCGCCAGCTCACCGGTGACCCAATTGGCGACGACGCGTGGCTCCACCCCGCTCGCCTCTTTTGAGGTCTGCTCAAAGTAGCCGGCGGTCTCCGGATCGGCGGCCAGGAGCGCCGCCACGTCCTCGGGCAGATCCAACTCGTCCTGGTAACGCTGAGCACGGGCGGCGGGCAGCTCGGGCAGCGACTCGCGCGCCTCGCGCAGCATCTCCTCGGTCGGCGCGATCGCGACCAGGTCCGGCTCGGGGAAGTAGCGGTAGTCGTGCGCCTCCTCCTTCGAGCGCAGCGGGTGCAGGCTGCCGTCCTCCGGATGGAAGTGGAGCGTCTCCTGCTCGACCTTCTCCCCCGCTTCGATCAGGCCCCGCTGGCGGACCAGCTCGGCTTCGATCCCGCGCTCGAGGAAGCGGAAGCTGTTCATGTTCTTCAGCTCGGTCTTGGTGCCCAGCTCCTCGCTGCCCACAGGGCGCATCGAGATGTTGCCGTCGACGCGCAGGCTGCCCTCCTCCATGTTGACGTCGGAAACCCCGAGCTGGCGCACCGTCTCCCGCAGCAGCCGCGCCCAGGCGGCGGCTTCGGCGGCGCTGCGCAGGTCGGGCTCGGTGACGATCTCGACCAGGGGCGTGCCACCGCGGTTGAAGTCGACCAGCGAGGCGCCCGAGCCGTGGATCCGCCCCGACTCGCCGACGTGGATCATCTTCGCCGCGTCCTCCTCGAGGTGGGCGCGGTGGATGCGCACGTCGCCGAGCCTTCCGGCGCCGGCGATCGGAATGTCGTACTGACTGATCTGGTACGCCTTGGGCGAGTCCGGATAGAAGTAGTTCTTGCGGTGGAAGATCGAGCGCGGCGCCACCTCGCACTCCAGCGCGGCGGCGATCTTCAGCGCGTAGTGGATCGCCTGCTCGTTGACCACCGGCAGCACGCCCGGGTGAGCGAGGCAAATCGGGCAGGTGTGGACGTTGGGCTCGTCGCCGAAGGAGAGCTCGCAGCCGCAGAACATCTTGGTCCTGGTAGCGAGCTGGACGTGGATCTCAAGCCCGATCACGGCCTCCAGCTCAGCCACCGGGCACCCCCTGTGGGCGGGCGTCGAAGCCGATCGCCTTCTCCAGAGCGTGAGCTGCGTCGAGCAGCTTCTGCTCGGCGAAGGCGGGGGCGGCGATCTGGAAGCCGACCGGCAGCTGCGGCCCTCCCCCGCTCGGCTCGGCCAGCCCGGCCGGGATCGAGATCGCCGGGATGCCGGCGAGGCTCATCGGCACGGTGAAGAAGTCGTTGAGGTACATCGCCAAGGGGTCGTCGGTCTTCTCGCCGAGACCGAAGGCGACGGAGGGCGAGGTCGGGGTGACGACGAAGTCGAAATCGTCGAAGGCGCTCTTGAAGTCGCCGGCGATCTTCGTCCTCACCTTCTGAGCCTGGCCGTAATAGGCGTCGTAGTAGCCGGAGGAGAGCGCGTAGGTGCCGAGCATGATCCGCCGCTTCACCTCGGCGCCGAAGCCCTCGGCGCGCGTCGCCTCGTACATCTCGATCACGTCGCCGCTGGAGGGGGCGCGCATGCCGTAGCGCACGCCGTCGTAGCGGGCGAGGTTTGATGATGCCTCAGCCGGCGCCAGCACGTAGTAGGCGGAGATGCCGTGCTCGGCGTGTGGCAGCGGCGCCTCGGCGATCTCGCCGCCGAGCCCCTCGATCTTGGCCAGCGTCGCCTCGAAGACCACGCGCACGCCGGGCTCGATCGCGTCGCTGGCCAGCTCGGCGGGAACGGCGAAGCGCAGCCCGCTCAAATCCTCGCGGTCGGGCAAACGCGGCGCCTCGGGCAGGCCGATCGAGGTCGAGTCGCAGGGGTCCCTGCCCTGCAGGATCGCCAGCAGCAGGGCGGCGTCGCCGACGGTGCGCGTGAACGGCCCGCACTGGTCGAGCGAGGAGGCGAAGGCGATCATGCCGTAGCGCGAGATCGCGCCGTAGGTCGGCTTCAGCCCGACGATGCCGCAGAGCGCCGCCGGCTGGCGGATCGAGCCGCCGGTGTCGGTGCCGATCGCCCAGGGCGCGAGACCGCCGGCGACGACGGCCGCAGAGCCACCGGAGGAGCCGCCGGGGACGCGGCTGCGGTCCCAGGGGTTGAGCACGGGGCCATAGGCCGAGTTCTCGTTGGAGGAGCCCATCGCGAACTCGTCCATGTTGGTCTTGCCGAGGATCGGCGCGCCGGCTTCGATCAGCTTGCGCACGGCGGTGGCCGTATAGGGCGGCCGGTAGCCCTCGAGGATGCGCGAGCCCGCCGTGGTCGGCACGCCCTCGGTGCAGAAGATGTCCTTGACCGCGATCGGCGCGACGCTGGGGCGCTCGACCGCGATCCCCGGGGCGTCGCCGTCCTCGTCGCGCCAGAGATAGGCGTTGAGCTCATCGCCGGCAGCGGCGGCCCGCCAGGCCTCGGCGTACTCGCTTGCGTCGAGCTCCCCGGCGACCATCGCCTCGTGGGCCTCGAGGGCCGTCAGCGCCAGCAGCTCCTTCATCTACTCCTCCGCCTGCGGCGAGGGGACGCGGAAGGCGCCGCCCTCGGGATCAGGGGCCGAGGCAAGGGCGACATCCGGCGAGAGGCTCTCGTGCGGCACGTCGGGCCGCACCACGTTCTCCAACTCGACCACGTGCGTGGTGGGCTCGACGTCGTCGAGGTCGAGCGCGGCAATGCGGTCGACGTGCTCGAGGATCCCCGAGAGCTCCCCGGCCATCGTCTCGACCTCCTCGTCGCTGAGGCCGAGTCGGGCCAGCTTGGCGACGTGGAGGACCTGCTCGCGCTCGATCACGGCGGCGATTCTAGGCGGCCGGCAGGTTAGAGTCCGACTGGGATGACGGGAGAGCGCGCAGAGAGGTTCGTGGTGCTCAACCTGCGCCTGCTCGCGGTGACCTTCGCCGTCGTCGGCCTCCTCTTCATCTGCGTGCCCAGCGGCGTCCTCGACGTAATCTCCGACGTCGGCGAATGGTTCGGCAACGAGACCCGGGCGCCGCACACCCAGGAGTACCTCTGGCTGGCGCTCTCCTTCGCCTACATGGTCGTGATCACCGGCATCTGCCTGGTCGCACAGGCCGACGTCGTCCGCTACCGCCCCCTGCTGCTCGTCCTCGCCGCCGGCAAGACGGCCTCCTCGCTCGGCTCGCTGCTCTTCTTCGTCATCCAGGACCACGTCTTCATCTACCTGCTCAACTTCCTGGTCGACGGATTCCTCGCCCTGCTCTCGCTCTGGCTCTGGTCTCTGGCCGGCAGAATCGGCCGCTCTCCGGCGCCTGGCTGACAGCGCGCGCCGGGGCTCTCGGCCGCCGAGCAGCGCACCCTGAGCGCGATCTGCGCGGCGATGGCGCCCGGCCTCGACGGCCTGCCGGCCGCGGAGCGCGAGGTCGAGGTATCGGCACCGGTAGCCGAGTTCCTCCGCTCGGCCTCCCCGCGGGCGCTGACTCGGATCAGGCTGGGGCTGCGGGTCTTCGAGTGGCTGCCCTTCCCCTGGCGCTTCAGCCACCTCGATGCCGGCGCCCGCGACGACTTCCTCAGGAGGCTGGAGGGATCGCGCTTCGGCCTCCACCACGAGCTGCTGCTGATGGCGAAGGTTCTGACGACGCTCGGCTACGCCGTCGTGCCGGAGGTGGAGGAAAGAATCGGGACGCGGCGCAGCTGCCGCCTCGCCGACGGCTCCCAGCCGGCTCCGCGTGGGCCACTGGGAGACACAGCGCCTGCGGAGAACGAAGAGGAATGCGACGTCGTCATCATCGGTTCGGGAGCCGGCGGGGCGGTGGCGGCAGCCACTCTCGCCGAGGCCGGCCTCGACGTCATCGTGCTCGAGGCCGGAGAGGCCTTCGACCGCGACAGCTACCCGGATGACCCGCTCGAAGCGATCGCGCGCCTCTACCGCGACGGCGGCCTGACGATCGCCGAAGGCCGGCCTCAGATCCCGGTGCCGGTCGGCCGCGCCGTCGGCGGCACGACGGTGGTCAACTCCGGAACCTGCTTCCGCGCGCCCCAGCCGGTACTCGAGGGCTGGCGGGAGCGCTTCGGGATCGAGTGGGCGACAGACCTCGACAGGGCGTTCGCGGAGGCTGAGGAGATGCTTCGGGTCACCCCGCTCGACCCCGAGCGGATGGGTCGCAACGGCCAGCTGGCGATGGATGGCGCCGCGGCGCTCGGTGCCTCCGGCGGCCCGATCTCCCGCAACGCCGGCAGCTGCGTGCAGTGCAGCTCCTGTCCCCTGGGCTGCGAGATCGACGCCAAGCGCGGCATGCACGTCAGCTACTTGCCCCGCGCAGTGGCGGCCGGGGCGCGGTTGCGCACCGGGATCGAGGTCGAGCGCATCCTGGTCGAAAACGGACGGGCCGTCGGGGTACACGGTCGCGGCTACACGGCCCGCGCTCGGCTCGCGACCTTTGTCGCCGGCGGCGCGCTGGGGACCCCGGAGCTGCTGCTGCGCTCGGGCCTGGGCGGGCCCGCGGTCGGCCGCCACCTCCATATCCATCCGGCCTGCTGGGTCGGCGCGCGCTACGAGGAGGAGGTGCGCGGCTGGGACGGAGTGATGCAGAGCTACTACGTCGACGAGTGGGAGCCGCAGCGACTGCTGCTCGAGGCGACCTTCACCCCGCTCGCCTTCGGGGGCGCCTGGCTACCCGGCGCCGGCAGCGACCACCAGCGCTCGCTGCTCGAGTTCGGCCACGTCGGCTCGATCGGCGTCCACCTATCCGACGAGTCCTCGGGCCGGGTGGGAATCGGCCGCGACGGCTCCCTCCGCGCCCGCTACAGGCTGAGCCAAGAGGACGCCGACCGCCTCGCCTTCGGCATCGCCCGCGCCGCCGAAATCCACTTCGCCGCCGGCGCCACCGAGGTCTACCCCAACATCCCTCCCGCCGGCGTCCTCACCCCTTCGCGCCTCGCCGATTTCGAGTCGACCCGCTTCAAGCCAAGTGAGCTGCGCCTGGAGGCCTTCCACCCAATGGGCACCGCCAGAATTGCTTCAGAGAGCGACGGCGTTTGCGCCCCCGACGGATCGGTCCACGGCACCCAAGCTCTCTACGTCACGGACGCGTCCCTCTTCCCCACATCCCTAGGCGTCAACCCAATGATGACCATCATCGCCTTCGCCAACCGCATCGCAACCGAGTTGACGCGCTCCTACGCCTGAATCAGTTACTGGGCGGTGGTGGAGGAGGCGGTGGCGGAGGTGCTTGAGATGAACTCGGAGGCGGAGGCGGAGGTGTCTGTGACGACGGCGGCTGCGGCGGCGTAGAACGCCCCCCTCGCGAGAGAGAATCAGCAGCGTCGCCAAAGGTGATCCCTTCTTCGCGCATCGTGCTGTAGCCGCCGTAGGCGATGCCGACCGCCGAGAGCAGGCCGAGGAAGATGCCGACCTGGAGGTTGGTGTCGACCGTGACGCCGCCGTAGGAGCCACCCCCGGGCGGGTCGACGATCCGGTAGAGGATCAGGAGGACCGAGATCACCCCGAGCACGGTGACGACCGCGCTCAGCGGCACGACCGGCTCGGCGACGGAATCAGCCACACGCAGGCCGACCATGACCAGCGCCGCGACGATCGCGACCAAGAGGATGATCGGGATGAAGTCGAGTGCATCCCAAGCGCTGCCACCCGACCCGGGAACGGTGCCGGAGAAACCGGGCACGCCCGAGACTTCGACTCCGAACCAGTCGAAGAACATGAAGACGAAGAGCAGGATCGCCGAGCCACCCGCGATCTTCTCTCCCGTACCGAGCTTGTCCAGGTGCTCCATCAGCGGATCCTCCGTCGGCGCTAGGGGTCGGCTCGACCCTACACCCGGGCCCGGGCAGCAGCCAACGTATTTACGAGCAGCATTGCGATCGTCATCGGGCCGACACCGCCGGGAACCGGCGTGATCGCCGCCGCGATCTCGCTGGCGGGCTCGAAGTCGACGTCCCCGACCAGGCCATCGTCGGTCCGGTTGATGCCGACGTCGATGACGACGGCGCCGGGCTTGATCGCATCGGCGCCGAGCAGGCGCGGCACGCCGACGGCGGCGATCAGGACGTCAGCGCGGCGACAGACCGCCGCCAGGTCGCGAGTGCGCGAGTGGCAGCTGGTGACCGTGGCGTTCGCCCCCAGCAGCAGGCGTGCGACCGGAACGCCGACCAGCTTCGAGCGGCCGACGACCACCGCTTCGGCTCCTTCCAGCTCGACCCCTTCGTGGGCGAGCAGCTCCATCACCCCGGCCGGCGTGCAGGAGACCAGCCCCGGCATGCCGTGGGCCAGCAGGCCGGCGTTGACCGGGGTCAGCCCGTCGACGTCCTTGGCTGGGTCGATCGTCGCCACGACCCGGTCGGGGTCGATGTGGTCGGGCACCGGCAGTTGCACGAGGATGCCGTCGACGTCCTCGTCGCGGTTGAGCTGCTCGACCAGCTCCAGCAGCTCCGCCTCCGTGGTCTCCGCCGCCAGCCCGTGGTGAGAGGAGCGCAGGCCGACCTCTTTGCAGGCGCGGTGCTTGCCGGCGACGTAGACCTCCGAGGCCGGATCGTCGCCGACGATCACCGTGACCAGCTGTGGAACGCGCCCGCGCTCGCGCTCGAACTCGGTGACCTCGGCCGCGACCCGCTCCCGCACCGCGGCGGCGACCGCCTTCCCGTCGATGATCCGCGCCGCCATCAGCGCCTCCTGATCGGCGCGTAGTCGGCCATCAGCTTGCGCTCGGTGCCGTCGCCGGCGAAGCGGACGACGACCACCCCGCCCGGCTCGACCGCGGTGACGACGCCTTCGCCGAAGCTGGCGTGGACGACGTCGTCGCCGGTGTGAAGCTCCAGAGTCGGCCCAGGATCGATCGGCGCGGCGCCGGCGCCCTCACCCGAGTCCCAACCGATACCGCCGGCCGATCCCGGGGCGCTCGAGTGGCGCTCGGTCAGCTCGGCCGGCAGCTCGTCGACGAAGCGTGAGGGCAGGTTGCGCTCGGCCCGGCCGAAGAGGCGCCGTTCGCGCGCCCAGGTCATGTAGAGGCGCCGACGGGCGCGGGTGATGCCGACGTAACAGAGCCGCCGCTCCTCCTCCTCGCCCCCCTCTTCGAGCGCCCGCATGTGGGGGAAGGCGCCGTCCTCGCAGCCGACGATGAAGACCGTGTCGTACTCCAGGCCCTTGGCGTTGTGCAGGGTCATCAGGGTGACCAGGGACTCCTCCCCCTTGTCGAGGCCGTCCTGCTCGGTGTAGAGCGAGATCTGCTGCAGGTACTCCTCCAGCGGCGGCACCTCGCTCTCGCCCTCCCGCTCGCGCTCGAGGTCGAACTCCGCCGCCCCCGCGACCAGCGCCTCGAGGTTCTCGGCCCGCCCCTCGGCCTCGATCGTCCGCTCGGCCGACAGCGCTTCCAGGTAACCGCTCTCGTTCAGCACCGCCTCCAGCAGGCCGGCGACCGGCCCTTCCTCCTCGGCGCGTTCGCGCAGCCCGGCCATCGTCTCGTAGAAGCGGGAGACCGCCTTGATCGCGCCGCCGTTCAGCCCCGGCACCTCCTCGACCGCCTCGATCACCTCCCAGATCGTCTTGCCGGTCGTGTTGGCGTGGGAGGCGAGCCGGCCCTGGGTCGTGTTGCCGATGCCGCGGCGCGGCGAGTTGACGATGCGGGCGAAGGAGACCTGGTCGGCCGGGTTGGCGAGCAGGCTGAGGTAGGCGACGGCGTCCTTGATCTCGGCTCGCTCGTAGAACTTGGTGCCGCCGATCACCTGGTAGGGCAGGTCAAAGCGGTTGAGCGTGTCCTCCAGCACCCGGCTCATCGCATTGGTCCGGTAGAAGACGGCGACGTCCTCGCGCTTGACGCCGTCCTCCTCAGCCAGGCGCTCGATCTCCCCCGCAACCCAGCGCGCCTCCTCGTGCTCGTCGCTGAGCTCGGAGAGCCGCACCGGCTCGCCGCCGGCGATCTCGGTCCAGAGCTGCTTGGGGCGACGTTCGCGGTTGCGTTCGACCACCGCGTTGGCGGCGGAGAGGATGGTCTGGGTCGAGCGGTAGTTCTGCTCGAGCTTGATCACCTCGGCATCGGGAAAGTCGCGCTCGAAGTCGAGGATGTTGCGGATGTCGGCGTGGCGGAAGCCGTAGATCGACTGGTCCTCGTCGCCGACGACCATCAGGTTGCCGTGCTCTTCGGTCAGCAGCTGCAGCAGCCGGTACTGGGCGTGGTTGGTGTCCTGGTACTCGTCGACGAGGACGTGGCGGAAGGTGCGGCGCCAGCGTTCGCGCGCCTCCTTGGAGATCTCGAGCACGTTGACGGTGCGCACGAGCAGGTCGTCGAAGTCCATCGCGTTGGCTTCGAGCATCCTCTTTTCGTAGAGCGGATAGATGTCGGCGACCACTTCCTCGAAGGGATTGCCTTCGGTCGCTTCGTAGGCGTCGGCGTCGACGAGCTTGTTCTTGGCGCCGGAGATCTGCGCCCGCAGCGAGCGCGGCGGATAGCGTTTCGGGTCGACCCCGCGCTCGCTCATGCAGCGCTTCAGCATCCGCAGCGAGTCGGACTCGTCGTAGATCGTGAAGGTGCGCGCGTAGCCGAGCGTCTCGGCGTCGGCGCGCAGCATCCGCGCGCAGGCGGAATGGAAGGTCGTCACCCACATCGCCCGCACCGAGCGGCCGACCAGGGCGGCGACGCGCTCGCGCATCTCGCTCGCCGCCTTGTTGGTGAAGGTGATCGCCAGGATCTCGCCGGGGCGAGCCCGCTCGGTGGCGAGCAGGTAGGCGATGCGGTGGGTCAGCACCCGCGTCTTGCCCGAGCCGGCGCCGGCGAGGACCAGCAGCGGCCCGTCGCCGGCGACAACCGCCTGGCGCTGGGGCTCGTTGAGCCCCGCCAGCAGCCGCTCGGCCCGGTCTGCACCGGCTTCTATCGGAGCGCCGCTCTCGCCCATATGAGTCTCGGAGTCCGTTTGCAGCACCGCTCCGAGCATAGCCCCGGCCACGGCCGGGTCCGGCGCTATGCGCCGGCGGCCGAGCTGCAGAGTTCGAAGACTTCTTCCAGCGCCTGCGGCGACTTGCCGAAGGCCAGCTCTTCCACTTCGCTTTCCGAGGCCTGCTTGAAGGCTTCGACGAAGCAGCTGGCGAACTTGGCTTCGGACTTGTCCGTGTCGGCGAGTTCCTTTTCCAGCCCTTCGACCAGGTGTGCGTGGTCGAAGTCGGTGAACTTGACGACTTCGTCCATCTTCCACTGGTCGCCGTCCTTGACCAGAGCGACTTCGACCGTCTGGCCGTCGAGCCCGCCGCCCGTCAGCGTCGCTTCCGCGGTCGCGTCCGAGCCGTCTATTTCGACTTCCGCGACCTTCGCGTCGCTGACGCCTTCGTCGTCCTTCGCGTCCGATTCACAGGATTCGACCGCGGCGTCGCCGCTTTCGCGCGAGATCTGCTCCATGAACTGCTGGGTCTCCAGCTTCTTGCAATCGGCCGGATCGGTGGTGGTCGCCGAAGTGACGATCACGTCTTCCACTTCGCTCGTTTCGTCACCGCTGCTTCCACAGGCCCCGAGGGCAAGGGCGAGAACGAGGACGGCGAACGGCAGGAACAGGAGGCGCTGACGCAAGACGAGATCCTTTCGGACGAGAAACGGACGAGGACGGGCGCGAGGCTACATCAGCCACCGGCCGAAGAACGACCGGTGCGCTCGCGGATCTCGCCCTCGCCAGCCCCGTCGGGGGGCGCCTCGGCGCCGTCGAGCTCGCCGAGCCGGCGCTCGAGCTCGGCGATGCGGCGCGAGAGCGACTTGATCGCCTCGGCGATCGGGTCCGGCAGGTGAATCCAGTCCGCATCGGGACCCTCGACCCGCTTGCCCTCGACCTTGACCGGATGACCCGGATTGCCGACCACCGTGGCGCCGGGTGGCAC
>DASZQM010000059.1:0-23014 GCA_035549645.1 Solirubrobacterales bacterium | reverse complement strand
CCCGGTCCTCGAGCTCGGCACGGGCGGTCAGCATCAGGATCGGCACGTCGCCCTCGGCCCGCAGTCGCCGGCAAACCTCGATTCCGTCGAGCCGGGGGAGGCCGAGGTCGAGGACCACCAAATCGGGGACGAAGCCGCTGGCGACGTCCAGCGCCTCGATCCCGTCGCCGGAGGTCTTGACCTCGTAGCCCTCCTGGCGCAGGGAGCGGCGCAGGACGTCGGCGATCTCAGCGTCGTCCTCGACGACGAGGACGCGACCGGTTGCTGTCTCGGCATCCTGCGTGAGCATTGGCCCCGATGTTAGACCCGTGCAGGCCAAAGGCCTCCGACATTTAGCTGTGTTTTAGGGCGTGCGCAGGGGTGGAGGGCCAGGCGTCGAAGGGGCTGCCCATGTTCGTGCGTAACAAGAAGCGCGGCAAAGCTGCGCGCCGCAAGCCGAAAAGCAAAGCCAAAGCCCCGCGTCGCGGGCTTCATCTCCCCGAGGGGCTGCAGCAGCGCCACCTCGACCTGATCGGGCTCTTCCTGATCGCCGCGGGCGTCTATCTGACCTTCGTCCTCTTCCTGGGCTGGGACGGGGGCAAGATCGGCTACGGGGTCGAAACGGGCCTCGAGTACCTGGTCGGCGCGGTGGGGGCGCGAATCGCGACCGTGCTGATGCTGGTCGCCGGCGGGCTGATCGTCACCGGGACCTCGATCTCGACCTTGGTCCGCGGCGCCGGGCGCGGCCTGCGCCGGGTTTTCCTCGGCAGCCGCGACCTGACCCAGACCGCGGTCCAGCACCGGCGCGACCGGCGCGAGGAACGGAGCGAGGAAAAGACCTTCGCCATCGAGACCGAGGCCGCTCCGACCGACGTGATGAGCAGCTACCCGGAGGAGGACGACGTCGAGCCGACGGTGGCGCTGGTCGAGGTGCCGCGGGAGCCGGTCGCCGAGGAGCCGGTCACACAGGACTTCGACGCCGAGCTGGCCGAGATCGAAGCAGAAGAAGAGAAGGCGACCGAGGCCGGGACCGAGGTTGCCCCCGAGCAGGTCGAGCTGACGCCGCAGGGCAAGAAGCGCGGCGTGACGATCTCGGAGGGCATCAACTACAAGGCCCCGCCCGCCAACGTGCTGGAGCAGGGCAAAGGGGACAAGGGCGTCGATCCGCGCGACCACGAAGCCGTCGGCCGCAAGCTGGTCGAGACGCTGGGCCACTTCGGGGTCGAGGCGAAGATCGTCGGCATCGTAAGCGGCCCACACGTATCCCGCTACGAATTGCGCCTGGCGCCCGGCACCAAAGTCAAGAAGGTGACGGAGCTCGCCAATGACCTCGCCTATGCGCTTGCCTCGACCGACATCCGCATCCTGGCGCCGATTCCCGGCAAGCAGGCAGTCGGGGTCGAGGTGCCGAACTCGCGCCGTCGCATGGTCCGGCTCGGCGACATCTACTCCGGCCGCCCCGAGAAGACCTCGCCGCTGGTCGCCTGGCTGGGCAAGGGCATCGACGGCAACGCGGTCTGGACCGACCTGGCGAAGATGCCGCACGTGCTCGTCGCCGGCACCACCGGCTCGGGCAAGAGCGGCTGTGTCAACGCGATCCTCTCCTCGATCCTGATGCAGGCCTCGCCGAACGACGTGCGCCTCGTCCTGGTCGACCCCAAGCAGGTCGAGCTCAACCACTACGAGCACGTGCCGCACCTGCTGACACCTGTCGTGACCTCGCCGCGCCTGGCCGCCAACGTGCTCGCCAACCTGATCGGCGAGATGGAGAGCCGCTACGGGATCATGAGCGAGGCCCGCTGTCGCAACCTGGCCGAGCTCAACCGCGCCCGCGCCAAGGCTGGCGAAGCGCCGCTGCCGCACATCCTCTGCGTGATCGACGAGCTCGCGGACCTGATGATGGTCTCGCCGGCCGAGGTCGAGGACTCGATCATCCGCCTCGCCCAGAAGTCGCGCGCCACCGGCATCCACCTCGTGCTGGCAACCCAGCGCCCCTCGACCGACATCATCACCGGCACGATCAAGGTCAACATTCCTTCGCGGATCGCCTTTGCCGTCTCCTCGCAGACGGACTCCCGGGTGATCCTCGACCAGGGCGGCGCCGAGGCGCTGCTCGGCCAGGGCGACATGCTCTTCCGCGGCGCCGGCACCTCGAAGCTGCAGCGAATCCAGGGCGCTTTCATCACCGAGGACGAGATCGCCCGCATCACCGGCTACTGGGCCAAGCAGGGGGAGCCCGAATTCGAGGCGGAGCTGCTCGAGACGGTCGAGGAGAAGGCGGTCGAAAACGAGGGTGACTTCGACCCCGACAGCGATGACCTGCTCGACGAGGCGATCCGCGTCGTGGTCGAGACCGAAACCGCTTCGGTCTCGATGATCCAGCGGCGCCTGCGGGTTGGCTACACCCGCGCCGGCCGGCTGATCGACATGCTCGAGCGCCGCGGCGTGATCTCCGGCTACGAAGGCTCGAAACCGCGCCAGGTGCTCGTCACCCAGGCCGACCTTGCCCGGCTCACGGGCGGCGGCGGCGCTGCTGAGGCGCCCGAGGCCGAGGCCGAGCCTTCGCCTGCGGTTTCCGAGTAGCCCCGGCGCCACCGGGAGGGGACAATGCCGGGCATGGATCGTGGCGTCGGAACAATCCTGCATCAGGCGAGGAATCGCCGTCAGATCGAGCTCTCCGAGGTCGAGGCGGCGACGCGGATCAGGCTGCGCTACCTGAGCGCGATCGAGAACGAAGAATGGGACGTCCTTCCCGGCGGCGTCTACACGCGCGGCTTCATCCGCACCTACGCCTCCTTTCTCGGTCTCGACGGGGAACGCCTGGTCGAGGACTACCGAACTAGCGTCGAACGCTGGCACCGCTCGCCGCGGGAGCAGGCGCGCTACGGCGATCCCGGCGGAGGCGCCGGCGGAGGGCGTTTGCGCCTGCCGCTGGCTGCGCTCGTGGTCCTGGCGGTGATCGCGGTGGCAGTCGTTGCCGTTGTGGCGATTCCGGGCGGCGGCAGCAGCGGGGGAAGCTCGCCTGGCTCGCCCGGCCCTTCCGCAGGGTCGGACGCTCGGGCCGCCAAACCGGCTGAAAAGAAGCCGCAGGTCCCGCCACCCTCGAGCAGGCCGGGGGTCTCGGTGCGGCTCACCGCCAGGGCCGAAGTCTGGGTCTGCGTGCTCAACGGCAGCGGCAAGGCCCTGGTCGACGGCCAGATCCTGCAGGCGGGTGCGGAAGAGGGACCTTTCCGCTCCGGTAGCTTCACGACCTCCTTTGGCAACGGCGAGGTTGAGATGAGGATCGACGGCAGGAAGGCGCGGATACCGGCCACGTCCAGCCCGGTCGGCTACGCGATCGGCGCCTCGGGCGGGCTGAGCGAGCTCGAAGAAGCGGAACGGCCGACCTGCGCATGAGCGAGGTCAGGGCGGGAATAGTCGTCACCGGCACGGAGGTGCTGACGGGGCGGATCAGCGATCGCAACGGTCCCTGGGTCTCCGAACAGCTCGCCGAGCGCGGGGTCGAGGTCGCCCACATCCTCATCGTCGGCGACCGTCCGGACGACCTCGAAGCGGCTCTGCGCTTTCTCGCGGACGAGGGCATGGACCTGATCGTCACCTCCGGTGGGCTCGGCCCGACCGCCGACGACCTCACGGCCGAGATCGTCGGGCGCTTCGCCGGGCGCGAAATGGTCCTCGACGAGGCGATGGAGGAGAAGATCGCCGAGATCCTGCGCGGCTTCGCCCGCCGGGCCGGAATCGTCGACTTCGACCCGGAGGCACTGCGCGAGGCAAATCGCAAGCAGGCGGTCATTCCAGAGGGCTCGATCCCGCTCGATCCGGTAGGGACGGCGCCGGGCCTGGTCGTGCCGGCCGGCGAGCGCGTCGTGGTCGTCCTGCCCGGTCCCCCGCGCGAGCTGCAGCCGATGTGGCCCGTCGCGCTGTCGACCGAGCCCGTCAGCGCGGTGCTGGCCCGGGCGACGCCCCTGCACGGCTACACGCTGCGGATGTTCGGCACCCCGGAGTCGGAGATCGCCAAGAGCCTGCGCGAGATCGAGGAGGGGGGAGTGGCACTGCCCGAGGTGGAGATCACCACCTGCCTGCGCCGCGGCGAGATCGAGATCGACGTCCGCTATCGCGACGCCGCCGCCGCGACTGCGGAGGCGGTCCGGGAGGCCCTGCGAGAAAGGCACCCGCGCAACCTCTTCAGCCTCGACGGCGAGACGGTCGATTCCCAGGTCGCGAAGCTCTTGCAAGGCCACCGCCTGGGCTTGGCCGAGTCCTGCAGCGGCGGCCTGATGGCCGCGCGCATCACCGACCTGCCGGGCTCCTCCGCCTACATGGCGGGGGGCGTCGTCTCGTACTCCAACGAGGCCAAGGCTGACCTGCTGGGCGTCGATCCGGCTCTGATCGAGGAGAAGGGCGCCGTCTCGCACGAGGTGGCGGAGCAGATGGCACTGGGCGCCCTGGATCGCTTCGGGGCTGATGTTGCGGTGGCGATCACGGGCGTGGCCGGGCCCGACGGCGGCACCGAGGAGAAGCCGGTCGGCTACGTCTGCTTCCACGCCCGGCTCGCCGACGGCACCTCGATCGTCCGCGATCCGGTCATACCCGGGGGCCGCGCCGACATCCGCGAACGCTCGGCCCTTGTCGGGCTGCACCTGCTGCGACAGCTGCTGAGCGGCGATGAGGCACGTTCGTAAAAGCGCCTCATAGCTTGCAATCTTCATACAACTCTGGTCGTATATCGGTACTCAGGTATGTCAGAGAGAAAAGTCCGATTTTCGCTGTGTTTTTCCTTCGCCCTAGTAGTCCTTGCCGGTGTGTCCTCTGCGGGCGCCAGTGCTGCATGGAGCGGTGACATCACTCGGGCGGCCGCGAACGAAAACCGGGTCTCCGCCAGCATCGCGGGGATGATCGAATGGACTGGATGTGAACACTGGGTCACGCGAGGACCCCGGGAAGACTCATATGAATCTCCGCATTGCGGCTGGCTTGCTTATGCCACGCTAGGTCCGGGTTCCGAATCCTCAGACTGTGAAACGCACGACCGCGATCTTGCTCATCTCGGCGGAGAAGTCACTCTCATCTGGCAGGGGGAAGAAGAGGTTCGCTACGAACGAGACTTCTTGGGCTTCGCGACCTTCGACAAGACCAGCGTTCCCCTGAGCGGGTCCAATCGGCTCGTCTGTCTCTCAATCATTGAAGCTGCGCCCGAATACGCACTGACCTTCTGTCCTGCGCAGATCGGTTTTCCCTGTCCGTGGTTCGAAACGCTCAAATTTCAACATGAGGTCGCATCGGCGTTACTGGCCACGCTCGATTTCGAAGACCCCGAATCGGAGCCCGAACCCGGCGGAGATGAAGCACCCGAATCGCGGCCGAGCGCCGGAGAAGGCTCGTCGTTGAGCGCATCGCCTGGGACCCAGGGATCGGCTGGAGCCACGCCCGCGCCACCTGCTTTGCCGCACGTCCGTACAAAGCGCCGCTCACGCTGCCAGAGCGGAAAACGTCAAAGGACGGCACGTCACCGTCGCTGCCGCCATTCCTCGCACGTGGCAAACCACCTCACGGAGGCGAGAGCCAGAGATCCAGCGCATGCTGCCCGTGCCTTCACCTCTGCGTGACGAAGACGTAACGTTTCGGCGTTGTTTCGTGTAACGCGAGTCCTTAGCGTGGTCGCGGTGACGAAGGAGAGACCGAAGAGCCCGCGAGCGCGCCTGTTCGTCGCCCTCGACCTGCCGGAGGACCTGCGCGAGGGCGTGGTGGCCTGGGGCAAGCGGCAGCTGCGGGACCCCGCTTTGCGGGTGGTGCGGCCGGAGTCGCTGCACGTCACGCTCGCCTTCCTCGGCTACCTGCCGGAGAGGGAGATCGTGCGATTGGAGGAGATCGTCACTCAGTTGCGCTCGACTGCGCCGAAGGTCGAGCTTGGCGACCCGGTTGCCAAGCCCTCGCTCGCGCGGGCGCGCCTCTTTGCCCTGCCGGCCGAGTCCGCGGGCGCGGTTGCGCTGCAGGCCGAGCTGGAGGAGGGGCTGGTTGAGGCGCGTCTCTACAAGCCCGAGAAACGGAAGTTCTGGCCCCACGTGACGGTTGCCAGGGTCAGGTCCGCGGGGCGGGGGTCGAAGCGGCTTATGGTCGTCGAGAAGCCGCCTGGAGCACTGCCGAGAGCTCTCTTAGAGCCCGCTCGATGCGTCCGGGTGACGCTCTACCGTTCGGAACTCAACCCTATGGGTGCGCGCTACTCGCCGCTGGCCCAAGTCAAGCTGTCCCGAGGCGGGCGGCAGTGAGGTGGAAAACACGATGGCAGAGAAGAAAGCAGCTTTGAAAGACGCCTCGGCGAAAGAGGCGAAGGCGCGGGACGCGGCTCTGGAGAGCGCGGTAACCGGCGTCAAGAGGGAGTTCGGTGAGGGCTCGCTGATGCGCCTTGGCGCCGAGAGCGTGATTCCCGTCGAAGCGATCCCCACCGGCTCGCTGGCGCTCGATCAGGCGCTTGGCATCGGCGGCGTGCCGCGCGGGCGCATCGTCGAGATCTTCGGCCCGGAGTCCTCGGGCAAGACGACGCTGATCTACCACATCATCGCCGAGGCTCAGGCCAGGGGCGGGGTCTGCGTCTTCATCGACACCGAGCACGCGATGGACCCCGTCTACGCGCGGGCGATCGGCGTCGACACCGACGAGCTGCTCGTCTCCCAGCCTGACTACGGCGAGCAGGCGCTGCAGATCGCCGACCGCCTGATCGCCTCGGCGGCGATCGACGTGATCGCGATCGACTCGGTCGCGGCGCTGACGCCGAAGGCCGAGCTCGACGGGCAGATCGGCGACACCACGGTCGGCCTGCAGGCCCGCCTGATGTCGCAGGCGATGCGCAAGCTGGCCGGCAACCTCAACCGCACCAACACGGTCTGTCTCTTCACCAACCAGATCCGCGAAAAGGTCGGCGTTCAGTTCGGCTCGCCGGAGACCCAGCCGGGCGGCCGGGCGCTCAAGTTCTATTCCTCGCAGCGACTGGACATCCGCCGCATCGAGACGCTCAAGGACGGCACCGAGGCCGTCGGCAACCGGGTGCGGGTGAAAGTCGTCAAGAACAAGGTCGCGGCTCCCTTCCGCCAGGCCGAGTTCGAGGTCGAGTACGGCCAGGGCATCTCCCGCGAGGGCGCTCTGCTCGACTTCGGCATCGAGCACGACTTCGTCCAGAAGTCGGGCTCCTTCTTCTCCTACGGCGAGACCAGGCTCGGCCAGGGTCGCAACAACGCCAAGCAGTTCCTGCAGGAGAACCCGGAGCTGGCGGCAGAGCTCGAGGCCAAGATCCGGGCTGCGCTCGGCATCGGCGCCGAGGCAGCGCCCGTGGAGGCAGAGGCCGGGGCAGAGGCACCGCCGGTGGCGGAGGCACAGGCTGCCTGACGGCGCCTGCGCCCAGCGAATAGGATTCCCGCCGCACGATGAGCAACGAAACCCTGTTCTACATCTGTGGCATCGCCCTGGCGGTCTCGGCGGTGCTGGTCAGCTTCGTCGGCCTGCGGGTCAAGAGCTTCCCGGGCAAACTCGGCCCGCTGGTCGCGCTCTGGTTCGTGATCCTGGTCGCCGGCGCCACGACCTTCGCCGTGCTCCACGCTCAGGACGAGGAAAAGGCCAAAGCGGCCGAGAACACCAAGGCGAGCGAGGAGAACGAAGAAGCGGAGGCCGACGTGCCGGCGTCCGGTGCGGAAGGCAATGCGGACCAGGAAAAAGGCGGCAGCGCAGGGACCGAAAAGTCGCAGACGGCCGCCAAGGGCCCCGGTGGAACCCTCCAGCTCAAGGCCTCTCCGACCGAAATCGCCTTCGACACCACGGAACTGACGAGCAAGCCCGGCAAGGTCACGATCGACTTCGAAAACCCCGCCGCGATCGAACATGACGTGGCGATCGAGCAGAACGGCAAGGAGATCGCCAAGTCGGCCCTGATCACCGAAGGAAAAACCTCGGTGACCGCCGATCTCGCTCCGGGCACCTACACCTATCTCTGCACCGTGCCGGGTCATGCCGAAGCAGGCATGGAAGGCACCCTGACGGTCAAATAGCCCTGCTGGGGCGCTAACCTCGCTGCCCATGGAGGGAGCGAAGCGCTACCACGTCACCACGTTCGGGTGCCAGATGAACGTGCATGACTCCGAGCGGATGCGGGGGATGCTGGAGTCGCTGGGGTACGAGGAGGCGGATTCGCGGGACGGGGCGGATCTGATTCTTTTCAACACCTGCTCGATTCGCGAGTCGGCGGACAATCGGTTCGTCGCCCACCTTGGGGAGGCAAAGCGTCTCAAGTCCGAATTCCCCGATCGCGTCGTCGGCGTCGGCGGTTGCTGGGCACAATCGGTCAAGGACGAGGTCTTCCAGCGCTTTCCCTTCGTCGACGTCGCCTTCGGGCCCGGGCAGATCCACAAGCTCGCCGAGTTCCTCAACTCGGACTCGCTGACGGCCCAGGGCTACTTCGAGTTCGAGGACTTCTCCGGCCACCTGCCCACCCGCCGGGTGCGCGAGTACCAGGGCTGGCTGCAGGTCTCCCAGGGCTGCAACTGCAGGTGCGCCTACTGCATCGTTCCCTCGACTCGCGGGCGCGAGGTGAGCCGCGATCCCGGCGAGCTGGTGCTCGAGGCGCAGGCGCTGGCTGCCGACGGCGTGCGCGAGGTGACGCTGCTGGGGCAGAACGTCAACAGCTACGGCCGCGACCTGCCGAGGGAGAGCCGCATCGGCTTCGCCGAGCTTCTGGGCCGGATCGACGCGATCGCGGGGGTCGAGCGGATCCGCTACACCAGCCCTCACCCCAAGGATATGAAGGAGGACGTGATCCGGGCCCACGCCGAGCTGCCGGCGGTCTGCGAGCACATCCACCTGCCGCTGCAGTCAGGTTCCAGCCAGATCCTCAAGCGCATGCGCCGCACCTACGATCGCCAGCGCTACATGGACCGCGTATCGCTGATCCGCGAGCACGTGCCCGACTGCGCGATCACCACCGACATCATCGTCGGCTTCCCCGGCGAGAGTGAGGCCGACTTCGAGCAGACGCTGGAAGTGGTCGACGAGGTCGGTTACGACAGCGCCTTCACCTTCATCTTCTCGCCGCGCCGCGAAACCGAGGCGGCCGAGTTCGGGGAGCAGATCCCGCACCCGGTCAAGGTCGAGCGGATGGAGCGCCTGGTCGAGTTGGTGCAGCGGCGGGCGACCGAGCGGGCGCAGCGGTTCGTCGGGCGCAGCGTCGAGGTCCTGGTCGAAGGAACCAGTCGCACCGACGAGACCCGGCTGCGCGGCCGCACCCGCCACAACAAGGCGGTCAACTTCGAGGGCACCGCGACCCCCGGCGAATTCGTCGAGGTCGATATCTCCGCCGCCACCTCTCAGACCCTGACCGGGACCGAGAGACTGCTCAGCCGCGCTCTCTAAGCGTGCAGGTCATTGCGATCTTCGGCCCCACCGGGGTCGGCAAGACCGGCGCCGCGATCGAGCTGGCGGAACTTCTTCGGGAGCGGGGGGAGGATCCGGTGGCGATCTCCTGCGATGCGCTTCAGGTCTACGAGGGGCTCTCGGTCCTTACCGGCGTCGCAACGGCGGAGGAGCAGGGTCGGCTCGAGCACGAGCTCGTGGGGTTCGTGCCGGTGACCGAGCGGTTCAACGTCGGGGATTACATGCCGCTTGCGCACGCCGCGGTCGATGAGGCGCTGGCGGCGGGGCGGCGGCCGATCGTGGTGGGGGGGACGGGGCTCTATTTGCGGGCGGCGCTGGCGGAGTTGTCGTTGGTCAAGGCGCCGCCGGAATCGGAGGACTCGGAGCTTTGGTCGCCGGAGACGCGGCATCCGACGCAGATCTTTGGAATCAGCATGGATCGGGAGCAGCTCTACGAGCGGATCGACGCGCGCACCGAGGCGATTTTTGCCGGCGGTGCAAGCGAGGAGGTCGAACGGGCCGAAGCGCTGGGACCGTCGCGCACCGCCCGCGTGGCCCTGGGCTTTGATGAGGTTCTCAGCGGCGATCTGGAGACGATGCAGCAGCGGTCGCGCAATTACGCGCGGCGTCAGCTCACCTGGATGCGGAAGATTCCCAACCTGCATTGGATCGAGCGGGGTGCAAGCGATGACGCCGAAGTCGCTGCGGCGATCTGTGAGCGATTGACCAAACCCTCCTGAGTCGTCTGGGAGACTGGCCCCGGTATGGCCGTGCGCTCGATCGACGATCTGTCCGGGCCAAAGCGGCTGCCCGTGCTCGGCAATGCTCTCCAGGTCCGGCCCGACACGCTGCACCTCACCGTCGAGAAATGGGCCGAGCGCTACGGGCCGCTCTTTCGCTTCGACATCGGCACGCGCAAGATCGTCGTCGTCGGCAACGTCGAGACGCTCAACGGTCTGCTTCGCGATCGTCCTGACGGATTTCGCCGTTGGCGGGAGATCCTTCGGATCACCGAAGAAGTCGGTCAGGTGGGGGTCTTCGCCGCCGAGGGCGACGACTGGCGCCGCACGCGCCGGCTCGCGGTCACCGCTCTCAACAGCAACCACCTGCAGCGCTATTTCGAGATCGTCAGCACCTGCACGGAGCGTCTCTACGGCAGGCTGCGGGTGGCCGCGGAGGGCGGGCAGGGGTTCGAGATCGGCCAGGCGCTCTCCGCCTTCACAGTCGACGTCACCTCGGCGCTTGCCTTCGGTCACGACCTCAACACGCTCGAGCGGGGTGACGACGAGCTCCAGGGGCACCTGCACCACGTCTTCGAGATGACCAACCGGCGCCTCTTTGTCTCGTTTCCGTATTGGCGCTACTTCAAATTGCCGCCGGATCGGGCGCTCGACCGCTCGATGGCAGCGATCGAGACGGCGGTTTCGGGCTTCATGGAAGAGACGCGCAAGCGCATCGCGGCGCGACCGGAACTGCGCGAGGAGCCGGAGAACTTCCTCGAGAGCATGATCGCCGCCCAGGAAACCGAGGGCACGTTCAGCGACGAGGAAATCATGGGCAACGTCTTCACTCTGCTGCTCGCCGGCGAGGACACCACCTCGCACTCGATGGCCTGGACGATCTGGTCGCTCGCCCGTCGGCCCGCGATTCAGGCCAAATGGGCCGAGGAGGCCCGCGAGGTTCTCGGCGAGCAGCCCTACGCGACCGAGTACGAGACGGTCGAGGGCTTCCGCTACGGCGAGGGCGTACTGAGAGAGTCGATGCGATTGACTCCCGTCGCGCCGATCTCGGGTCTGGAGCCGCTAGCCGACACCGAGATCGAGGGCGTGCACATCCCTGCCGGCACGCGGCTCTTCCTCCTCCACCGCTACGCCGGGCTGCAGAGCACCGTGCGCGCCGACGAGTTCGTGCCAGAGCGCTGGTTGGACGAGGAGGGCGACCTGCCGGTGCCCGACCAGAGGTCCTTCCTCACCTTCGGCGCCGGGCCGCGCTTCTGTCCTGGCCGCAACCTCGCCTTCCTCGAGGCGAAGACAGCGTTGGGAATGATCGCCCGCAACTTCGAGATCGAGCTTGACCCCGCGGCGCCGCCGGTCACCGAGTACCTCGGTTTCACGATGAGCCCGAAGGGCCTGCGCGTACGCCTGCGCGAGCGCACGCCCGCCGTCGCTGCCTGAGACTAGGCTCCGCGCCGTGAGATTCGAGAAGTGGCAGGCGCTGGGCAACGACTACCTGATCGTCGAGGCGGCGGAGCTTCCATGGGAGTTGACGTCGGCGCGGGTGCGGCGGATCTGCGACCCGCACTTCGGGATCGGCTCTGACGGTGTGCTGCTGCTCTCGAGCAGCGAAGACCCCCGCTATGTCGCCGAGCTGCGCATCTTCAATCCCGATGGCTCTGAGGCCGAGCTCTCAGGCAACGGAGCGCGGGAGGCGATCCTCTACCTGCGCCGCAACGGCTGGACTGACGCCGACACCTTCTCGATCCTCACCGCCGCCGGACCGGTGACGCCGACGATCACCTCGGAGCGGACCTGCTCGGTCGAGATGGGGCGAGCGAGCACGACTTCGAAGGATTTTCCCTCGGGCGGTGCCGACGGGCGCGGCACGGTCGCGAGCGCTGGGCGCGAGTGGGGCTTTCAGCACGTCTCGATCGGCAACCCGCAGTGCGCGATCCTCGTCGAGGAGGGGCTGGAGGAGCTCGATCTGGGCGAGATCGGGCCTGCGATCGAAGCCAGCGAGCTCTTCCCCAACCGCACCAACGTCTCCTTCCTGCGCGTCGACGGCAGCCGGGTGCGGGCGCGGATCTTCGAGCGCGGCGTGGGGGAGACGCTCTCCTCAGGCACCGGGGCCAGCGGGGCGGCGGTGACCGCGTTCCTCGGCGGCGCCCCGAGCCCGATCACGGTCGAGCTCGACGGCGGCGAGCTGGAGGTGGCGATCACGGACGATCTCGACGTGACGCTGACCGGCTGGGCCGAGCCGATCGCCTCGGGCGAGCTCTCGCCGGAGCTGCTGGCGGCGCTCTCGGCGCTGGACGAATAGATTTCCGCGCCGATGGGAATCTCCGATCCGTCCAAACGGCTGGAGGCGATGCCTCCGTACAAGTTCCAGGAGCTGGAGCGAACGATCGCCGACAAGCGCGCCGCCGGCATCGACATCATCAGCCTCGGCATCGGCGATCCCGACGAACCGACCTACCCGCACGTGGTCAAGGCGATGCAGGAGGCGGTCGCCGAGAACGGCAACCAGAAGTACCCGAGCAACCGCGGCCGCGAGGAGTTCCGCCAGGCCTTCGCCGAGTTCTACGACCGGCGCTTCGGGGTCGGGATCGACCCCGAAAACGAGGTGATCCCGGCGATCGGCGCCAAGGAGTGCATCTACAACCTCTGCTTCGCCTTCCTCGACCCGGGCGACGTCGCCCTCGCCTCGGATCCCGGCTACCCGGTCTACACCGGCGGGCCGATCCTCGCCGGCGCCACGCCGGAGCTGCTGCCGCTCGTGCCCGAGTTGGGCTTCGCCCCCGATCTGGCCGCGATTCCGGCCGAGGTCGCGGCCAAGGCGCGGCTGATGTTCATCAACTTCCCCAACAACCCGACCGGCGCCATCGTCCCCGAGGGGTTCTTCGAGCGGGTCGTCTCCTTCGCCCGCGAGCACGAGATCCTCGTCGTCCACGACAACGCCTACTCGGAGACCACCTACGACGGCTACGTCGCGCCCAGCTTCCTCGCCACCCCCGGCGCCAAGGAGGTCGGGGTCGAGGTCTTCTCGCTCTCCAAGGGCTACAACATGACTGGCTGGCGCTGCGCCGCGATCCTCGGCAACGCCGACGCCGTGCAGACCTACTGGCGCCTGAAGACCAACGTCGACTCGGGCCTCTTCGAGGCCGTGCAGATGGCCGGCGTCGCCGCCCTGGAGGGTCCGAGCGGACCGCTGGAGCGGATGAACGAGACCTACACCCGCCGCCGCGACCTCGTCGTCAGCGCCCTGCGCGAGATCGGCGTCGAGGTGAACGCCCCGAAGGGCACGATCTACGTCTGGGCGCCGGTACCCGAGGGCCACACCTCGACCTCGTTCGCCGAGCTGGTGCTCGAAGAGGCGGCCGTGGTGGTCTCGCCGGGCTCGATGTACGGGCCGAGCGGCGAGGGCTTCTTCCGCATCTCGTTGACCACGCCCGACGACCGCATCTCCGAGGCGGTCGAGCGGATGCGCAAATACCTGGCGTAGACGCCGTCTGCGGACTAGGCGCCTTCGCGCTCGGCGCGCTTGTGCCAGTAGCGATCGAGGCCGCGCCACTGGTACTGGGGCGGGACGCTCTGGATCATCTCCAGGGCGACCTCTTCGCTGTTGGCGGTGGCAGCGACGCGCTCGCGGTGGTGACGCTCGTACTCGTCCTCTGACAGCTCGCGGGCGAGGTCGGCCTCCTCGCGCAGGCGCCGGCGCACGATCTCGAGATGCTCCGCCGGCTCCTCGATCGCGCCGAAGTGGGTGAGGGCGAGGCGCTCGGGGCGCCACGCTTCGACCGTCGCGATCGAGTCGAGCCAGGTCTCGATGTCGATGTCGGGCGGCGGGGTGGGGGGCACGATCTCCTCGACGCCGGGGATGCGGACGGCGGCGACGTCGCCGACGAAGGCGGTGCCGGAGTCCTCGTGGAAATAGCAGACGTGGTGAGAGGCGTGACCGGGCGTGTAGGCGACGCGCATGCCGAGCATTTCCTCGCCGCCTGCCAGCGGCTTCACGTTGGCCTCGGGCACCGGGACGATCTCGCCCCAGAGGTACTCCATCTGGTCGCCGTAGAGCCGCTCGGCGCTGGCCAGCAGCTTCGAGGGATCGATCAGGTGCGGGGCGCCGCGCTCGTGCACGTAGACCTCGAGCTCGGGCCAGCGGCGCACCAGAGCGCCGCTGGCAGCGGCGTGGTCGAGGTGGATGTGGGTGAGCAGCAATGCGCGCGGTTGCTCATCCCCGATCGCCTCAAGCAGCGTCTCCATCGAAGACTGCGGCCCGGGGTCAACGAGCATTCCATCGACCTCCCAGCAGCCGATCACATGCGGCCGCCCCAGGTGCACCACGTCGATTACACGCATCGCGTTCCCTCAGGCCACGGGATCGGGAAAGCGGTCGTCCTGCTCCAGCGTCTGGCGTATGCCCTCTTCGATGCCCCGGGGGGCGTAGCCCAGCTCGCGTCCCGCCTTCTCGTAGCTGGCCCAGAAGGTGACCCCGTCGGCCGAGGAGATCAGCTCACGCAGGTTCGGCGGCTGGCCGATCAGCTTGCCGACGAGGGGGCCGATCGGCGTCAGCGCCTTCATCGCCGCTGTCGGCATGTCGCGCCTGGGGGCCTTGCGCCCGCTGACCTTGGCGATCGTCTCGATCGCCTCGCGCATCGTCGTCGCCGGACCGCTGATCACGTAGGTCTCGCCGACCTTGCCCTTGTCGAGGCCGAGCAGGATGCCGGCGGCGATGTCCTCGACGTGGGAGAGGCAGATGCCGAGCTCGGGGAAGGGCAGCAGAAAGAGCCGCCCGGCGAAGAATTCCTTCAGCAGGTCGGCGATCTGCGATTCGTCGCCGGGGCCGTAGACGCCGCCAGGCTGCACGATCACGCAGGGCAGGCCTTCCTCGGCCATCATCCGCTCGGCGACCTGCTGTCCCTCGAGCTTGGTCTCCTCGTAGTACGAGGTGAATTCCTTGCCAGGGTTGCGATAGCTCTCGTCGACCACTTTGCCGTGGGTGTTGCCGAAGGTGCCGACGGTCGAGACGTAGACGATCTTGCCGACTTGGGCCTCCTGTGCCGCTCGCAGCACCCGTTCGCTGCCGCGCACGTTGGCCTCGTACATCGCCGGGTGCTGCTTGGCCGGAATGCCGACCTCGTACATCGCCGCGGCGTGGATCAGCCCCTCGCAGCCCTCGATGCCGACGCGCATCGCCTCGGCGTCGCCGAGATCGCCTTCGACCAGCTTGCAGTCCAGCTCGCGCAGCTTCGTCGCTTTGTCGGGGCTGCGGACCAGGCAGACGACGTCGTCGCCGCGGGTGCACAGCTGGCGCACCACCTCGCCGCCGATGAAGCCCGTTCCGCCCGTGACGAAGACCTTCACGGGGCGGAAGCCTACCCACCTACAATCAAGAGAAGTGGAGAGGTCCCGAAACGGAAGGCGGGTGGAGTCGCGCTACGGCGCCGGTGGTGCCGGCGTCTCCAACCCCCGTGCGCGCCAGCGGGCGCTCGCTATCGGCATCGTCAGCGGCCGCGAGGACGGCGACCCGCTGGCCGAGCTGAAGGAGCTGCTGCGCACTGCCGGCGTCGCCACCGCCGGCGAGGCAGTGCAGCAGCGCGAGGCGCCCGATCCCGACCGCTACGTCGGCCGCGGCAAGCTGGCGGAGCTGAAAGCCGAAATCGCCGCCTGCGACGCCAACCTCGTCGCCTGCGACGACGAGCTGGCGCCGCGCCAGGAGCGCAACCTGGAGAGCGCCCTGGGAGTGCCGGTGATCGACCGCACCGCGGTGATCCTCGACATCTTCGCCGACCACGCCCACTCGGCCGAGGGCAAGCTGCAGGTCGAGCTGGCCCAGCTCGAGTACAACCTCGCCCGCATGCGCGGGCTCTGGACGCACCTGGAGCGCCTCGGCGGCGGCATCGGCACCAGGGGTCCGGGTGAGAGCCAGATCGAGACCGACCGCCGCTTGGCTCGCGATCGCATCGCCGCTCTGCGCCGCCGCCTGGCGCGACTGGAGCGCAACCGCGGCGTGATGCGGGCCCGCCGGGAGAAATCTTCGCTGCCCCGGGTCGCCCTCGCCGGCTACACCAATGCCGGCAAGTCGACGCTGCTGAACGCGCTCACCGGGGCAGAGGTCGGCGTCGGCGATCGGCTCTTCCACACGCTCGATCCGACCACGCGCAGCGTCGAGCTCTCCGGGCGCGACTACCTGCTCACCGACACGGTCGGCTTCATCGAGAAGCTGCCCCACCAGCTGGTCGAGGCCTTCAAGGCAACCCTCGAGGAGACGGTGCTGGCCGACCTGATCCTGCACGTCGTCGACGCGGCGGCATCGGAGGAGAGGCGCGACGCCGACATGAAGGCGGTCGACGAGGTCCTCGAGGAGATCGGAGCGGGGGACAAGCCGCGCCTGCTCGTGCTCAACAAGTCGGATCTGCTCAGCGAGGAGGACCGGGCCGAGGCGCTGCTCCGCCACCCCGGCGCGGTGCTCGTCTCCGCGATCGACGGCGACGGCCTCGATCAGCTGCGCGAGCGGATCGAGGCCGCCTTCGAGGACACCCTGGCCGAGGTCGAGCTGCTGGTGCCCTACGCCGAGGGCGGGCGCCTGCACGAGCTGCACGAGATCGCCGGTGACCTCGAGCGAACCGAGCGCGCCGACGGCGTCCTGGTCAAGGCGAAGGTTCCTGTCGCCGAGCTGCACCGCTTCGACGATCTCGCCGTCGCCTAGTCGCGGCCCACTCGTCTAGTCTGCCGCCCGTGGAACTGCCGATAGCGCGCCTCAACGAGAACGCTGTCCTGCCCACCCGCGCGCACGAGGGCGACGCCGGGCTCGACCTCTACGCCTGCGAGGCCGCCCACATCGGCCCCGGCGAGCGCTGGAGCGTCGGCACCGGGGTCGCGGTCGAGATTCCGGCAGGTCACGCCGGCCTGGTCCTGCCCCGCTCGGGCCTGGCCAAGAAGCACGGCATCGCCCTGGTCAACGCCCCCGGCCTGATCGATTCCGGCTACCGCGGTGAGATCCGCGTGCTGCTGCTCAACACCGATCCCGCCGACCTCTTCCGCGTCGAGCCCGGCGATCGGATCGCCCAGCTCGTGATCGCCCCGGTCGCTCTCGCCGAGCCGGTCGAGCGCGCGGCACTGGCCGATTCGGCCCGCGGCGAGGGCGGCTTCGGCTCCAGCGGCCGATGAACCGCTTTCGATGAAGCATTACCGGGGTGGGAACCCGGGCAGCGCTTCATCGAAGCCCGGCGGCCAGCCTGGCGCTCTCGTGCGCGGCTCGCTCTAGCGCATCGGGGAGCGGCTCCAAGTCGGGGCTGGAGCCGTAGCGCCGCTCCAAGGCCAGTTCGATCAGACGATCGGCGAGCCAGGCGTTCTTGGGCAGCAGCGGGCCGTGCAGGTAGGTGCCGATCAGGTTGTCGCGACGCACGCCCTCGAAGCCGTCCTTGCCGTTGTTGCCGAACCCCTCGAGCACTCGGCCAAGCGGTTCGGCGTCGCCGAGGTAGGTGCGGCCGCCGTGGTTCTCGAACCCGGCGAGGGTCTTTGGCCCGTCGCCGAGGTCGGCCTCGATCGCGACGTTGCCGATCAGGCGCGGGCCGGGCTCGCGCACCGTCTCCAGGTCGACCAGGCCAAGCCCCGGCAGACGCTCCTCGTCGAGCTGGTAGCTGTGGCCGAGCAGCTGGTAGCCGCCACAGACGGCCAGCATCGCGGCGCCATCGCCGATGGCTGCTGCGAGCGCCTCGCGCTTGCTCTCGACCATGTCGGCGGCGACGGCGACCTGGTCGCGGTCCTGGCCGCCGCCGAGGTAGACCAGGTCGTGGGCGCCGGGGTCGAACGCCTCGCCTGGCCCCGCGCTGGCGAGCGCAAACCCGATGTCCCGCCACTCGCAGCGTCGCTGCAGGAAGAGGATGTTGCCGCGGTCGGCGTAGATGTTCATCTGCTCCGGGTAGAGCGCGAGCAGGCGAAGCTCCATCAGGCCTCCTTCTCGAAGAGCACGACGGTGGAGCCGACGTGCGCTTCGGTCGAGGGGATCTCGCGCCGGCCGGCGGGGATCAGGCCGACGCTGCGGCCCTCCTCTTCGAGGGTCTCGGCGGAGAGGATCGTCAGCTCGATCTCGTTCATCTCCTCACTCATGTTGCCGTCCGGGTCAACCGTCTGTCGCAGGCGGCGCAGCAGCACCGTTTCCGGGCCGACGATCGGCTCCAGCGGGAGGCTCGAGTAGATCCAGCCTTCGATCTGGCGCACGTCGGGCAGCGGCGGTGCGGCGCTGCCGGGCGGCAGGTAGGGCAGCTCCTCGACGATCGCGAACGCGGCGCGCCCGCCGGGCAGCATGTTGTCGATCACGCAGGAGAGGCACTCGATCCGGTCGTTGCTCGTCGGCAGCAGCTGGATCACCTGCATCGGCGCGATCACGAGGCTGAATTTGGTCGCGAACTCGAAGCTGCGGACGTCGGCGAGCTCGGCGTCGCCGGGGATCTTGCCGGAGCGTTCCCAGACGGCGGCGACCAGGTCCGGATCCCAGTCGAGCCCGATCACGAGGTAGGCGCCGCGGTGGGCAAGATGGAGCGTGACCCGGCCGGCCCCACAGCCCAGCTCCATGATCGGCTTGTCGGTCTGGTCGGCCATCTCCTCCCAGAGCGCCAGGTCGGCGGTGTAGGCGCCGCACTCGACTTCGTGCCAGACGACTGAGTTCACCGCCAGAAGTCCTCGGCGAGGCCGCGGCTGGCAAGCAGCTTGCGCAGCTCCAGGAGGGCGGTATAGGTGGGGAGTGCGAAGAGCCGCTCTCCGGCTGCGGCGAGGGCCTGGTCCAGCGAGCGCTCGATGCTCGGCTCGACCACGATCGCGTCCTCGGGCCAGCCGGCGTACTTGAGGCGCAGGGCGATCTCGGGCGCGCGGGTTCCGGCACAGGTGACGCGGCGGACTCCGCTCGCGAGCAGCTCGAAGTCGGCGTCCCAGATCCAGGAGACGTCGCGCCCGTCGGCGATCTTGTCGTTGAGGCCGATCCAGAGGTCGAGCTTCTCGCTGCCCGCCTCCAGCAGCAGGGTGCGCAGGACCTCGTTGGCGCCGGCCGGGTTCTTGATCAGCAGGATCGAGAGCAGGGTCGAACCGATCGCGATCGTCTCGACCCTGCCGAAGGCCGCCCGCATCGTTTTGAGCGCGCCGCCGATCGTGTCAGCCGGCACGCCCAACTCCAGGGCGGCGGCAATCGCGGCGAGGGCGTTGTAGACGTTGTAGAGGCCGGGCAGGGGCAGCTCGAGCTCGAGCTCGCCGGCCGGCGTGCGGACGGTGAGGCGCGAGCCATCCATGCCGTGCAGCGAGATCGCCGTCGCGGCGACGTCCGGCCGGGGGCGCTGGGCGCCGCAGCCGGGGCACGCGTAATGACCGAGATGGCCGACGAAGGCGCGCTCGTAGGTGTAGGGGTGACCGCAGCGGCGGCAGTGCTTGGCGTCGAAAGCGTGCTGCAGCTCGGGCAGCGCCTGCGAGGCGTCCTCGATGCCGAAGTAGACGACTCCCGGTCGCTGCTCGCCGCGCTCGTCGCGGCCAAGATCGGCGATCGTCGGGTCGTCGGCGTTGAGCACGAAGCGACTGTGGCCGGCCCGCGCCGCCACGGTCTTCGCCCAGTCCCCCGCCAGCACCTCCATCTCGCCGTAGCGGTCGAGCTGATCGCGAAAGAGGTTGCCGAGAACGACCAGCGTGGGATCGAGCTGCTCCGCGACCTTGGAGAGCCAGGCCTCGTCGACCTCGAAGAGGCCCTCCTCGCCTTTCTGCTCCAGCAGCGCGGTGGCGACGCCCCAGGTCATGTTGGACCCGGCCCGGTTGTGGACGGGATGACGGCCGGCCGCCTCGAGGGCTGAGGCGATCATTCCCGCCGTGGTGGTCTTGCCGTTGGTCGCGCTGACGATCGCTGTGCCGCGATCGAGCCGGATGCCGAGCCGGGCGATCGCGTCCGGTGCCATCCGCAACAGCAGCCGCCCCGGCAGGGTGGTGCCGCCGCCTCTCCCGCTGGCACGGCTGGCAGCGCCGACCGCGCGCGCGGCCGTGAGCTTGGCGCCGAAGAGCACCTAGGCCTCGGCGGCGGCCGGAACGAGGACGCTGAGGGCGCGCGGCAGGACCCGCAGGGTGGCCGGGAGGTCGGTCAGGTGCTCGCCGTCGGCGTAGACGGGAAAGGGCCTGCTTGCAGTCAGTTCGAGCTGGGCCGCACGGAAGACGCGAACCTCGTCCTCATCGACGTGAGTGCCCTTGAACACCTTCGGCAGGTTACTCACGAAGCGCAGCTTGCCGACCTCGCCGACGGTGACGATGTCGAACTCCCCGTCGTCGAGCTCTGCGTCGGGCGCGATGAACATCCCGCCACCGAAGGCACGGCTGTTTGCGACCGAGACGGAGTAGCCGCTGAAGCGATGGCGCTCCTCGCCGACCCGGATCGTGAAGCGGCCGGGCTTCCAGCTCAGCAGCGTCCGCAACGCCGCGTAGGCATATACGAGGTTGCCGCGCATGAAGCTGGTCTCGTTGGCGAGCCGGTTCGCTTCCGAGTCGAAGCCGACGCTGACGATGCCGAGGAAGCGCTTGCCATTTGCCTCGCCGACGTCGATTCGGCGCGTCTCCCCGCCGGCGAGGACCGCGACGGCCGCGGCCGGGTCGCTGGGGATGCCGAGGACGCGGGCGAGATCGTTGCCGCGGCCGCCGGGGATGACCCCGAGCGGGGTCTCGGCGCCGGCCATCGCTCCACCGACGGCGCCGAGGAGGCCGTCGCCGCTGATCACGACGGGGAGCTCGCCGGCCTCGACCGCACCCAGGGCCAGCCCGACGCCGTGCTCGAGCCCGCGAGTGCGCTCGACCCGAAAGGGGATTCGCCGCGCGTCGAGCTCCTGCTCCACCGCCGGCAGCAGCTTCAGGGTGCGCCCGTGCGCGGACGCTGGGTTGACGAGCAGCGTCAGCGGCATTCCCTCGATACCCATGCTGCGCCGCAGACTAAATGCCCTGCTGCGTTCAGCGGTTGCGGTCGAGCCGGGCGACGAAGAAGTTGCCGTCCCCGGCCTCCCCTTCCTGTCGAGGCTCGAAATAGTGCTGGGCGAGGCGCCACTCGAGCAGGCGCCGGCGAGGTGCGGGAGCGAACCGCGGGGGCCTCAGCAGAGCATGGATGAAGAAGCCACCCGGACGCAGGACCCGGGCCGTCTCGGCCGGCAGCAGCGGGCCGCCGGTCTGGGCGATCAGGTCGAAGAACTCGTCGGGATACGGGAGCGAGCGTCTGCCCGCCTGCTTGAAGGCAACCCGTCCCTCGGGGTCGAGCCCGACCTTGGCCTGTGCTTCGCGAATGCGGTCAGGCGAGCGATCGACGCCCCGCACGCGAGCCCCGGGGAACTCGCGGGCGAGGAAGAGCGCGGCGCCACCGTCGTCGCAGCCGACCACGAGCGCCCGCTCTGGCGCCGGCACGTGCAACACGGCGGCGGCGAGCGGCTCCAGTGGCGAAGCTTCCACGCGGCGATGATCGCAAGTCGCTGACGGCGGACCCATCCTCTAGGGTTCCGGCCAATGCAGGAGGGCGTCGACCGTCGCTGGATCTTCCTCGCCGTTTTCGCGGCGGTCGCGGTCGTGATCGTGGCCGTGATCCTGATCGGTCGCAGTGGGGGAGGGAGCGACTCCTCGAGCGGGACCAGCGCCGCCGGCTGCAAGGAAGTCGAAGCGCCGCCGGCAAAGAAGGTCAGCTTCGAAGCGCCGCCGCAAACGGTGAAGAAGAGCGAATCGCTGACCGCGGTGGTGGAAACGAGCTGTGGCACGTTCGACATCGCCCTCGACGCCTCCCGGGCGCCGAAGACGGTCAACTCCTTCGTCTTCCTCAGCGAAGAAGGCTTCTACGATGACCTGACGTTTCATCGCATTGCCCCCGGCTTCGTCATCCAGGGCGGAGATCCGCTTGGGACGGGCACCGGCGGCCCCGGCTACACGGTGGTCGAGAAGCCCCCCGCGAACCTCTCCTACACCAAAGGCGTCGTGGCGATGGCAAAGAGCTCCGCCGAGCCCCCGGGCGCTTCGGGCAGCCAGTTCTTCGTCGTTCTCGGAGCTGATGCGGGACTGCCGCCCGAATACGCCCTGGTCGGAAAGGTCGACAAGGGGATGGACGTAGTCGAACGAATCGGGGAACTCGGCACCGCGGCCGAAAAACCCAAACAGACCGTCCTGATCGAAAAGATCTCGATCGAAAAGGGCTAGCGGTAGTCTCACGTCGATGGCCAAGGTCGACGTAGGAGACGCAGCGCCAGATTTCGAGCTGCCGGGCACCGAAGGGCAGAGCTTCAGGCTCTCCGAGCACCGCGGCAAGAACGTCGTCCTCGCCTTCTACCCGGGCGACGCGACCACGGTCTGCACCAAGCAGTTCTGCTCCTACCGCGACAACGCCGACAAGCTCGACGGTCTCAACGCCGAAGTCGTCGGCATCTCGCCGCAGTCGGTCGACTCGCACGAGCGCTGGGTCGAAGAGCAGGAACTGAACGTGCCGCTGCTCGCCGACGAGGACCTCGCGGTCAGCAAGAGCTACGGCGTCACCGGCTGGCTGGGGCCGCTGGCCCGCTTCACCGAGCTGAAGGAGACCCCGGGCGGGCGCTACGTCCAGCGGGCGATCTTCGTCATCGACGCCGAAGGAATCATCCGCTACCGCCACGTCTCCCGCACCGGCTCGACCTACCAGTCGGTCGAGGACATCGAGCGGGCTCTCGCCGGCCTGGACTGAGCGTGGCCGGCGGGGCCGGGGGAGATCCGCGCCAGTTCGTCAGCGGACGAGAGGTGGCTCTTCGTGGCGAGGTCGCGGGGGAGGGGTCGCCGATCGTTCTCTGTCACGGCTTGACCGCGACCCGGCGCTCGGTGGTCCACGGCTCGCGGCGGCTCGAGCGCGGCGGCTTCGAGGCGATCGCCTACGACGCTCGTGGTCACGGTGAGTCCGATCCCGCACC
>DASZQM010000058.1:0-6645 GCA_035549645.1 Solirubrobacterales bacterium | reverse complement strand
CGACCGCGTGGCCGTTGACCTCGCCGGCGACGCGCTCGGCGCCCTCGGTGTCGACGTCGCCGACCCAGACCTCGGCGCCCTCGGCGGCGAGGCGGGCGGCGATCGCGGCGCCGATGCCGCTGGCGCCGCCGGTCACCAGTGCCTTGCGTCCCTCCAGCCTCATGCGCCGAGCAGCATAGACTGGCCGACCCGTGGCGGACCTCCCCACCATCCCGATCATCGGCGGCACCGGCGCGCTCGGCGCCGGCCTCGCCACGCGCTGGGCCCAGGCGGGCGCCCCGATCGTGCTCGGCTCCCGCTCGGCCGAGCGGGCCGAGGAGGCGGCGGCGAAGCTGCGCGAGACGGTGCCCGACGCCGACGTCCGTGGCCTCGAGAACGGCGAGGCGGCACGCCAGGCGGAGATCGTCTTCCTCACCGTCCCCTTCCGTGCCCAGTCGGAGAACCTCAACAACCTGCGCGAGGCGCTGCAGCCGGGGCAGATCCTGGTCGACTGCACGGTGCCGCTCGCCGCCGCGGTGAGCGGCAAGGCGACCCGCTCGCTCGGCGTCTGGCAGGGCTCGGCCGCCCAGCAGGCGCAGGAGATGGTGCCCGAGGGCGTGACCGTCGTCGCCGCCCTGCACACCGTCGGCGCGCCGACGCTCGCCAATCCCGAGGCCAAGCTCGACGAGGACATCCTGGTCTGCGGCGACCGCAAGGCCGACAAGGCCCGTGTCGCCCGGCTGATCGAATTGATCCCCGGCCTGCGCCCGGTCAACGCCGGCGCCCTGGAGATGGCCCGCATCGTCGAGCAGCTCACCCCGATGCTGATCTCGGTCAACACCCGCTACAAGGCCCACGCCGGGATCAAGCTGACCAACCTGCCCGACGCCGACCACTGGGCGTGAGCGCGGCGCGGTCAAGGGCGGGTCGGGCGCGATGAGGATCGCGCTCCTCGCCGGTGGCACCGGCGGCGCCAAGCTCGCGGCCGGGATGCAGGAGGAGATCGGCTCCGACCTCTCCGTCATCGCCAACACGGGCGACGACATCGAGACCTTCGGCGTCCACGTCTCCCCCGACCCCGACCTCGTCACCTACTGGCTCAGCGGCGAAATCGACGAGGAGCGTGGCTGGGGACTGCGGGACGACAGCTTCACCGTCTTCGAGCGCCTGACCAAGCTCGGTGCACCGAGCTGGTTCGGCCTCTCCGACCGCGACCTCGCCGCCTGCCTCTACCGCCGCCAGTTCGTCGAAGAGGGCGGCAGCTACACGGGCGCCCAGGCGCAGATCGCCCGCTCGCTCGGGGTCGAGGCGCGGGTGCTGCCGATGTGCGAGACGCCGGTGCGGACCAAGGTCCACACCGCCGCGGGCGTGCGCGGCCTGCAGGAATACCTGATCGTCGACGGCGGCCAGCCCGAGGTGCACGGGGTCGAGCTCGACGGAATCGCCGAGGCCGAGCCGAGCAAGGAGGTGCTGGAGGCGCTGCGCTCCGCCGAGGCGATCGTCGTCGGCCCCTCCAACCCGGTGATCAGCATCGGCCCGATCCTCGCCGTGCCGGGGATGCGCGAGGCGATCCGCCAGTTCGGCGTGCCGGTCGTCGCGGTCAGCCCCTTCGTCGCCGGCCAGGTCGTCAAGGGCCCGACCGAGCGCTTCATGCAGGCACTGGGACGGCCCTCGACCGCCGCGGGCGTCGCCTCCCTCTACGCCGGCCTGATCGACGCGATGATCGTCGACGAGGGCGATCCGGACCCGCCGCCGAGCGAGATCCCAACCCTCGCCACCGCGACCCTGATGGACGGCTCCGCCGGCCGGGTCCGCTTGGCCCGCATCGTCCTCGACTACGCCGCTAGCCTGATCGAAGGTGCCTGACATCTCCTCTCTCGCAGCTTGAACGCGACCGCCGTCCTGCCGGTCAAGCGCTTCGCTGCGGCGAAGCAGCGGCTGGCGCCGGGGATGGGCGCCTCGCACCGCGCCGAACTGGCCGCGGCGATGCTGGAGGACGTGCTGGAGGCGATCGCGGCGACGCGCTCGATCGAGCGCACCGTCGTCGTCACCAGTGAGCCGCGCGCGATCGAGCTGGCGGCGGCGGCAGGTGCCGAGCTGATCTCCGACCCGGACCAGGGCGGCCACTCCGGCGCCGCGCTTGCCGGCATCGCTCGCGCCCGTGAGCTCGGCGCCGAGCGCGTCGTGCTGCTCCCGATCGATTGCCCGCTGCTGGCTCCGCGCGAGCTCGAGCGCTTGCTGACCGGGATGCCGGAGCGATACGTCGGGGTCGTGCCGGACCGCCACGGCACCGGCACCAACGCGCTGGCCCTGGCGCCGCCGGACGCGATCGAGCCCTCCTTCGGCGAGGGCAGCTGCGCCCGCCACGTCGCCGCCGCCCGCGAGGCCGGAGTCCCCTACGGCGTCGAGGAGCTGCCCTCGCTGGCCCTGGACCTCGACACGCCCGCCGACGTGGTTGCGCTGACCATGGCCTTGGAGCGGGAACGTGGGCGCGCAAAGCGAACGGCGAAGGCGCTGGGCATATGAGCGAGCAGCCCGAGACGGGCCTTGGAGGCGAACTCCGTGTGCTGCCGATTGCCGGCCTCCCCGAGATCGAGGAGGGCGCACCACTCGGCGAGCTGATCGGGGAACGCGCCGAGGTGCGCACAGGCGACGTCGTCGTGATCGCGCAGAAGATCGTCTCCAAGGCCGAGGGGCGCCTGCGCCGCCTCTCCTCCGTCATCCCGGGCGCAGAAGCGCGCAAGCTCGCCGCCGTGCTGGGCAAGGAGCCGGCGCTTGTCGAGCTGGTGCTGGAGGAGAGCAGCGAGGTCCTGCGCGCCGAGGGTGGGGTCCTGATCGTCGAGACCCTTCACGGCTTCGTCTGCGCCAACGCCGGCATCGACAGCTCCAACCTGCCCGAAGGCGACACCGTTTGCCTCCTACCCGAGGATCCCGATGCCTCGGCCCGGCGCATCCGCGACGAACTGCCGGTCACGCCCGTCGGCATCGTGATCAGCGACAGCTTTGGGCGCGCCTGGCGCCTCGGTCAGGCCGAGGTGGCGATTGGCTGCGCCGGCCTGCAGCCGCTTGATGACTGGCGCGGCCGCCATGACGCCCATGGCCGCGAGCTCGAGGCCACCCTGATCGCCGTCGCCGACGAGGCCGCAGCGGCAGCCGACCTCATTCGCGGCAAGGACAGCCGCGTCCCCGCCGTCGTCCTCCGCGGCCTCGAGCGCTTCGTCACCGCCGCGGACGGCCCCGGCGCCCGGGCCCTCCGTCGCCCCCGCAGCGACGACCTCTTCAGATAGTGAGGACCGCGGCGCCGCGGAGGCTGCCGTCGCGGATCGAGTCGAGGGCCTGGTTGGCGTCCTCGAGCGGGTGCAGCTCGACCTCGGTGCGGACCGGGACCCGCGGCGCGACCGCGAGGAACTCCTCGCCGTCCTCACGGGTCAGGTTGGCGACCGAGCCGAGCGTGCGCTCGCCCCAGAGCTGCTCGTAGGGGAAGCTCGGGATGTCGCTCATGTGGATGCCGGCGCTGATGATGCGGGCGCCCTTGGCGCTCGCCCGCAGGGCGGTCGTCATCAGCGCGCCCACGGGAGCGAAGACGATCGCGCCGTCGAGCTCCTCCGGCGGCGCCTCGCCCGACGATCCCGCCCACTCGGCGCCGAGCTCGCGGGCAAAGGCCTGGCCCTCCTCGTCGCCCTCACGGGTGAAGGCGAAGACTCGCCGGCCCTGGTGGGCGGCGACCTGGCAGAGGATGTGGGCCGAGGCGCCAAAGCCGTAAAAGCCGATCCGCTCGGCCTCACCGACCAGGCGCAGCGCCCGGTAGCCGATCAGCCCGGCGCAGAGCAGCGGCGCCGCCTGCTCGTCCGGGTAGCCCTCCGGGATCGGAAAGCAGAAGCGCTCGTCGGCGACCGCGAGCTCGGCGTAGCCGCCGTCGATGTCGTAGCCGGTGAAGCGAGCGCGATCGCAGAGGTTCTCCCGGCCCGAGCGGCAGTAACGGCACTCGCCGCAGGTCCAGCCGAGCCAGGGAACGCCGACCCGCTGTCCGGCCTCGAAGCGCTCCGCCCCCTCGCCGCCCTCGAGCACCGTGCCGACGATCTGATGGCCGAGCACGAGCGGCAGCTTCGGCCGCTCGAGGTCGCCGTCGACTATGTGCAGGTCGGTTCGGCAGACACCGCAGGCCTGAACCCGGATCAGCACCTGGCCGGCGTCCGGGGTCGGCTCCGGCACATCGGCGAGCCGCAGTGGCTGCCGCTGGCGCTCCAGGAGCATCGCCCGCATCGGACTAGGTGGCGGCGGGCGAGGGCGGAACGACTTCGACCGCGACGCAGCTGCCTTCGGCCGTGAGCTGCAGGACGAGACTGCGCGCGTCCTCGAGGTCTCCCTCGAGGTCGAGCGTCTCGACGCTGCCGTCGGCGCCGAGGTGCTCGAGCACGATCGCCACCGATTCACCTTCTGCTCCCGGCGGCGTGATCGTCAGCGTGTATTCGTCGCCCGCACAGGCTTCTTCTTCGCCTTCGCTCGGTTCTTCCTGTCCCTCCCCCGCTTCTTCTTCCGCTTCGCCCGGGCTCCCGGGGGAGCCGGCGGCCACAGGACCGCCCGGCGTCTTGCCCACAGAAGGAGTGCTCGGCGGCGTTATGGGAGCCGCCGCCAGTTCGGGCTCCGGTGTCGCAGCGGCGGGTGGAGCTTCGGATGGCGGCGCAGTTTCAGCCGGAGGCGCCGCTTCCGGCTGATCTCCGGACTGCTTGGCTACGGGCACGGCCACAGCAAGGGCGGGGCCAGCCGGGTGCCGGCCCTGGCGTCCGTCGCCCTCGTTCGGCCGTACCGTCGAGCCGCTGACGAGCTCGGCCTTGCCCGGACCGACGGCGGCCCGCACCACCGCGACAGCGGGACCGACGCCCGGCACGGCAACCGCGTTGCCGACTCGCGCTTCGGGCGCCGGCGGCGCCAGACGAGGGACCGAGTCCTTGGGCTCCCAGGGCGTGAGGCCGAGCAGCATCACCGTGCAGACGACGACCGCCAGTCCGAGCAGCGAGAAGACCGCCAGGACCGGGAACCTCCCCCCTAGTGAGACCCGAGCACCGATGGGCTCACCATAGGCCCTCGGCTAATAAGTCTCAACTATCTCGTAGAGCGTGGTGCGCTGGGCGGGCTCGCGGCCGCCGGCGCGGGCGGCGTCGATCAGCTGCTCGGGCTCGAGCCGGACGCCGTGCTGGGAGCCGGCCATGCGCGAGATGTTCTCCTCCATCAGCGTGCCGCCGAGGTCGTTGACGCCCCAGCGCAGTGCCTCGGTCGCCGCACCGAGACCCATCTTCACCCAGCTCGCCTGCAGGTTGGGGATCGTCTTGCCGAGGGCGAGGCGGAAGGCGGCGGTGTGCTTGAGGTTCTCGTCCGCCGAGATCTCCTCGATCCCGTGGGTGCGCCCGAGCATCGTGTTGAAGGGGATGAAGCTCAGCGGCACGAACTCGGTGATCCCGCCGGTGCGCTCCTGCAGCGCCCGCACCACCGCCATGTGGCGAGCCAGCTCACGCGGCTCCTCGATGTGACCGAACATCACGGTCGAGGTCGAGCGCAGGCCGGCGCGGTGGGAGGCCTCGATGATCTCGACCCAGCGCTGCGCCGGCAGCTTGTTCGGCGAGATCCGCTGCCGCACCCCATCGTCGAGCACCTCCGCCGCGGTCCCCGGCGTCGAGCCCAGCCCGCACTCGATCAGGTACTCGAAGACCTCGTCCGGCCCCTTCCCCGAGCGCTCGCACATGAAGTGAACCTCCATCGGCGAGTAGGCGTGCAGGTGCAGCTGCGGCGCCACATCCTTCGCCAGCTTCAACCAACGCCCGTACTCCTCCAGCGTCAGATCCGGATGGATCCCCCCCTGCATGCAGAGCTCAGTCGCCCCAAACTCAACCGCTTCACGCACCCGCTCCGCAAAGTCCTCCTCGGAGACTTCGTAGGCATCGGGAGAACGCCGCCCCTGCCCAAACCCACAGAACGCACAGCCAACGGTGCAGATGTTGGTGAAGTTGATGTTCCGATTCACAACGAACGTGACCCGATCCCCCGCAAGCTCCGCTCGCAGCTCATCCGCAGCCACCCGCATCTCCTCGATCACCTCGGGCCGCGTCTCCGAGAACATCGCCGTCAGCTCGTCCTCCGTGAGCTCCTGGCCCTCGCGCCCCTTGGCAATTGCCTGCTCCGCGAGCTTCCCATCAAGCGTCTCTTCGCTTCTGCGCCCGGACCCCTTGCGCGGAATGAAGCTCCAGTACTTGAGCTTGATCACGTCCAGCACCCCCTGCTCCATCCACTCGGGGTCCATGTACTGCGGGTAGACACAAAGCCTCTCGGTTAGAGCAAAGCCTTTGGGAGCGAGTGACTTACGAACCTCGTGCGGGCTCGGGAACGCGTGCTCAGGCGAGATGTGATCGCCATTGGCCGAGAGCCCACCCAGGTCGGTCGCTCCAGCTTCGACCAGCTCATCCCATGCGTCCGACAGATTCGGCGGCACCTGAACTCCGACATCAGGCATGAGCCTCTTGCACTCGCGGATCAGACGCTTGATGTCGTCGACTGAGACTGGCGAAGCCCAAGCGGGGGTGGACGGAGAGGGGCCCTCCACCGGAGGCCGTTGCGCAGCAGGTCGCTGGAGAAGATTCGAGGTGGGGTCGCTGAGCCTCCGGCTGGAGGGCC
>DASZQM010000057.1:0-3721 GCA_035549645.1 Solirubrobacterales bacterium | reverse complement strand
CAGAGGCCCTCGGCGGGAATCTGCCCCCAGGTGTCCATGATCGTCTCGCCCAGCGCGCGCAGCGGTGCGACGATCGCCTCGCCCTCCTCCGGGGTGCCGATGCAGGCGCCGTCGATCGTCAGCAGCGGGCGGCCGCGGATCGGCTCGGGCACGTCGGGGATCGGCGGCGGGGTGATGAAGCGGACCACCGAGCTGACGTTGTCGGAGACGCCCGCGGCCCAGTCGCGGTAGGCGCGCACGGCCTCGGCGCCGAGCTCGGCCGGGAAGACGAGGGCGCCGGCGTAGATCTCGGCGATCGGGAGCAGGTTCAGGTGCAGGGCGGTGACGAGCGCGTAGCCACCACCACCGCCGCGCAGCGCCCAGAACAGGTCGGGCTCGTTCTCGGCGTCGACGGTGCGCTGCTCGCCGTCGGCGGTGACGAGCTCGATCGCGCGCACGCGGTTGCAGGCGAAGCCGTACTGGCGGCCGAGCCAGCTGAGGCCGCCGCCGAGGGTGAAGCCGGTCACGCCGACGTCGGGCGCGGAGCCGGGCATCGAGCAGAGGCCGTGCTGCTGGGCGGCGCTGCTCAGCTCGGCGACGAGGACGCCGGCCTCGACCCGGGCGGTCTGCGCCTCGGGGTCGACCTCGATTCCGCGCATTCGCTCGGTCTTGACCAGGATCGCCCCATCGAGCGAGTCGGCCAGGCCGAAGGCGCCGTGCCCGGTCCCTTGACCGGCGACGCGCAGGTCGTTCTCGGCGGCGAAGCGCACCGTCTTGGCGATGTCATCGGCGCTCTCGACGAAGGCGACAGCCTCGGGGCGCTGGTCGGCGGCGAGGTTCCAGGCGAGGCGCACCTCGTCCCAGTCCGGGTCGCTCGGGGTTGCAACGCGGCCGGCGATCGCCAGCCCGGTGAAGTCACTCATCTGGTTCCCTCCGTGGATTAGGACAGCGTCAAGCGTTCGACGGTGCCTCCGGCCCCCACCAGCACCGCGCTCACCATATCCGGCGGGAAAAGGCCGTGGGCGGCGATCCCGGGATCGGCCTCGAGGCGGGCCGCGAGCGCGGCCGGATCGCCGATCTCACCGCTGTAGTCGGCGATCACGCCGTCGTCGGGACTGGTGGGTGCGTCGCGCAGGGCGACGGCCGAGCCGAGCCGCTCCAGGGTCGAGGCGATGCCGAATGCGAAGAGCTCCAGCGGCACCGGCGCGCTGAGCGCGCCGACCGGCTTGCTCGAGTCGGCGATGACGACGAAGCGCTCGGCCGCCGCGGCGACGATCTTCTCGCGCAGGTGAGCGCCGCCGCCACCCTTGATCAGCCAGCCGTCGGGCGTGACCTGGTCGGTGCCGTCGATCGCGATGTCGAGCCGCGCCAGCTCGCTGAACTCCTCGACCGGGACGCCCAGCTCGCGGGCCTGCCGCTCCGTGGCGACCGAGGTGGCGACGCAGCGGATGTCGCTCAGGCCACGAGCCGCGAGCGCGGGCAGGAGGAAGGCGACGGTCGAGCCGGTGCCGAGGCCAACGGTCATCCCGTCCTCGACCAGCTCCGCCGCGGCCTCCGCCGCGATCCGCTTCTCCTGGTCGGCCTCGCTCACCGGGCGGGACTTTATGCTCGCGGCGAGATGGATGCGCGGATTTGGATCAGCGGGCCCGGTGGAGAGCCGCCGCGGTCGGTGGCGCTCGCGGGGGAGCGGACGGTCGTGGGACGGGACCCCGAGGCGGCGATTCAGATCGAGGACGAGGCGGTCTCCTGGAACCACCTCGAGATCGAGAACCGGGGTGGGGTGCTGATGGCGATCGACCTCGACAGCCGCAACGGCACCGCGCTCAACGGCGAGCCACTGGACCGGCCGCGGCGGCTGCGCGACGGCGACACCCTGATCGTCGGCCGCTTCCGGCTTGAAGTCTCCGACCCGGTGCCGGGGAGGGCGGGCGGAACGGTCGCGGCGACCGGGGGCGGTGTTGCTCTCAATGAAGAGGAGCGCGCCACCGCTGCAGCGCTCGTCGCTCCCTACCGCAACGAGGGTGCCTTCGCCGGCCGTCCCGCCACCCGCGCCGAGATCGCCGCGGAGCTGCACGTCAGCGAGCGCACCGCCCAGCGCCGCCTCGACGCCCTCGCCGCCAAGCTCGAAGTCTCCGGGGAGGCCGGGCGCGATCGTCCGCGTCAAATAGCCGCCCGCATCCTCGAACTGGGACTCGATCGCTGATGCGGTAGCCGGTGCCGATTGGTCGATTTACCACCGTATGCGTGGGTCAACTGACCAATCGGCAACCGAAGGGTCCCGGGGTGACCCGGACCGGGCCAGACGTGGCCCGATAGGTGACGCGAGCGTCGTTTTCGCGCTCGCACCAAGCGCCGAGCATCGGTTGTGCAAAAGCAATCCACCCGAAAGGGGAGTCCAATGCTCAACCGTTCGATCAAGTTCATCCTCACCGTCCTTGCCCTGGCTCTGCTGCCGGCAGCGAGCGCCGCCGCTGCCGGTCACTCGGGCGCCGTCGTCTTCTCACGGGCGATCACCAGCGTCGAAGAGACCAAAAGCGGCAAAGTCGAAAAAACAGAAGGCGGTCTCTACGCGGCCCGCGACGGTCGCCTCAACCAGCTCACCGAAGATCCCACCGACGTCGAACCCGACTTCTCCGCCGACGGGCGCAAGATCGCCTTTGTCCGCGGTGGCGACATCTGGTCGATGCGGGCCGACGGCACCGGCCAGCACAAGCTGACCTCCGGCCCCGAGCTGGACAGCCGGCCGCAGTTCGACCCGCAGGGCCACTACGTGGTCTTCACCCGGGCGGCGAGCGAAGGCGCCCCGCGCGATCTCTACCGCGTCGACCTCGGCGGGGTGGCCCGGCCGCTGGTCACCAGTGCCGGGGATGAGCACGAAGCCTCGTTCTCGCCAGATGGCAAGACGATCGTCTTCGTCCGCGGCGTCGCCGAGAACGGCGGCGGTGTGGCCGACGACATCTACTCGGTGCGCTCGTCCGGCGCCGGCCTGGCGCGCCTGACCAAGACCGCTCGCATCGACGAGTTCTCGCCCCGCTACTTCAAGGGCGGCATCGTCTTCAGCCGCGGCCAGAGCGGTGAAGGGCCCGGCGCCTACGCCGACATCTTCACCATGCGCGCCAACGGCACCAAAGTGAAGGTGCTGGTCGCCGGAGCCGGCTCGTCCTTCGTCGAAGACGTCGCCCCGGCGGCGGGGACGCTGCTCTTCCGCCGCGACCGTGGCCTCTGGGTGAAGAAGATCGGCCCCGGCCGCGCTCACAAGCTGAGCGAAGTCGCCGACAACTCCAAGACCAACTCGGTCTTCTCCTCCGACGGCCGCAAGGTCGCCGCCTTCATCTCGACCAAAGAAGCCGAGACCCTCTCGGCGATCGACGTCGCCAGCCGCCGCAGCTCGCAGCTCGCCGAAGGCTTCGCGCTGGAAAGCGGCTCGACCGCGACGACGATCGGGTCGGTGATGACCTGGCAGCCGGTGCGGCGCTGAGCCCCATCCGGTTCTCCGGGGGGCTGGCATGGACTCCCCCCGGCTCCAGCTCGACGGGCCCGCTCCTCACGGAGCGGGCCCGTCGTCGTTTGGCGGCGATATAACCGCCGGGTGGGAGAACCCTCGATCGGCTCGACCCTTGCCGGCTACCGGATCGACGCGCTGATCGCGCGCGGCGGCATGGGGGTCGTCTACCGGGCGACCCAGCTGGCGCTCGAACGACCCGTGGCGCTGAAGGTGATCGCTCACCAGCTCGCCGACGAC
>DASZQM010000056.1:0-20656 GCA_035549645.1 Solirubrobacterales bacterium | reverse complement strand
AGTTCGTGCTCGCCGACGGCAGCGAGGTCTGGGCCCAGCTGACCCGCGCCGAGCTGCAGAAGCTCGAGCTGCGCGAGGGCCAGATCGTCTACCTGCGGCCGGGCACGACCAAGAGCTTCAGCGGTGATTCGCCGCCCAACGGTGATGGGGCCTCGACTCCCCGTGACCCACAGGGTGGCGGTGACGCAGAGGTATCTGCAGCCGCCTGAAGGGGCGAAGGGGCGGGGTGCGCTTTGCCGGGTGGCGCCCCGCCCCAACTCGCCATTGAGAACTAGAGGGTACCGGCAGATGTGCGCCTTCTGGCGCGATTGAGTCTTGTTCCGTGCGCCTCGGAGTCCGAGGCTGGACCCCTCGTGCCACGAATAAGCAGCTTCTACGGCATCACGATTTGGATGTATTACGACGAGCGTCACCATGCTGGACGGCCGCACTTTCACGCTCAGTACGGTGGCGACGAGGCGACGGTCGACATCGAGAGCCTCGACCTACTCGCCGGCGAACTACCTGTGCGAGCCCGACGCCTGGTGCACGAGTGGGCGCGGGCCCGCCGCCCTCAACTTCCGTTGAATTGAGCAACTACCCTTTGCATATGCGCAGTACGCCACTTCTTCTGAACGCCGAAGTTGGAGTTGATCATCGGGTGCGTATCCGTTTCGAGGACGGTCTCGCTGCTGAGGTAGATCTCTCCTATCTCGTGGACTATGGCGGGGTCTTCGAGCCACTGCGGGATGTCGACTATTTCCGCCAGCTAAGAGCTGATCCCGAGGCGGGGACGATCGTCTGGCCTAACGGCGCCGATGTAGCTCCGGAGACTCTTTACGAGAAGGCCAGCAATCTGGCTACGCGCTAGCTCCGCTAGGCCAGGCGTCGCTCGAAGGACCTCTTGAGCGCCTGCGGGTGATCATCCTCTTCGGGGACGGTCTTGTCGAGGCGGGCGATCGCTTTGCGGCCGTCGAGGCGCAGGGTCGCTACTTGGTTGTCGAAGTAGGGGCCGTCGAGGAGGCGCCAGCGGATGCCGGGATCGGGGGCGCCCGCGGCATGGGCGAGGGCGCGGGTGAGGGCGCCGAAGGGGCGGGAGAAGCCGGAGCGGACGACGCGGCGCTCGCCCGGCCCGAGCGGGTTGCGGTAGGGGGAGCAGACGGCCTGGTAGACGGCGCTCTGAACTTCGGCCTCGGGCTTGAAGGCGACCTCGCAGACGTAGGCGTGGTGGACGTCGCCGGAGAGGAGGACGATCGAGGCGGGGGGCTTGCCGCGCTTGCCCGACCCCACCTCTTCGAGCAGCTCGCGCATGCGCTGGAAGGAGAACTGGAAGGCGGCCCAGTGGTCGAAATCGACGGCGCGGCGCAGCTTCTCGCTCGGGCGCTCGAACGGCCGGCCCCAGGCGCCGTCGCAGAGCCGCTCGTTCCAGGCCTCCAAGTAGTGGAAGCCGGGGGAGAGGAGGAAGGGCACCGTGGTGCCGATCAAGAGGTGGTCGAAGTCGCCGCTGGCATGGTCGAGCACCCAGTCCCAGACGTCGTCGTCGAACATCGAGCGGCGCTCCTCGGTGAGCACGCGGGCGGCCCGCGAGTCGACGAAGAGAGCGCGCACGCCGTCGATGTCGCGGCAGAAGCTCCAGCGCGTCCCCGCCGCGGTCGAGTCGATTTCCTTCGCCCAGCCGCGCAGCAGCGGGGTCGCGTCGCGGTTGCCGCGCACCTGAGCGTAGAGCTCGTTGTCGTCGAGCTCGCGTGGCGAGAGGTTGCCGAGGTGCTGGTAGATCCAGTAGCTGGCGATGCCGTCCGTGGCGCGCTCGTGCCACCACTCCTTTCGGTCCATCTCCTCGTGCCAGGAGCGCGAGATGTTCCAGTCGTCGCTCATGTCGTGGTCGTCCCAGGCCATCGAAATCGAGACGGTGGAGAAGAGCCAGCGGATCATCGGGTCGCTCCAGGACTCCTCGTAGAGCCAGGCGTACTCCTCGAAGTCGAGGATCTCCCGGCCCGGGGGCTCACTGGTGTCGCGCCGCGCCTCGATCTTCTCCCGCGTCCGCGGCGAGCCCTCGTCGACGTAGATCTGGTCGCCGAGCAGGAAGAGCAGCTCCGGCCAATTGCTGCGATCGCCCCGCGTCATCTGCTCGGCGAGCACGTGCAGGGCGTCGAGCTCGTGGCCGTCTTCGTCTTCGTCTTTGGTCAGCGTGTAGGGCGGCTCGTGCGGCACGGCGACGCGGCAGGAGCCGAAGCAGATGTCGACCGGTTCCCCGGAGGAGAAAGTGCGGATCGCGCTCGGCGGCAGGTCGTGCTCGCCGTCCGGCCAGCGGCGCACGCCGTCGAGGTGGACCTCGTACTCGTAGAAACCGCCGGGCTCGAGGTCTTCGATGCGGACCAGGGCGTAGTGATGGCCGCAGACCGAGAAGGTCGGCTCGAGCCGACCGAGCACCTCGACCTCGCAGGGCGAGTCGGTCTCGACCCAAAGCGTCGCCTCGGTTTCGGAGACGTAGCGCAGCACGGGCCCAAGGACCAGATTGGACATCTGATCCATGTACCCAGGACCTCGCACGATCTCACCTGCTATTGTTGACTTAGATGGTCAATAAAACCAAGAAAGGAGGAGCAGGTGAGTGGCGCACCAGAGCACACGAAATTCGTCTCGCGAGGCAGGCTGAACGGCGTGTTTCGCCAGCCGGTAGGGGGTGGGCCGGCAGAAGGGATCGCGACCCAGCCCGGCCGTGAGCAGAGCGGTACGGACGAGCTCGATACCCAGGCCTTTGAAGCTCTCTACTACCGGGCCCGCCTGATCCTCGGCGAGCCGCTCCCACGCCCGGCGCGGTTCCAGCTGCGCGGGCACTGAGGTCTCTCCGACCTCCCTCGAGCAAACGCCCCGGAGTGGATTTCCACTCCGGGGCGTTTCTCGTTCGGCGCTCCTATTTGGCGGTTTCCGGCGCCGGCGCTTCCGGCAGTTCCGGGTAGGCCTGGACCGCGAGGTTCCAGCTCTTCAGCGTGAAGATCACGTTTTTGGCACCGGCGTACTGGACGGCCACCACGTGGCCGCCTTTCTGCAGCACCGTGGTCTGCGTGATCGTGTAGGTCAGCGGCGCGGGGTTCGGTGAGCCCGCTGTTGCCGGGGCGAAGTTGACTTTGCCCAGCGACTGGCCGTCGACCAGGATCTGGATCGGGCAGGCAAGTTCGACCGTCGGTTTCGCCGCCAGGCAGGTCGCCTGGCCGGAGAAGGTGACGACCGCGGAAGCGGTGCCAGGGGTGGCCAGGTGGGTGAAGGCGGTGGGGATATATCCCGGTGAGGTTGCACCGGATGGGCCGAAGACGGCCGTCCCCGCGGCAATCCCGACGACCGGGGTCAACGGGGCTTCCGCCTTCTTCACGTAGATATTGGCGGCCGCTTTCTGCTTCAGGTACAGCTTCGCGGCCTTCTTGTTCGACACGTAGATCTTCCCTGCAGCCTGCTTCGTGATGAAGGGCGCCCCGGCGAGCGATGGCGCCACGGCGATCGCCGCCGCCAGCACGGCCGCCAACGCGACCACGGTGATCGCGCGGGGGGTGGACAGTCGTCTTCTGAGCAATTGAACCTCCGTTTCAGGGCGTGCCGTGGCAGCCTTTTCTTAGTAAAGAGGTCAATAAAGTACAGAAGCTGCTAGGGTCATGTCGAGTTAGATCATCAAGAAACTCCAGTACCCGGCAAGGAAGGAAGCAAAACAGGAATGAGAATCAGGACTCTCGTCATCTCGGCGGTTGCCCTCGTGGCTCTCGCGCTGCCGGCTTCTGCCGGGGCCGTGACCCTGATCGGTTCGGGCTCGGTTGCCGCGCAGCCGGTCCTGCAGGCGCTCTTCAGCACCTACACGAAAGAGGTCAACCACAAGGTCCACTTCGTCTACACCGCCAACGGCGGCAACGCCGGCGTCAAGGACGTGCAGAACGGCACCAGCCAGTTCGCGGGGCAGGCGCGTACGCCACTGCCCAGCGATGCCGGCACGACCTACGTCAAGTTCTACCTCGACGGGCTCTGCATGGACGTCAACCCGAAGAACAAGCTGAAGAGCATCACGATCCAGCAGACCCACGACATCTACCGCGGGCTGCTCACCAACTGGAGCCAGCTGCCCGGCTCGGGCTTGGCGACGACGATCGACCCGGTCGGCCGCGACACCAACGGAGGGACCTACAACTTCTTCCTCCAGGCCGTGCTCAACAACGAACTGCCGGCTTCCAACGTCAACGCGCTGACCGCCGATGGCCTCGTCGTCAACGCGGTCAAGACCGACCCGAACGCGATCGGCTACGACGGCCTCGCCTGGCAGGGCAAGGGGCAGAAAGCGCTGAAGGTCAACGGCGTCCCCTGCGAAGCGAAGAAGATCAGCGTCGAGCCGCTCAAGTACCCGCTCTCGCGCTACATCTTCCTCGTCCTGCCGGGTGACGGCAGCGGCATCTCGCCGGCCCTGGCGAAGTTCATCGACTGGGCGCGGCGCGACCCCCTTGCCGGCGAAACGATCCTCAAGGCCGGCGGTGTCCCCGCCTTCAACAAGAAGGCCAAGAAGTAAGCGATGGACGAGGGGTATCTCCCTGAGGACGGGCCCAAGTGGTCCGACCAGCGCGCCGAGCGAATGCTCGGCGCGCTGGTGTGTGCGGTGGTTGGGCTGCTGCTGGCGCTGATCGTCACGGTCTTCGTTCACGCCTGGCCCTCCTTCGCCCACAACGGCCTCGCCTGGTTCGGCTCCGGCGGCGACGTCGAAGAACAGCTCAACCAGATCTACCTCTCGGGCCTCGAAGGGGCCGGTTACGTCTACACCTTTCACGCCTGGCCGCTGATCTGGAGCACGCTGCTGATCACCGGCGGCGCCGTCCTGCTCGCCCTCTTCTGCGCGCTCTTCGTCTCTGTCTTCATCGTCGAGTTCGCGCCGGAGCGGATGCGCGACGTGTTGCAGCCCGTCGTCCGCTTCCTCGCCAGCGTGCCCTCGGTGATCTACGGCCTGCTCGGGGTGCTGGTGATCGTGCCGTTCATCGGCAACCACCTGGTGACCGAGCCGCAGAAGGCCTCGGTGGCGGGCGTGATCTCGCTCAGCGGCTACAGCCTGCTCGCGGCGGTGCTGATCCTCACCGTGATGATCGCGCCGCTGATGATCTCGATCTTCTGCGACGGCCTGCGCTCGGTGCGGCCGGGCTGGATCGAAGGCTCGCTCGGTCTCGGCATCAACCGCTGGCGCACGACCTGGAAGATCGCCGTGCGCAGCGCTCGGCCGGCGATCGTCGCCGGCACCGTGCTGGCGGTGGCGCGGGCGATCGGCGAGGCGGTGATGCTGGCGATGGTCTCCGGCTCGATCGCCTTTGCGCCCAATCCCGCCGACGGTCTGATCTTCATCTACGAGCCCTCGCGGCCGCTGGCGCCGACGATCGTCAAGAACATCGACTCGCTCGGCTCGGCCCCCTCGAACGCGACGCTGTTCGCGATCGCGGCCTTCCTGCTCTTCTCCGCGGCCTTCTTCTCCCTGGCCGGCTGGGTGGCGCGGCGGGCGATGCGCAAATACGGGGCGACCGCCTGATGGATTCCTCGGTCGCCACGCCTCCGGCGCAAAAAAATCCGCCCGCCGCGCCGTCCACCTGGCAGCTTTCCGACCGCATCGGCCTGGCGATCTGCTGGGCGCTCGGCCTGCTCTTCTGCGCGATCGCGGTGGCGATCGCCGTCTACCTCTTCCTGCAGGGGATCAAGTACCTGAAGCCCTCGATGCTGGTCACACCCGCCAGCGGTGGCTTCGACCAGGCCGAATCCGGCGGCTTCTCCGACGCCTTCGTCGGCACCCTGATCGTGGCCGTGATGGGGATCTCCCTCGCGCTGCCGACCGGGGTCGGGATCGCGGTCTGGCTGGTCGAGTACGGCCGTCCGGCGGCGCTGGCGCGGATCGCCGAATCGACGATCGAGGCGATCGCCGGCATCCCCTCGATCGTGCTCGCCCTCTTCGGCACGGTGATCTTCTCCAGCACCGCGCTCGGCTTCCTCAGCCGCACTTCCGAAGGCGTCGTCTTCGGCCGCTCTTTCTTCGCCGCCTCGGCGATGCTCTCGCTGGTCGCCCTGCCGCTGGTCGTCGCCAGCACCCGCGAGGGGCTCAACGCGATTCCCCAGCACGTGCGCGAGGCCTCCTACGCGGTCGGCAAGACCAAGATCGCGACGGTGCGACGGATCCTGCTGCCGACGGCGCGCCCGCAGGTCGCAACCGGGGCGATGCTCGGGCTCGGCCGCATCATCGGCGACACCGCGATCATCGTCGTCCTCCTCGGCGCCACCCAGAACTTTGCCCCGGTCGGCAGCACCTTCCCGCTCAACTACCTGCGCGGGGCGGGGACCACGCTGACCAACTTCGTCTACGAGGCCTCCCCGACCGGGAACCTCAACCAGCCGCAGAAGGCCTACGCGGCGGCCTTCGTCCTGCTGCTGATGGTGCTGGCGCTCAACGCCGCCGTCGACGTCGTCCACCGCCGCGCGAGAAAGGCAGGAACGTGGAGTCACTGATCCCTGTGCCGCCGCCGATCAGGCGGCTGCCGCTCGAGGAGACGCCGCCGGCGCACGAGGTCGCGCCCCCGGCGGTCGCCGAGAAAGAAGGCAGCGGAGCGCAGTCGCCTTCAGGCGGCTTCGCCACCGCGGCCCGCCGCTCGATCGGGGCGCCGCAGTTCTCGATCCGGCGCATGGAGATCGACGACGTCTCGGTCTCCTACGCCGACCGGGAAGCGGTCAAGTCGGTCTCGATACCGGTGCGCCAGGGCGAGGTGCTGGCCCTGATCGGTCCCTCGGGCTGCGGCAAGACGACCCTGCTGCGCTCGCTCAACCGGCTCACCGAGCTGACCCGGACGGCGACGCTGACCGGTCGCATCCTGCTCGACGACGTCGACATCCGCCTGATCGAGCCGACCCTGCTGCGGCGCCGGGTGACGATGGTCTTCCAGCAGCCCAACCCCTTCCCGATGAGCGTCTTCGACAACATCGCCTACGTCCTGCGCGAGCAGGGCTCGCGGCGGGTGCGCAAGAAGGCTCTGGAGCCGAAGGTTCACAGCGCCCTGCAACGGGCCGGGCTCTTCGAGGAGGTCAAGGACAACCTCGACCACCCGGCGCTGCGCCTCTCCGGCGGCCAGCAGCAGCGGCTCTGCATCGCCCGCGCGCTTGCGGCCGAGCCCGAGGTGCTGCTGCTCGACGAGCCCTGCTCGGCGCTCGACCCGCAGTCGACGCAGGTGATCGAGGACCTGATCGTGAAGCTGCGCGACGACGTCGCCGTCGTGATCGTCACCCACAACCTGCAGCAGGCCTACCGGATCGCCGACCACGTCGCCTTCATGTACCTCGGCGAGCTGGTCGAGTACAGCAGCGCGACGGCCCTCTTCAACACGCCCCGTGAGCAGCGGACCAAGGAGTACGTGAGCGGTGCGTTCGGCTAGGCGGGCGACATACCAGGCCGTCGTCGCGGCCATGCTCGTGCTCCTGCTCGCCTTTGGCGCGAGCGGCTGCGAGACGACGCAGGACAAGGCGGCGGCGAAGCAGGCCGAATCGAAGCGCATCCTCGAAAAGCGCGAACAGAAGCGCAGGGAGAGACATGACCGAGCCAAGTAGGTACGAGCCCTGCGAGGAGTGCAGCGCTCCGCTTGATCCGCAGCAGCGTTACTGCGTCAACTGCGGTGCCCGTCGTGGCAACGGCACCAACCCGTCCTCGCGCTACTTCGCCGCGATGAGCAAGCGCGCCCACCGGCCACCGCCGCGCCCCGCCACCAAAGTGGGCTCCGGCAGTCGCGCCGCCGCCGTCGGCTTCTTTGCCCTGCTGCCGATCGCGGTCGCGATCGGCGTCGTCGTCGGTCGAAGCGGCAACGACGGCGGCAACAACGATGCGCTGCTGGAAGCACTGCGCAATCAGCCCGCCACGGCGACGGCCGGAACGACATCCGGCTCGACGACGGCAAGCACCGCGGGCAAAGCGAAAAAAGTCAAAGAGGCGAAGAAATCGACCAAGGGCGGCGGCAGGGTGGTCGCCAAAACCAGCAACGGCGAGGTGCACCAGGTGCTGGGCTACAAGCCGCCCCAGAAAAAGGTCGAAGAAGACACGCGTCTGGTCGAAGAAAACCCCGAACAGACCGGCAGCAACTACATCAAGGCACAGCAGAACATCCCCGACGTAGTGGTCGTCGGCGGCGATCCTGGATCGGCTCCGGCGGCGCCGGGAGGGGCGGGCGAACCGTGAGTGCAACGCCGAAAGCCGAGCCGACGCCGGAGGAAAGCGCCGAGCTGCGGGCCCAGCGCGACCGGCTGCTGGAGAAGTTCACGATCATGCAGACCGACCTCGGCGGCGCCTTCTATGAGATGGCGATTCGCGATCACGTGCGGATGGACGTCCTCACCCGCAAGGCGGCCGAGCTGCAGCGGGTCGACGCTGAGCTGCTGGCCTTGGAGCGGGCGCTGGAGCTGCAGCGCTCCGATGCCGCGGGGCTCTGCCCGAGCTGCAGCTCGCCCTACGGGCCGGCCGATCGCTTCTGCCCGCAGTGCGGGCACTCGCTGACGGCGGTGGCGCCGTGAGGTCGGCGATCCGGGCCAAGGCCGCTCAGGCGATCGCCGCCGCGGCTTCGCTGACCGGCAAGCGCTTCGGCCTGCTGGTCGCCTCCTCGGTCGTCGCCACCTCGGCGATCGTCGCCAGCGCGATGACCGGCACGGAGGGGAGCGGTGCGCTCGCCGCCCTGCTCGCCCGCAACCTCGGCACGCACAACGCCGCGGCGGTCGTTGCACCTGCGGAATCGAGCGCGCCCGAACCGAGCTCCTCGCCGCCCACCGAAGAATCGGCACCGGCCCCTGCGCCGGCCCCGGAAGAAGCCCCGAAGAAAGCACCGGAACCGGCGCCGGAAACCGGCCCGGTTAAGCATGTCTTCGTGATCTCGCTGAGCAGCCCCGGCTACGAACAGGCCTTTGGGGCGCAGTCGCAGATGCCGTACCTGAGCGCCACCCTGCGCGCGCAGGGTGTTCTGCTCGATCACTACGCGGCGCTCGATGCCGGCGCCCTGCCCAACGGCATTGCCGCGATCAGCGGCCAGCCCCCCAACGCGGCGACCAAGGCGGGTTGCCCGGAATACGAAGCGTTCACCACGGCGCCGAACAGCAAGGGCGTGCTCAGCGGGCCCGGCTGCGTCTATCCGGTCGAAACGCAGACGATCGCCGACCAGCTCACCATCGCCCAGCTCGGCTGGCGCGCCTACGTGGGTGGCATGGTCGATGAAGCGGGCAAACCCGCCGACTGCGTGCACCCCGATCCCGGCGAGCCGAGCACCGCAGCCCAGCCGGGCGGCTACGCGGCGAGCCAGAACCCGTTCACGTATTTCCACTCGCTGCTCGATCTCGGCGACTGCGGCGAAAACGACGTGCCGCTCGAAGAGCTGAGCAAGGACCTGGCGAAAGCCGACAAGACGCCGAGCTACTCGTTCATCGCGCCGACGCCCTGCGAAGCCGGCACGGCGGCGCAGTGCGCGCCGGGCACGGTCGAAGGAGCGGCGGCCGCCGACGCCTTCCTCTCGACCTGGGTGCCAAAGATCCTTGCCTCGCCCGCTTACAAGGCGGACGGTGCCTTGATCATTGCCTTCACCGCCGTCAACCCGGCGAGCCCGGGCGGCCCCGCGCCGACTGGCGACGGCTTGCGCACCGGCGCCCTCGTTGTCTCGCCCTTCGCCCAGCCCGGCGCCACCGACTCGGCTCCCTACGACACCTACTCGCTGCTGCGCTCCAGCGAGGACCTGCTCGGGCTGGAACCGCTCGGACTCGCGGCCGGATCGAAAGTCAAGTCCTTCGCGCCGGGCCTGACGCAGCAGAACGGCGGTGACTGACCGATTGACCCCGCCTACACGGGGTCAATCGATCAATGGGCTCGGCGGCCGCCTCTAGGATGGCCGCAGTGCCGGAGCAGCAGAAAGGAACGAACTGGCGGGCCTGGATCGTCGGCGTCCTGATCGCTCTCGTCGTCATCGTCTGCTTGCAGAACTCGCAGCAGGTGCGGGTCGACGTCCTCTTCGTCACCCTTGACGCGCCGCTGATCGTCACCCTCCTGGTCGCGGTCGCGATCGGGGCGCTGATCGGCTACGTCGCCCCACTCGTCCGCCGTCACCGGCGCGAGGAAGGCAAGCGGCCCTAGCGGGGCCGCTGCTCGGCGACTGCGGAAATACACGGATGACAGACTCCGGCGTGTCTGGAGAATCCAGGCGGTGATGGCCTCGTGGGACACGGCCCAGGCGCCCTTCGCCGATCGCCAGGACGCCGGCCGCCAGCTTGCCGAGCGCCTGCGGCCGCTGGCGGCCGGGGAGCAGCCGGTCGTCGTCGCGCTGCCGCGGGGCGGGGTGCCGGTCGCCGCGGAGATCGCCAGCGCGCTGGCCGCGCAGCTGGAGTTCCTCGCCGTTCGCAAGCTCGGGGCGCCCCACAATCCCGAGTACGGGATCGGCGCGATCGCCGAGGGAGGCACGCGGGTCTTCGACCACGAGGCGCTCGCCGTCCTCGGCATCGACAACCGCACGCTCGAGTCGATCGTCCTCCGCGAGACCAGCGAGCTCCACCGTCGCGTCGGCGCCTACCGCGGCGATCGACCCACCTGCAGGCTTTGCGACCGCCTCGTGATCGTGGTCGACGACGGCGTCGCCACCGGGGTAACCGACACCGCCGCGCTGCGGGACATTCGCGCCCTGCGGCCCCGGCACCTCGTCCTCGCGGTTCCCGTCTGTCCACCCGATTCCGCTGCCCGCCTGCGCGCGGAGGCCGACGAAGTGGTCTGCCTGCTCGAACCGGCGCTGCTCTACGGAGTCGGCCAGTGGTACCGGGATTTCGACCAGGTATCCGACGACGAGGTGATCGCCACCCTCTTCGCGGAGGCCGATGGGCGGCCCGGCGAGCGCGGAAAAGCCGCAGCTTCTCGGCGGGTTCCTGCGGTGGAATCCGACCCCGGTCGCCCTTAGGGTCGGTCCATGGGTGACAACGGCCATAGGACCGGCAGGCAGAAGGTGTCCATCGTCGGTGCCGGGGTAGGTGGGATCGAGGCCGCCCTCGCTCTCGAGGACCTCGCCGGCGATCTGGTCGACGTCGAGCTGTGCGACGCGCACAGCGAGTTCGTCTTCAGGCCCTTTGCGGTTGCCGAGCCCTACGGCGCCCTGCGTTCGTTCCGCTATGAGCTCGAGGGCCTCGCCCGGCGTTGCGGGGCGACCTTCAGGCTCGGGACGGTCGATGCGGTCGACGCGGAGCGCCGGCAGCTGGTCCTCGCGGCGGGCGAGCGTCTTGACTACGACCAGCTGATCGTCGCAACCGGCTCGCGAATGCAGTGGGCGGTGCCGGGCGCCGTCACCTTCTGGGGCGCCAACGAAGGCCAGGTGAGCGAGGTGATCGCCGCCCTTCGAGGCGGCGACCTGCGCCGCCTCGTGTTGACGATGCCGGCGGGCTACAGCTGGGCGCTGCCGCTCTACGAAATGGCCTTGTTCGCGGTCAGCGAGCTGGAGAAGGCGGGCAACGGGGAGACGCAGGTGACGGTGGTCACCCCCGAGGACATGCCGCTGGAGGTGTTCGGCCGGCGCGCGGCCGAGCAGGTCGAGGCGCTCCTGCTCGAACGCGGCGTGGAGATCGTCCCGGCCACTCATCCGGTGAAGTTCGAGGAAGGTCGCCTGCGGGTCGCGCCGGGGACCGAGATCGATGCGGACGCGGTGATCAGCATGCCGCGCTTCGAGGGGAGGTCACCCCGAGGCATTCCGCACGACGACGAGGGCTTCGTCGGCGTCGACGAGCACGGCAGGGTGATCGGCCTCGAGCACGTCTACGCGATCGGCGACGTCACCACCTTCCCGGTCAAGCAGGGGGCGCTTGCAACCCAGCAGGCCGACACGGTCGCCGAAGCGGTCGCCGCCGCGGCCGGAGCGGCGATCGAGCCGCAGCCATTCGACCCGGTTCTGCGCGGCGTGCTCTTCACCGGCGAGCAACCGCGTTACCTCTACGGCCGCCCGACCGGAGGCCACGGCGAAACCTCGAGCTTCAGCGAGCGGCCGGAGGGACCGCTGCGCGAGGGCAAGCTGACCGCTCGTTATCTGAGCCCGCTGGTCGACCGCCTGACCAAGGACAACCCCCCGGCCGGGATAGTCGCCCAAACCTCTTAGCGCTCCCGATCCGGGCATGATGAGGCGGTGAGCGACCCAGTCGTCCAGCGCTTCCGCGCCGCCCGCCGCGATCGGGAGCTCGCCCTGCTCGAGGGCTTCCACGCTCTCAAGCACGCCCTCCGCTTCGGCGCTGAGCTGCTCGAGGCCGTCTCCTGCGACCCCGAGGAGCTGGACCGGCTTGCGACCGGCCTCGCCCCCGACCTGGCCGGCACCTTGGCCGAACGGACGATGCCGGTCTCCGAGCAGGTGCTCGCCGAGCTGGTTCCCTACGCGCCTCGCACGGGCGTGGTCGCGATCGCGCGTCGTCCGACCGTCGACCTCGCTGCCGTCCTCGCCGACGCGCGCCCGGCACCGGTCGTGCTGCTCGAGGACCCGCGCACGATGGGCAACATGGGCGCCTGCGTGCGGGTTGCCGCTGCCGCCGACGCGGCTGCCGTCGTGACGACGGGCAGCAACGACCCGTGGCACCCCGAGGCACTTCGCGGTGCGGCCGGCCTGCACTTCGCGCTGCCGGTGTGCCGCCTCGACTCGCTCCCCGAGGGCGACCGGCCGTTGCTCGCGATCGATCCCGAGGGCGAGAGGCTGGGGGAGAGCGAGCTCGACCCGCGCGCGATTCTCGCCTTTGGCACCGAGCGCTACGGGCTCAGCGACGAACTGCTCGAGCGGGCCGATGCCCGCCTCGCAATCCCGATGCGGGAGGGGGTCTCCAGCCTCAATCTCGCCACCGCGGTCTCGGCGGTGCTTTTTTCGCGCTTGCTTTGAACCTGGGCGGGGGGCGCCACGTAGACAGGGCCGATGAAGCGAATCGTCGCCTGCGCCGCGCTCGCCATTGCGCTCCTCGCCAGCCAAGCGGCTCCCGCCGCGGGCCCGGGCCCCGCGCAGGCCAGCGCCGCGAAGACGGTGAGGATCAAGAACTTCGAATTCCTCCCCGGCAACCTGCACGTAAGCAAGGGAACGCGGGTCGTGTTCTCGAACACCACCGCCGGCACGATCCACACAGCCACCGACAACGGCGTCTTCGACACAGGTCACATCAAGGGCGGCAAGTCGGTGGAAGTTCGCTTCAGTCAGAAGGGGACCTTCAGCTACCACTGCAAGATCCACCCCTTCATGCACGGCAAGATCGTCGTCGGCTGATCCCGCACAGTTTTGCGCTGGAAATTACGGATGCAGGCGAAAGAGCCTGCGTATAGCGTTCACGCCTGGAATCGCGGCGTTTCTGGCCGCCACAAACCGACGAAAGGACGCCGCTGTGCCCCTAGCCGACATCAATTTCGGGGAAGCCCTCCTCGTAGCCTTCGAGGTCTTCTTCTTCGTGATCTGGATTTGGATCCTGGTCACGATCCTGACCGACCTTTTCCGCGACCACGAGACCTCGGGATGGGCAAAGGCGGCATGGGTCCTGTTCCTCGTCTTCATCCCCTTCCTGACGGCGCTGATCTACCTGATCGCGCGCGGCAGCGGCATGCGCGAACGCACGATCAAGGCGCAAGCAGAGGCAAAGCAGCACTTCGATTCGTACGTGCGCGAACAGGCTCACGCCGCCTCGCCCGCTGACGAACTGCACAAGCTGAGCGAGCTGAAGGACAAGGGCGCGATTTCGGCGGAGGAGTTCGACAAGGCCAAGGCCAAACTTTTGGCCTAATCGATTCAGTGCGCGTGCGCCGGCGGCGGTCGGCGCGCGCGTAATTTCTCCTTCTTGCAGGCGTTTTCTGCAAGGGAAGTTGCAAGTTATTAGCGCTTCCTAACAATCCCTCCGCGTCTCGGCTACCGTCATCCGCCGATGCGCGTTCCTCTTCGCGGTAACTCTTGGCGGCTCTTGCTGCCCGCGGCGCTGCTGCTCGCGCTGCTCTGCCTGGTTGCCTCGGCGCCCGCCAAGGACCTCCAGGAAAAGCTGCAGACGACGCAGGGCAAGCTCAGCCACGTACGCGAAAGCCAGAGCGCGCTGGCCGACACGATCGCCGAACAGAACCGGGCGATCGACTCGATGATCGGCGAAGTCTCCGACCTGCGCCAGCAGCAGCAGGCGGTCGAGGCGGAACTCTCAGCCAAGCAGGACGAACTCGACAAGGCGACGGCGGAGCTCGAAAAGGACCGCCGCCACCTGGCCCGCGTCCGCGCCCGCCTGCAGCGCGCGCTGCAGGTCCTGCGCGATCGCCTCGTCGCGATCTACGAGTCGGGCAGCCCCGACATGGTCAACGTCGTGCTCGACTCGGCCAACTGGTCGGAAGTCAGCACCCGCGCCGACTACCTCAACCAGATCCAGCAGTACGACGACTCGGTGGCGACCCGGGTCAAGGGCCTTCGCGATCAGGCTCGTGCAGCGGTCAAGCAGATGACCGCTGTCCGCACGCAGATCAAAGACGCGCGCGACGCGATCGCGGTCAAGGAGCGCGAAGTCGCCGCCGCTCGCCAGGAAGCCGAGCAGCGCTTCGCTGAACTGAAGTCGGCTCAGGCCGCGCGCCGGGAAGCGATGGAAACGCTCGAATCGCGCGAAGAAGCGCTGAGCAGCAACCTCGCCGCGATCTCAGAACAGATCGCCAGCACGACGGGGGCGCCCGCGCCGGTCACCGGCACGCCGGCGCCGCTCACCCCAGGCGAGAGCGCCAGCTACATCTCCGAAAGCCAGGCCAGCGTGCCGAGCGAAGCCCCGCCGGCGATCGCCGCCGCGATCGAAGCGGCGAACTCGATCGCCACCACCCCCTACATCTGGGGTGGCGGCCACGGCTCCTTCGAATCCTCGGGCTACGACTGCTCGGGCGCGGTCAGCTTCGCCCTGCACGGCGGCGGCTTCCTCGAAAGCCCGCTCGACTCGACCGGCCTCGAGACCTGGGGCGAACCGGGCCCCGGCAAGTGGATCACCGTCTACGCCAACGCCGAACACGCCTGGATGATCATCGCCGGCCTCGCCTTCGACACCGTCGGCGGCCCCGGCCCACGCTGGCACTCCTCGCCGGTCGACTCGCCCGAAGGCTTCATCGCCCGTCACCCGCCGGGCTACTAGGCAGAAGGCGCTAAGTCGTCGCGCTCGGCTCGCGCGACCAGGTCGCGGCGTTGCCACGGGCGACGTGGATAACGCCCTCGAAGCCTTCGCGCTGGAGGATCGAGGCAGCGAGGCCGCTGCGCTTGCCGGCCTTGCAGATCGTCGCGATCGGGCGCTCGCGGGGCAGCTCGCCGAGCCGCTCCTGCAGCTGGGCGAAGGGGATGTGGATCGAGCCGGGGACGTGGCCCTCGGCGTACTCGGCCTCGCCGCGGACGTCGAGCACCTGGGGTCCGTCGTCGCTGTCGAGGCGGCGCCTCAGCTCGGCCAGGTCGATCGCCTCGATCCGCTCCACCGGCCGATCCTCGGCCCGCCAGGCGGTCATGCCGCCGCCGAGGAAGCCGCGCACTCGCAGCCCGACCGCCGCGAGCAGCTCGGCGGCTTCGAGCTCGTTGCCGTCGGAGGCGGCAACGACCAATAGCTCGGCGTCGACCGGCACCATCTCGGCGACCTTGGTGGCGAAGCCCGTGTCGTATGCGGAGGCGCTGATCGAGCCGGGGATGTGGGCCTCGTCGAACTGCTCGTTGGTGCGCGAGTCGATCGCCAGCGCGCCTTCGGCGATCGCGGCCTCGAAGCCGTGCGGGGTGAGCTGGGTGGGGGAGCTGATCGATTCGACCAGCGGCCCGCGGTTGAGCGAGACGATGTGCTCGACGTTGGGCGGTTTGCTGCCAGTGGTGGCGATCGCGTCCTCGATGAACTCGGCCTCGCTGGTGAAGCCGAGGGCGCGGTTGTGGCGTCGCTCGAAGCCGATCGTCGAGGAGGTCTTGAGGTCGATGCCGGAGCTGCCGCAGAGCGAGCCGCCGAGGTGGCCCGGCCAGACCTCGGTCTCGTCGGGCAGCGCCAGCAGGCGCTCGTGGAGGGAGCGGAAGATGTCGGCGGCGCCTTCGCGTGGCTCGACCGCGAGATCTGGCCGGGCGACGTCGCCGACGAAGAGCGAGTCGCCGCTCAGCACGGCCCAGGGCTCCGAGCCGCGGCTGGCGTCGCGCAGGAGGAAGGAGGTGTGCTCGGGCCGGTGGCCGGGGGTGTGGATCGCCTCGATGCTGGCGCCCTCGCCGAGCGGCAGGACCCAGCCGTCGCTGAAGGCCTCGTGGGGGTACTGGGCGTCGGCGAGCTCGTGGACGTGAATCGTCGCGCCGGTCGCCCGCGCCAGCCGGCCGTGGCCGGAGACGTGGTCGGCGTGGTTGTGGGTCTCGAGCACGTGCTCGATGCGGACGCCGTGCAGGCGGGCAAGGCGCAGGTAGGGGTCGATGTCCCATTGGGGGTCGATCACCGCGGCAACGCCCGAGGCGGTATCGCCGACCAAATAGGAGGCGCAACCGAGATCCTCGTGGATGACTTGCCTGAAGAACATCGCCCGGCTGAGGCTACAGGTGCGGATCGCGCTTTTGGGCTTACGAAACGCGGGTACCTGGGGCGAGGCGGAAGCCCAACGATTTTCCACCCCGCTCCCTGGTCACCCTCGCGAGCGGACGAGGGAAGGAGACACCATGGAGTCCGCGTCAATCAGGTCACGCGAGCCGCTCGCCGGTGAGCGTGGGACCCAGGCGGTCGGCGCAGCGCAGGCACGGGAAGGATGGACCCCGGCGGATCCGGGCCCACTCGGCCTTGCCGCCTTCGCCCTGACCACCTTCGTGCTCAGCATGTTCAACGCTGGCTTGGTCAGCAAAGCCGGCGAGCCGGTCGTGCTCGGCCTCGCCCTCGCTTACGGCGGCGTCGCCCAGCTGCTCGCCGGGATGTGGGAGTTCCGCACCGGCAACACCTTCGGCGCCGTCGCTTTCACCTCGTTCGGCGCGTTCTGGATCTCCTTCTGGGCCTTCGTCACCTTCTTTGCCGGTGAGGTCCCGGCGGCGCACGTCGGCGACGCGGTCGGCCTCTACCTGATCGCCTGGGGCATCTTCACCACCTACATGTTCGTCGCCTCGTTGCGCACGACAGCGGCCATCGCCGTGGTCTTCGTCCTCTTGGCGACGACCTTCTTCCTGCTCGGCATCGGCAACGCCGGCGAAAACGAAGGCCTGATCGAAGTCGGCGGCTGGTTCGGGCTGGCGACGGCAGCGGCTGCCTGGTATGCATCTTTTGCGGCGGTCGTCAATTCGACTTTCGGGCGGACCGTGATGCCGGTCCGGCCGCTGAGTCGCTGAGGAAGGAGGGAGCGGGAGATGGCAACGCGCGAGGGGTCGTCCAACCTGGAAGAGCGCCTGAGCGAACTGCTCGAGGTGGAGAGCTTCGAGCCACCGGAGGAGTTCCGCTCCCAGGCCCTGCTGGGCGACCCGGCCGTCTACGAGGAGGCGGCCGCCGACCCCGAGGCCTGGTGGATGTCCCAGTCCAAGCAGCTGCTGGATTGGGCACAGGAGCCGAGCCAGGGGCTCGACGAGTCCAACCCGCCCTTCTACAAATGGTTCGCCGACGGCAAGCTGAACGCCTCGGCCAACTGCCTCGATCGTCACGTCGAGGCCGGTAACGGCGAGCGCGTCGCCTTCCACTGGCGCGGGGAGGAGGGCGAGGAGCGCGACGTCACCTATGCCGAGCTGCTCGCCGACACGCAGCGCTTCGCCAACGCGCTCAAGGATGTCGGCGTCGGCCCCGGCGACGTCGTCGGCATCTACCTGCCGATGATCCCCGAGGTCGTCGTCGCGATGCTCGCCTGCGCCCGGATCGGCGCTCCCCACAACGTCGTCTTCGGCGGCTTCTCGGCCGAAGCGGTGCGGGAGCGGATGGAGTTCTCCGAAGCGAAGGCGCTGGTCACCGTCGACGGCGCCCGCCGCAAGGGCAAGACGGCGCCGATCAAGGAGCAGGTCGACGAGCAGATGGACGACCTGGCGAGCCTGGAGACGATCGTCGTCGTCCGCCACACCAAGATCGAGTGCCCGATGAAAGAGGGGCGGGACCGCTTCTACGACGAGCTGATGGAGGCGGCGGACCCCGAGTGCCCGGCCGAGCCGTTCGACGCCGAGCACCCGCTCTACATCCTCTACACGTCCGGCTCGACGGCGAAGCCGAAGGGCATCCTGCACACCACCGGCGGCTACCTGACCGGGGTGGCGGCAACCCACCGCTACGTCTTCGATATCAAGCCAGAGCAGGACGTCTACTGGTGCGCGGCCGACGTCGGCTGGGTCACCGGCCACTCCTACATCGTCTACGGGCCGTTGCTCAACGGTGCCACCAGCGTGATGTGGGAGGGAGCGCCCGACTACCCGAGCAAGGGCATCTGGTGGGAGCTGGTCGAGCGCTACGGCGTCACGATCCTCTACACGGCGCCGACCGCGATTCGCACCTTCATCAAGTGGGGGGCGGAGATCCCCGAAGAATCGGATCTCTCCTCGCTGCGCCTGCTCGGCTCGGTCGGGGAGCCGATCAACCCCAAGGCCTGGCTCTGGTACTGGACGGTGGTCGGCGCCGGCCGCTGCCCGATCGTCGACACCTGGTGGCAGACCGAGACCGGCGCGATCATGATCACGCCGCTGCCGGGGATCACCGCGACCAAGCCCGGCTCGGCGACGACGCCGTTCCCCGGGGTCGAGGCCGAGGTGGTCGACGAGCACGAAGGGAAGCCAGTAGACAACGGACAGGGCCTGCTGGTCCTCAAGCGACCCTGGCCCTCGATGCTGCGCACCCTCTACAAGGACGACGAGCGCTTCGTCGAGACCTACTTCTCGCGCTTCGGCAAGGAGACCTATCTGGTCGGCGATGCCGCCCGCAAGGACTCCGACGGCTACTTCTGGGTGATCGGCCGCATCGACGACGTCGTCAACGTCTCCGGCCACCGGCTCTCGACCGCCGAGGTCGAGTCGGCGATCGTCGCCCACGAGAAGGTCGCCGAGGCGGCGGTGATCGGACAGTCCGACGAGGACACCGGCCAGGCGATCTGCGCCTTCGTCACCCTGCAGGGCAACACCGAAGAGAGCGAGGACCTGCTCGAGGACATCCGCGCCACGGTCGCCGAGCGGATCGGCAAGTTCGCCCGCCCGAAGCGGATCATCTGGGCCGACGACCTGCCCAAGACCCGCTCCGGCAAGATCATGCGCCGCCTCCTGCGCGACATCGCCGAGGGCCGTGCTCTGGGCGATGTCACCACCCTGCGCGATCCCGACGTGATGCAGGAGCTCGAGGGCAAGATCGCCGAGCAGCGCGACGCCGAAGGCTGAAGTCGCTCAGCGGGAGGAGGTGCGTTCGCCGGCGATTCTCTCGACCGCCATCGCCAGCGTCTGCAGCTGTTCCTGGATGCCGCGCAGCTCGCGGAGGGCGACCTCCTCGGCGCTGATCTCCTCGCTCTCCAGCTCCTCCTCGATTTCGGCGATTTCGGGGGCGAGGAAGCGCTGGGCGAAGGCGCCGGTGAGCAGGGCGACGAAGCCGATGCCGATGATCAGGACGGCGACGGTGACGATCTCGCCGCCGGTCGTCGTCGGGTAGATGTTGGAGCCGAGCGTGGTCATCGTCGTCGCCGCCCAGTAGATCCCGTCCCAGACGCTGAGGTGCTGGCCCTTCTCGAAGCCGACGAAGAGGGCGCCGCCGCCGATCACGGTCAGCAGCGAGAGCAGCAGCGCGTAGCGCAGCCCCTCGAGCGAGAAGACCTCGCGCGAGAGCTGGGCCAGGCGCAGCAGACGGACGAGGCGGAGCAGGCGCAGCACCCGCAGGCTCTGCAGGCCGGCGGGCAGCAGCGGTGGGGTGAAGACGACGATGATCGCGTCGAGCGGGTGGTGGCGCAGCCACTTGCGGCGATCTGGCACCACCCACAGCATCACCACGAGCTCGACGAAGAAGGCGACCCAGGTGACCCAGTTGAGGATCACCGCGATGTCGTGGAGGGCGCCGCCGACCTTCGACTCGGTCAGCGCCACGGTCGGCAGCGTCAACGCCGCCGCAATCAGCATCGGCGTGTTGAGTCGTTCGGCGACGCGAGTCGAGCGCTCGTCCATCCCCGGCCCGTAGCGGACGGGCTTTGGGCTTTGGTTGGCGGCCATCCGCGCCTACTTCGACGCCGCCCGAACCACCCCCTTTGCGTACCATGACTCGGCAATCAATCAATCAGGAGACGCACAGCGATGACCCCCAGCACCGCCACCCAGGACTACAAGGTCGCCGACATCGAGCTGGCCGAGTTCGGCCGTAAGGAGATTTCCCTGGCCGAGGTGGAGATGCCCGGCCTGATGCAGACTCGTGAGGAGTTCGCCGCCGAGCAGCCGCTGAAGGGAGCCCGCATCACCGGCTCGCTGCACATGACGGTGCAGACCGCGGTGCTGATCGAGACCCTGGTCGCGCTCGGCGCCGAGGTGCGCTGGGCCAGCTGCAACATCTTCTCGACCCAGGATCACGCCGCCGCCGCGATCGCCGCCGCCGGCATCCCGGTCTTCGCCTGGAAGGGCGAGACGCTGGAGGAGTACTGGTGGTGCACCGAACAGGCCCTGCTCTGGCCCGACGGCGGCCCGAACATGATCCTCGACGACGGTGGCGACGCCACCCTGCTCGTCCACAAGGGCGTCGAGTTCGAGAAGGC
>DASZQM010000055.1:0-1596 GCA_035549645.1 Solirubrobacterales bacterium | reverse complement strand
CGAGCCGACCGGCAACCTCGACTCGACCAGCGGCGCCGCGGTGATGGCGCTGCTGCGGCGGGTCGTCGACGAGGGGCAGACGGTGGTGATGGTGACCCACGACCCGAGCGCGGCGGCGCTCGCCGATCGCGTCATCTTCCTCCGCGATGGCCGCATCGCCGGTGAGGTGCCGGGCGGCGACACCGACCGGGTCATCGACGCCTTCCGCGGGGTCGAGGCCGAGGCCCCGGAGAGCGTTCCGGCGTGAGCGGCCGGACCCTCCCCAAAGGCGCTCGCCTGCGCAGCTTCAGCGGCGTCGGTTTGCGCTCGCTGCGGGCGCGGCCGCTGCGCTCGCTGCTGACGACGGCGGGCATCGTGCTCGGCGTCGCGATGGCCTTCGGCGTCCTGATCCTCGTCGCGACCATCCACTCGACCTTCGGCAATCTCTTCGACGCCGTCTACGGCAACACAAGCCTGATCGTCTCCGGCAAGTCGGGGGTCGGCTCGGTGCCGGCGGACACGCTGCCGGAGGTTCGCCGGGTGGAGGGGGTGAAGGGGGCCAGCGGGACCGTCTACGGCGTCTTCCGCCAGATCGAGAGCGGTCGCGTCGACACCTCGCGCACCTCGTCGCTCTTCGTCGCCGGGGTCGACTTCAAGGCTCCGGACACCGCGGGGGCGACGACGGTCGAAGGGCGCGAGCCCAGGCGCGGCGACGAAATCCAACTGGAGAAGACCTGGGCGGACAAGCACGGCTACGCGCTGGGCGACACGATCAGGCTCGCGACCCCTTCGGGGGAAGCGGCGATGCGGGTCGGCGGGATCTACGAATTCGGCTCGAGCCTCGACCTCGGTGGCTACGGGACGGCGGCGATGCCGGTTGCCACCGCGCGCCGGCTGACCGGCAAGGGCGGGACCTGGGACGAGATCAGCGTGATCGTCGAAGACGGCGCCTCGGTCGACGCGGTCCAGCGCAGGATTCAGGCGCTCGCCGGTCCCGGCGTCGAGGTCGACACGCCGGCCGGGCTGGGCGAGAAAGCGAACGAATCGCTGGCCGGGCTCGACATCGTCCTCTACTTCTTCTCCGGTATGGCGCTGTTCGTCGGCGCCTTCCTCATCCTCAACTCGTTCAACATGACGGTGCTGCAGCGCATTCGCGAGATCGGCACCCTGCGCGCGCTCGGCGCCTCACGCCGGCGCATCGCGATCTCGATCGTGCGCGAGGCCCTGGTCCTGGCCGCGATCGGGTGCGCGCTGGGCCTCGGGCTCGGCATCGGCCTCGCCTACCTGCTGGCGGAAACGATGCGCAGCCTCTTCGGCCTGCCGGTCTCCTCGCTGGACATCACCGCCGGCTCGGCGATCGCGGCGATCGCGGTCGGCATGCTGGCGACGGTGGCCGGTGCGCTCTACCCGGGCCTGCGAGCGGGGAGGGTGCCGCCGATCAGGGCGCTCACGGGGGAGGGGGAAGGGGACCGGCGACCCGGCTTGCGGCGCGCCCTGCTCGGCCTGGCCCTGTTCTTCCCGGGCCTCGCGCTCGGCGGTCTCTTCTGGTTCAGCAACCAGGGTGGGAGCACCTTGGCCGCGCTCGCCGGCGTTGGCTCGACCGTGGTCATGTTCGTC
>DASZQM010000054.1:0-3065 GCA_035549645.1 Solirubrobacterales bacterium | reverse complement strand
GAAGTCGAGGTCGTAGGCGCTCCAGTTGCCGTGCTCCCAGCGCGTGTAGAGGTCCTCATAGGTGACGTTGTCCATCAGGCTCTGCGATGCGACGCTCATCTCTCTCCTTTTGCTGGTCGGCAGGCGGCTGCCGCGGAGGTTACCTGCCGACTGGCTGCCCAGCCAGTCTTTCCCTGTGTGAGTTCGTCACGGACGGCTGGGCCGGGCGATCCTCGCGGTCGACGGATTGACCACCGGATCCGTGGGTCAATCCGTCGAACGCGGATCGCGGCCGCGGAGCGCGGTGGCGGTCTGGTGGAGGATTCGCTGGACGTAAGAGGGTTCGAAGGCGATTTGCCAGTGGGAGAAGCGCAGGGGCCGAAGGCCGGATGCGGTGTGGGCCTGGTCGCGTTCGAGGCCCCGACGCTGCTGAAGGGGGGTTCGGTGGTAGCGCAGGCCGTCGGCCTCGACGACGATCCCCAGCTCCCGCCAGAAGAAGTCGACCTCGTAGCCGTTCACCCACGCTTTCGTCTCGGGGATCGGCAGGCCGACGGCATCGGAGCGCTCCCGCATCGCCTGCTCCAGCTCCGAGTCGCTGAGGCGGAAGGTGAGCGGATCGAGCAGCTCGCGCAGCGCTCGCGTCCCTGGCACCCCCCGGTAGAGGGGGAGGGCCGCGTGCAGCTCGTCCGCCTTCACCCGGTCGAGCTTGTCGGCCTCGTTGACCGCGCGCTCGAGTCGCGTTCGGGTCAGCTGTCCTGACTCGTCGATCAACGTACGCACGGCCGAGGTGACCGGGATGCCCTCGTGGCTCGTCAGATCCTCCGGCCGCAGCGTGGGACGCCGGTGAACGCGGAGCCCGCGAGGGCATCGCGGCGAGGCCTTCAGCACGGTGACCTCGATCGGCCCCCCACGGGCGCGGCCGAAACCCCAGAGCAGAGCGGCGCTGCTGTGACTGAGCGCGGCGGTCGGCCCGCAGGCGAGCGTCGCTGCCATCCAGTTGCCGTATCGGTCCAGTTGGGGCCGCCCCACCGCGTACACCCCTCGCCACACCGAATGCAGTCTCCCGGAGGCGACCCGCCTCTCGATCGCCCTCCGACTGAAGCCCATCTCGAGCAATTGCCAGCGAGCGATCACGCCGTGCTGCCGCCTCACCAGCTCCCAGATCGCGGCATTGAGCGTGCGCCTGTCGCCCGTCGTTCGATCGATTGACCCACGCATCCGGTGGTCAATCCGTCGAACGCGGTTGCTCTCCCCCTGGTGCGGGGACTGACTCGCGGCCGCGGGGTTATACGGAGGTGGGTGTCTCGATCTCGCGCTTGAGGATCTTGCCGGTGGGGCCCTTGGGCAGGTCGTCGAGGAACCAGACCAGGCGCGGGTACTTGTAGGCGGCGATGCGCTCCTTGACGTAGGCGCTGACCTCCTCGGGCGTCAGCTCCTCGTCCTCGTGGAGGACGACCGCGGCGCCGATCTCCTCGCCCCACTCGTCGTGGGGGACGCCGACGACGGCCGCTTCGCGGATCTTGGGGTGCTCGAAGAGCACCTCCTCGACCTCGCGCGGGTAGACGTTGTAGCCGCCGCGGATGATCAGGTCCTTCTTGCGGTCGACGATGTAGAAGTAGCCCTCCTCATCGGTGCGGGCCATGTCGCCGCTGTGGAACCAGCCGCCGCGCATCGCCTCCTCAGTGGCGTCGGGGCGTTCCCAGTAGCCCTTCATGATGTTGTGCCCACGGATCACGATCTCGCCGACCTCGCCCTGGGGCACCTCCTCGTCGTTCTCGTCGACCACCTTCATCTCGACTCCTTCGATCGGGGTGCCGATCGAGCCCGCCTTGCGCTCTTTGTCGGGGTGGTTGGAGCAGGCGACCGGCGAGGTCTCCGAGAGGCCATAGCCCTCGAGCACGACCGCGCCGAAGGCCTCTTCGAAGCCGCGCAGGACCTCGACCGGCATCGATGCCCCTCCGGTGATGCAGGTGCGCAGCGCCGAGGTGTCGTAGCTCTCGCGCTCGGGGTGGTGCAGCAGTGCCCCGTACATCGTCGGCACGCCGTAGAAGTGTGTGACGCCGTCGCGCTGCATCGTCGCCAGCGCCTCGCCGGGGTCGAATTTCGGCACCAGGGTGAGACAGGCGCCGACCATGAGCGAGGAGTTCATCCCGACCGTCTGGCCGAAGGAGTGGAAGAGGGGGAGGGCGCCGAGGACGACGTTGCCGCTGGCGATCTCGCAGGTCGTGCGGGAGGAGACGTCGGCGTTGCGGAAGAGATTGACGTGGGTCAGCTCGGCGCCCTTGGGCTTGCCGGTCGTGCCCGAGGTGTAGAGGATCACCGCGGTCTCGTCCTCAGCGGTGTCGACCAGGCCCGGTGTCGGCTCATACCCGTCGAGCAGCTCGGCGAAGGAGTCGGGCTCGACCTCGATCAGCTCGGCGCCGGCGTCGGCCGCGCCCTCCCGCGCCTCGGCGCAGAAGCCGTGCCAGGCGAGCAGGAGCTTGGCGCCGGAGTCCTCCAGGTAGAAGGCGATCTCGCGCCGCTTCAGCAGCACGTTCATCGGCACGACCACGGCGCCGGCGCGCAGCACGCCGTAGTAGGCGACCGGGAACTCGGGGACGTTGGGCAGCATCACCCCGACCCGGTCGCCGGGGCCGATCCCCTTCTCAGCGAGCAGGGTGGCGAGCCGGGCGCTGCGCTCGTCGAGCTCGCCGTAGCTGAGCTCGGCCTCACCGAGGCGGATCGCAGGCAGGTCCGGTGCCCGCTCGGCGCTCTCGGTCAGCAGCGATGCGAGGTTGAGGCCCATCCGCCCTACGGCTTGAGGAGGTGGAAGATCGGAAATTCCTTGATCTCCGGCGGGCCCTGCGGCGCCCGGTCGCCGAGCTCGCCGATCGCCGGGCCGAGGCGAGTCTCCTGAAAGCGGTCGAAGTGCTCGCGTGACTCCCAGTAGTCGATGATCCCCCAGCCGCCCTCGACCGGGCCGGCGGCATGACAGATCAGGCCCTCCGGGGGATTGTTGTCGACGTCCATGTGACTGTGAACCGCCTCGTACTGCTCCTGTGTTCCGCCCTCGAAGCGCAACCGCAGTCCAATCGCCATCGTTTCCT
>DASZQM010000053.1:0-1912 GCA_035549645.1 Solirubrobacterales bacterium | reverse complement strand
ATCATCGCGCTGATCTCCGGCGGGCTGTACTGCTTGCCGCGCACGTCGACGCGGACGTCGCCGTTGGGACCGGCGACGACCGAGTAGGGGACGATCGTCTCCTCCTCCTTGACTTCGGCCTCCTTGCGGCCCATGAAGCGCTTGATCGAGAAGATCGTGTTCTCGGGGTTCATCACCGCCTGCCGCTTGGCGACGGTGCCGACGAGACGATCGCCGGACTCGGTGAAGGCGACGACCGAAGGGGTCGTGCGGCCGCCCTCGGCGTTCTCGAGTACGGTCGGCTCGCCGCCCTCCAGTACGGCGACGCATGAGTTGGTCGTGCCCAGATCGATCCCGATCGTCTTGCCCACTACGTGTACCTCCAGCTCTAGTTAGGTCTGCCTTAAGAAATCTAAGTGCGAGTATGGCAGATCGGGTTGGCCGTGCCAACCCTCGATGCGTATAGTGGTTTCGCGTTGGTCAGGCCGGGCAGCTGCGAAAGCGCCCGGGGGAGGCGCCTCGAGTGTCAATCCGCCATCGAGCGGGCTACCCAGAGGAGCCGATGTGAATCACTTTCCAAACCTGTCGAGCAGACGGAGATGGGCGACACTGCTCGCCCTCGTCGCCGCCCTTGCCTTTGCCCTATTGCCTGCGGCTGCGGGCGCGCACCCCGGCAACGGCCACCACGGCAAGTCCCAGTCCCATCGCGGCCATGGCCATGGTCACGGTCACGGTCACGGACATGGCAAGCGTGACCTCACGGTGATGACCCAGAACATGTACCTGGGCTCCAGCCTCAACCCGGCGCTCGAAGCGACCACCCCGGAAGCGTTCGTCGAAGCCGTCGCGCGGATCTACGCGACCGTGCAGTACACGAACTTCCCCCAGCGAGCGGAAGCGATCGCGGACGAGGTCCAGGAAGAAGAACCGGATCTGATCGGCCTGCAGGAGGTCTCCAAGTGGACCACCGGCGGCCTGAACCCGCCCGCCGGCTACGACTTCCTCGCCATCCTCGAAAGCGATCTTGCCGCCCGGGGATTGCACTACTCGGTCGGGTCGATCGCCCACAACGCGAAGATCGGCCCCGCCCCGCTCGCCCTGGCCACACAGGGCTGCGTCCAGCCGGGACCGACGATCACCTGCTCGGTCGAACTCGAAGATCGCGACGTGATCCTGGTCAACGATGACACGCCGGGCCTGACCTGGAACAACCCCCAAAGCGGGCGCTACGCCACGCAGCAGTCGATCCCATCGCCGGTCGGCACCCTCTCGTTCGACCGCGGCTGGGCCAGCGTCGACGCGAGGTTGAAGGGTCAGCCGTTCCGCTTCGTCGACACCCATCTCGAAACCGAGGAATCGCCGCTCGTGCAGCAGGCCCAGGCCGCCGAATTCCTCGCCGGTCCCGGCAAAGGCGGGACGATCGTCGCCACCGGCGATTTCAACTCCGCCGCCGATGGCTCGACGACCACCTCCTACGCGCAGCTCACCGCGCCCGGCAGGTTCCGCGACAGCTGGAACGAGAAACTGCTCGGGCCCGGCCTCTCCTGCTGCCAGGAGTCGAACACCCCGCCGCTCGCGCCCGGGGCGCTCAACAACCCGGTCTCGACGTTCCGCACCCGGATCGACCTGATCCTCAGTCGCGGCGCCGCCCGTTCCGACGGAGACGACGCTCACCTGATCGGCGATACGCCGTTCCAGGCAACTCCTCCGTTCTGGCCCTCCGACCACGCCGGAGTCGTCAGCGAGCTAAGTCTCGGCGGCTGAGAAGCTGATGGATCATCCCGGTGGTGGCTTCGGCCCCACCGGGATGGTTCGCCGCTATCCCTCGCCGGCGGTGCGGGCGACGAATTCGGAGACTTCCTTCGCCTGCGCCTCGTTGAGGATGCCGCCGGGCATGCGGCCCGGGGTGGTGCTGCTGTCGACACCGTTTTCT
>DASZQM010000052.1:0-14253 GCA_035549645.1 Solirubrobacterales bacterium | reverse complement strand
ACCATCTCGCGGTCGATCTGGAAGAGGTTGTCCTCGGCGTGGTCGAGCATCACCAGCAGGCGCGGCTTGACCTGGGCGATCTGGCGGCAGAGCTCGGAGCCGATCGAGCCGCCGGCGCCGGTGACGAGGACGATGCGGTCGCGCAGGTAGGCGCCGACGCGGTCGAGCTCGCGCACGATCGGGTCGCGGCCGAGCACGTCCTCGACCCTCACCTCACGCAGCTGCTTGTTGAGCTGGACGCCGCCGCGCAGCAGCTCGAAGACGGTGGGCAGGGTGCGAACGCGGATCTCGCGCTCGCGGCAGGCGGCGACGACCTTGGCCCGCAGCGTGCCGGGTGCCGAGGGGATCGCGATCACCACCTCGTCGGGCCGGGTCTCGTCGAGGATCGTCTCGATCTGCTTGGTCGAGCCGAGCACCTTGAGCCCGAGCATGCGCATGCCGCGCTTGCGCGGGTCGTCGTCGACGAAGCCGATCGCGGTGACCCCGATGTCGGGGTTGAGCTGCATCTCGCGCACGACCATCTGGCCGCCGGAGCCGGCGCCGATCACCAGCGCCTCGCGCTTCGGCACCCGGGCCGAGCGCGAGGGCCGTTCGACGATCAGGCGCACCGCGAGGCGGGCGCCGGTGACCAGCATCAGGGTGAGCAGGAAGTCCATCACCGCCACCGAGCGCGGCAGGTTGTGGGCGAATGGCCGCAGCACGGTGAAGCCGACGACGAGGATCGCGCTGGAGACGGTGACGGCGCGGACGATCTGCAGGAAGTCGCGACCGCTGACGTAGCGCCACCACTTCTGGTACATCCCGAAGCCGGCGAAGACGATCAGCTTGAGCGCGATGACGAAGCCGACCGACTGGGCGAAGAGGACCCAGTAACGATGGGGCAGGTCGCTCTGATCCAGGAAGCGCAGGCGGAAGGCCAGGTAGTAGGCGAGCGCGACGAGGACGGCGTCGGCACAGAGCTGAACGACCCGGGTGCGGTAGACGGGATGGTTGAGGCGACCCATGGAACCGGACGAGTTTAGTTGCTGTTTGGCTTCATCCCTACAATTCCCGCTTCTCGCATGCCGCTTCTCCTCCTCGCCAGCATCAGCGACAAGGTCCTCGACCCAGTCGTCAACGCCGCCACCGACTTCATCGGCTCCGCCGGTGTCGTCGCCGTCTTCCTGCTGATGACGCTCGAGTCGGCCTGCATCCCGATCCCGAGCGAGGCGATCATGCTCTTCGCCGGCTTCAGCGTCTCCAAGGGAGAACTGACCCTGTTCGGGATCGTCACCGCCGGCGTGCTCGGCAACCTCGCCGGCTCCTGGATCGCCTACGCGGTCGGCTACTACGGGCGGCTCGACCTGCTCGAGAAGAACAAGCTGATCCACATCAGCCCCAAGCACCTGAAGTGGGCCGACGACTGGTTCGCCCGCTACGGCGCCGTCACCGTCTTCTTCTCGCGCATGCTGCCGATCATCCGCACCTTCATCTCGCTGCCGGCGGGCGTGGCGAAGATGCCGTTCTGGCGCTTCACCGCCTACACGCTGCTCGGCAGCATCCCCTGGGTGCTGGCACTGGCGCTGATCGGCGAAGCCGTCGGCCACAACTGGGAGGACTGGCGGCACAAGCTCGGCTACCTCGACTACGTGGTTCTGGCCGCGATCGTCGGCGGTGCCATCTACCTGGTGATCAAGCGCCGCCGGCGCCCCGCCACGGCGTGATTCCCGCGCGGCGGGCGCTCGCGCTCGGCGTCGTCCAGGGCCCGGCGGAGCTGCTGCCGGTCTCCAGCTCCGCCCACATCGTCCTCGTGCCCTGGCTGGCGGGCTGGGACTGGGAGGCGATCGACCCCGAGGTCCGCAAGAGCTTCGAGGTGGCGCTGCACACCGGAGCGGCGGCGGCCTTGATCGTCGGCCAGCGCCGGCTTATCGCCGAAGAGCTGCGCGCCTTCGACCTGCGCGGCGCCGGCGTGCTCCTGCTCTCCTTCCTGCCGGCGGCCTTCGTCGGCTACAAGTTCGAGCGCCCGATCGAGCGCATGCTCGGCGGGCCGCGGGCGACCGCCTACGGCCTGCTCGCCGGCGGCGCGGCGATGGTCCTCGCCGACCAGCGGCCACAGGAGCGTGGGCGCGGGGAGGCGGGCCTCGCCGACGGGCTCGCGCTCGGGGTCGCCCAAGCCGCGGCGCTCGCCCCCGGCGTCTCGCGCAACGGCATCACCCTGGCGGCGGCGCGCTGGCGGCGCTTCTCCCGCGATCAGGCCAACCTGCTCTCGCGGACGATCGCGCTGCCGATCATCGTCGGCGCCACGGGGCTCAAGGGCGTCCGGCTCGCCCGCCGTGGCACCTCCCCCCCACTGCGCCGCTCGATGGCGCTCGGCGTCGCCGCTTCCTTCGCCTCGACCCTCGCCTCGCAGCGCCTGATCAAGCTGGTCGAGCGCGACCGGGCGCTCTGGCCCTACGCCGCTTACCGAGCCGGCCTTGCGGCCGCGGTGCTTGCGAGACTGCGACGCTCTCCGGGTTAACTCCAAGTCCTGGAGAAATTTGGAGATAGGTTGGAGTTGTGTTAGAACTCCAAGTCCTGGAGAAATTTGGAGATAGGTTGGAGTTCTGATGTTCGTGGCTGAAGCGCCGTCGATACCAAGGCTGCTCGCGACGCTCGATGCGGAGGCCGTCCGGCAAGCGATCGAAGCGCCGACGGATCCGCGCACTGCGGAGCGCTATTTCCACTGGGACAAGCTGCGAAGGCTCAGGCCACCGGCTGGGGTGACGAGCGAGCAATGGTGGTTGCGGATCAAGCTGTCGCGGAAGGACGAGCTTCGTTGGCTTCCCTTGACCGATCCGGATGGCCGTTCCTTCAGCTACGGGCTGCTCGACAACATGCTTCGACAGCTGCACTACATCGATCAGAGATGCAGTGGTGAGGTGGCGATGGACGAGGTGGTGACGTCCGAGAAACGCGCGGGGCGCAGATTTCTCGTCAACTCCCTGATGGAGGAGGCGATCCGTTCGAGCCAGCTCGAGGGCGCGACGACCTCCAGAGTCGTCGCGAAGGAGATGCTGCGAAGTGGACGCGAACCGCTCGATCGCAGCGAGCAAATGATCGTCAACAACTACCAGGCGCTCCAGTTCATGCGAGACGAGATGGGCGAGACACTGAGCCCCGAATCGATCTTGGAGCTGCACCGCATCCTCACCGAGGGAACGCTCGATGATCCCGCTGCGGCAGGGCGCTTGCAACAACCAGGGGAAGCCCGCGTCGCTGTCTACGATCGCGATGGCGGTACGCCGATTCACATCCCGCCACCGGCGGAGCAATTGCCGAAAAGGATGCGTCTGCTGTGCGCTTTTGCCAATGAAGGCGATGAAGGGTCGCGGTTTGTGCATCCGGTTTTGAGAGCGATCTTGCTGCACTTCTGGCTTGCCTACGACCACCCTTTTGAGGATGGCAATGGACGAACGGCAAGGATCTTGTTCTTCTGGCTGATGCGGAGACGCGGCTACTGGCTCGCCGAATACCTGCCGATCTCCCGCTTGATTCGCAACGCCCCGGCGCAATACGCCCGGGCGTTCATGGAAGTCGAGTCGGACGATGGAGACACGACTTACTTTCTCGTGCACCAGCTTGAGTTGCTTCAAAAAGCAATTGAGGATCTCCACCTCTATCTGCAGCGAAAGACCGCTGAAGTTAGGGACGTCGAGGGTCTTCTCAAGGGCACCGACTACCTCAACGGCCGTCAACTCGCGCTCCTGACGGACGCAATTCGAGACCCTGAGGCCTCCTACTCGTTCGACAGCCATGCGAGAAGCCACCGGGTTTCTCACGAGACCGCTCGCGCAGATTTGCGCGGACTGGCCGAGCGGGGACTGTTGATCAAGCGGAGGCGCGGGCGGCAGCACTTGTTCGAGCCGCCCGCCGACCTGCCGGAACGCCTGAGAGAATCGGCGACGTGAGCGACGCGTACGCACAGGCGGGAGTCGACCAGGGCGCAGCCGATTCCGCCGTGGCCGGCCTGGTCAAGGCGCTGGGGGCAATCCAGCTCGGGCGACCCTCGCGTCAGGTGCCGCTGCCGGGCCACTACGCGAGCGTGATCAAGCTCGACGAGCGGACCGGGATCGCGCTCTCGACCGACGGCGTGGGGACGAAGCTGCTCGTCGCCGAGCAGCTCGGGCGCTTCGACTCGATCGGGATCGACTGCGTGGCGATGAACGTCAACGACGTGATCTGCGTCGGCGCCGAGCCCCTGGCGATGCTCGACTACATCGCGATCGACAGGGCCGACCCGCAGGTCTGCGCCGAAGTCGGGGTGGGGCTGGCGCGCGGCGCTGAGCTGGCCGGGGTCGAGATCCCCGGCGGCGAGCTCGCCCAGCTCGGCGAGATGGTCCACGGGGTCGACGTCTCCGGCGCCTGCTTCGGCACCGTCGCGCTGGAGGAGATCGTCGACGGCTCGGCAGTGCGGCCCGGCGACGCGATCATCGGCCTTCCCTCCTCCGGCCTCCATTCCAACGGCTACACCCTGGCCCGCTCGGCCCTGGCCGAGTTCGCGCTCGACGCGGACCCCGATGGCCGGCTCGGCCGCCCGCTCGGCGAGGAGCTGCTCGAGCCGACCGAGATCTACGTCAAGCCGGTGCTCGAGCTGCTGCGCTCCGAGGTCGACGTCCGCGGCCTCGCCCACATCACCTCGGGCGGTCTCGGCAACCTGCTGCGGCTCGCCGCCGAGGTCGGCTACGAGATCGAGGCGCCGCTGCCGGTGCCGCCGATCTTCGAGCTGATCGCCGAGCGCTCCGGCACCGCCCACGTGGAGATGCACGAGGTCTTCAACATGGGCTGCGGCTTCTGCTGCATAGTGGCTGGCGGCGACGCGGAGCGCGCGCTCGATCTCCTTCGGCCCCATTACCCTGGGGCAGAGCGGATCGGATCGGCGGCGCAAGGGCCGCGCGAGATCCGCCGCCCCTGAATGGATCCCCGCCCAACGAGCAGCGCGATGATCGGAACGGTTCTCTCCGGCCGCTACAAGCTGGAGGCGAAGCTGGGCAGCGGCGGCATGTCGACCGTCTATCTGGCCCGCGATCAGACGCTCGACCGGCAGGTGGCGGTGAAGGTGATGCACCGCGAGATGTCCGAGCAGGAGGACCAGCTCGAGCGCTTCCGCCAGGAGGCGCGCTCGGTGGCCAAGCTCTCCCACCCCAACGTCGTCGCCGTGATCGACGCCGGTGAGGATGGCGGCCACCCCTACATCGTCTTCGAGTACGTCGAGGGCGAAACCTTGAAGCAGCGGATCAACCGCGAGGGAGCGCTGCCGCCGCAGGAGGCGATCGCCTACGCGATCGAGATCGCCCGCGGCCTCTCGATGGCGCACGCGCGCAACATGGTCCACCGCGACATCAAGCCGCAGAACATCCTGATCGACGCCGAGGGGCGGGCGAAGCTGACCGACTTCGGCATCTCGCGCCAACTCGAGCAGGACGGGATGACGGCAACCGGGCGCGTGCTCGGTACCACCGACTACGTCGCCCCCGAGCAGGCGATGGGCCGCAAAGTCGACCCGCGCACCGACATCTACTCGCTCGGGGTCGTCCTCTACGAGATGCTCGTCGGCCAGGTCCCCTTCAGTGCCGAGAGCCAGGTCGGGGTGGCGATGAAGCACGTCAACGAGGAACTGCCCGACGTGCAGCGCCGCCGCCCCGAGGTCTCCGCCGCGGTCGCCCTCGTGGTCGAGCGCTCCACCGCCAAGGACCCTGAGGAGCGCTACCAGCAGGTAGGCGAGATGATCGACGACCTCTCGACCGCGCTCGAGGTCGAGGCGGCGCGAGCGGGCTCGACCACGGGCGAGGCGACCAGCGTCCTCGACGCAGTGCCGCCGCCGAAGCGCAAACTCGCCAGTGGCCGGCGCTGGAGCCTGGCCGCAGTGCTGGGCCTGCTCCTCGTCGCCGGCGTAGTGCTGTTGATCGTCTTCGTCATCTCCGGCGGTGGCGTCGGCGGAGGAGGGGCGAACGAGGACAAGGGCAAGCCGATCTCGATCACCTCGGCCACCGACTACGACCCACAGGGCGATGGCCAGGAGGTGGGCAGCAAGGTGGGGCTGGCGGTCGACGGCGACCCGACCGGGACCGCCTGGGAAACCGAGCACTACGAATCCGACACCTTCGCCGGCACCAAGACCGGGCCCGACCCCGGCGTTGGCATCTACGTCACCACGAGCGCCCCGGTCAAGCCCTCGAAGATGCAGGTCCGCACCCCCACCCCCGGCTGGGACGCCCAGGTCTTCGCCGCCTCCGAAGGCCCTCCCGAAGAACTATCCGGCTGGGGAGAACCCGTCGGCATCGCCGTCGACGCCTCCCAAAACGAGGAAATCGACCTCACCGTCGAAACCCCCGCCAAATACTTCCTGCTCTGGTTCAACAAGGCCTCCGAAGCCAACGACCAGTACGGCGGCTACCAGGTCGAGATCAGCGACATCAAGCTGCTGCGCTAGCTTGATGTGAGAAATGTTTTGTCTGCAAGCTCGGTTAGACTCGAGCAAATGAACTCCCCCTTGCGGTCCACACGAAGCGCTTGAAGTCTCGTTGACCATGGTCGCGGTCTCTATCCCCGGCAGGTGACGAAGGTCGCGGCGCGGCGATTGGAGAGCCACTGAGGCAGAATTCATTACCTAAACAACCGCTGAGTGGTTCCGTCCGGTATTGCTGGAATTCTTTATGGCGCTGACGATCAACTTCGCGTTGACCCAACGATCAAAGCGAGGAAACAAGATGAACGCCGGGCGATGACGGACGCTCAGGTTTGAGGGGTTCACCTTCGCGCTGAACCTCGGGGGACGGGACGGAGCGGCTCTCCAGGACGGAGCTATGTTGCCGCCATGTACGGGTGACAAGACCACCCGTACATGGTTGGCCAGCGTCAGAGAGAACCCTGAGGGGCTGACCAACTCCGTCCCGAGCAATGACTTATAGACGGTACGGCGGCGGAACCGCTTCGGGAAGATTGTCCTATCACGACCGCTTTATGTACTTACAAGTTTTTGCCTGCTGACGCCCGCACTGTGTCTCTCGATGAAGTAACTCTCCTCAAATTTCTCGATGGATCTCGTGGGATCAGGTGCCCCCACGGTGTCCTTAGAACTCGTAGGAGCGGGCGCTTTGGTGACGCTCGACCGCCAGGCTCACCAGACGGTCGCAGAGGGCCGGGTAGTCGAGGCCGGAGGCGGACCAGAGCTTGGCGTAGACGCTGGTCTCGGTGAAGCCGGGCATGGTGTTGATCTCGTTGACGAGGACGGCGCCGTCGGGCTCGACGAAGAAGTCGCAGCGGGCGAGGCCGGAGCAGCCGCCGAGCTTGAAGGCGGTGATCGCCAGCTCGCGCACCTCGCGCACCTGCTCGTCTGAGATCGGCGGCGGGACGACGAGCTCCATGCCGCCCTCCTGGTACTTGTGCTCGTAGTCGTACCAGTCGCCTTTGGCCACCACCTCGCCCGGGACCGAGGCCTCGACCTCCTCGTTGCCGAGCAGCGAGCACTCGACCTCGCGACCTGAGGCGGGGGCCTCGACGATCACCCGGGGGTCGTGGCGGCGGGCGAGCTCGACCGCCTTGTCCAGCTCACCGCCGGCGGTGGCGACCTTGCTGATGCCGACGCTCGAGCCCAAGCGCGAGGGCTTGACCCACAGGGGCGCGCCCATCTCCTCGCAGCGCTCACGCCAGCCGGGCTCGCCCGCGGCGACGAAGTCGACCTGGGGAATGCCGGCCTGGGCGAAGAGCCGCTTCAGCGTCAGCTTGTCCATGCAGGCGGCGGAGGAGAGGACGTCGGAGCCGACGTAGGGAAGGTCGAGCCACTCGAGCAGGCCCTGGACGCTGCCGTCCTCGCCGAAGGGGCCGTGGAGGGCGGGAAAGACCGCGTCGGCGCCGAGCAGGCCGGCACCGGGTACGAGCCGCACCGGCTCGCCCTCGCAGGTCCACTCGCCCTCGTGGGAGATCGTCACCGTCGCCACCTCGTGGCCCGCTTCCCCGAGCCCGCGGGCAACGGCCTCGCCGGAGCGCAGGGAGACGTCGTGCTCCGAGGAGCGGCCGCCGCGCAGGACCGCGACCCTCATTCGCCTCCTGCTTCCGTTTCCGGTTCCGCGGCTTCGGGCGCGGCCTTGCCGACGACGAGGGTGACGGTGCTGCCCGGCTTCACTTCGGAGTTGGGGGGCGGGAACTGGTCGGTGACGCGGCCGACCTGCGAGGGCACTTCGGTTTCCTGTTCCTGCACCGCCGGCTTCAGCCCGGCGGCCCGCACCGCTTCCACCGCTTCGGAGCGGAGCTTGCCGATCACGCCCGGGACCGTCGCCTTTTCTTCGCCCTTGGAGACGACGATCGAGACGGTCGAGCCGGGCGGCAGCTGCGAGCCGGCGCTCGGCGACTGGCGGATCACCTGCCCCGCGGGCTGCTTGCTTTCAGTTTCTTCGACGCTGGGCACGAAGCCGCGGCCGCGGATCTGCTGCACGGCGAGCGAGCGCTGCGAGCCGACCACCACCGGCACCTTGGCCAGCTTCGGGCCGCTGGAGACCTTGAGCACCACCTCCGTCCCCTTCGTCGTCGTCTGCCCACCGGAGGGTTCGGACTTGATCACCAGCCCCTCTTCGACGTCTTTGGAGTGCACCGATTCGACCTTGGCTTCGAAGCCTGCTTCTTCGAGCGCCTTTTCGGCTTCCGCCTGAGAGAGGCCGGCGGTCGACGGGACCTTGGCGCTGCCGGGACCGGAGCTGACGGTCAACATCACCTTCGGCTTCGAGCAGAAGAGGGTGAGGAAGGCGCAGTCTTCCGAGGCCTGGTTCGAGGGCGGCGAGGGCAGGGGATCCTGCTCCTGGACGGTGCCGGCCGGAGCTTCGAGCTCGACCCGCTTCACATCTCCGACGCTGAAGCCGTTTTGCTGGAGGAGGGCGATCGCCGTGTTGATGTTTTCGCCGGTTACGTTCGGCACCTTGGTCGTCGTGTCGCGAGTCAGGGCGAAGCCGACGAGCAGGCCGATCAAGACGGCGGCGACGATCGCGGCCGTGACCCACCGGCGGCGCCTGCGTCGTTCCTCCTCCTCGGCCGTCGTCCCCTCGGCGACCGGCTCCTCCGGAACCGCGACGACCGGTGGCAGCGGCGCAAAGGCGGCGGTGTTGTCCGCGCCGCCGCCGGGGTCCTTGAGCGCGGCGTCGATCGCGGCGATGAAGGCGTCGGCGCTCTGGAAGCGCTGGCCCGGCTCCTTTTCCAGCGCCCGCATCACAACCGCGTCGAGCGCCGGCGAGACCTGGGGGTTGATCGAGCTGGGGCGCTGGGGGGGCTGGGAGACTTGTTTCATCGCCACGGCGACGGCAGAGTCGGCCTCGAAGGGCACACGGCCGGTCAGCGCCTCGTAGAGCATCACGCCGATCGAGTAGAGGTCGGAGACCGCGGTCACCTCGAAGCCCTGCGCCTGCTCGGGCGAGAGGTAGTGCGGCGTGCCCAGGACCGAGCCCGCCTGGGTGATCTCCGAGACCCCCGCCTGGGCGATGCCGAAGTCGGTCACGGTCGCCTTGCCCTCGTCGTCGACGATCACGTTCTGCGGCTTCAGGTCGCGGTGGACGATCCCGTGGCGATGGGCGAAGCGAGCGCCCTCGAGCACCTGGCGGATCCACCCCGCGGCCTGCTCGGGGGTGAGGCCGCCGGCGTCGATCAGCTGCTTCAGCGTGCGCCCCTCCAGGTACTGCATCGCGATGTAGTAGGTGCCGTCGACCTCGCCACGATCGAAGACGGCGACGATGTTGGGGTGCTGCAGGCCGGCCGCCGCCTCGGCCTCGCGGCGGAAGCGCTCGACGAACTCCTGGTCCTGGGCGAAGCGGGCGTGCAGGATCTTGAGCGCGACCTGGCGCTGCAGGTGCGTGTCCTCGGCCAGCCAGACGTCGGCCATGCCGCCGGAGCCGATCCGTTGCAGGACCCGGTAGCGCTCGTCGATGACGCTGTCTGGTTTCACCTCAGCCACGTTTCACACCCTTCGCTCGGCGCCACCCTATTCACCATTAAGGATCGTTTCCGCGACGTCGCGGAAGATCGGCGCGGCGACGTCGTTGCCGAACTGTTCGGTGCACTCGACACTCGCCGCGATCGCGATCTTCGGGTCCTCGGCCGGGGCGAAGCCCATGAACCAGGCCTGGTTCTCTGCGGTGCCGCCGCCGCAGGATTCGTTGTAGGGCGTTTCCGCCGTACCGGTCTTGCCGGCCACGGTGACACCGGGGATCGCCGCGTTGGTGCCGGTGCCTTCGTTGACCACGCCCTGCATCGCGGTGTTCAGCTCTTCCGCAGTCTCCTTGCTGATCGGCTGGCTGTACTGGGAGGGTTCGAGCTTCTTCGTCACCCGCCCGTCGGGGTCGACGACCCGGCTCCAGATCTGCGGCTTCATCAGGCTGCCCCCGTCGGCGACCGCGGCGGCGACCTCGGCCATCTGCAGCGGCGTCGCCAGCAGCCGCTCCTGCCCGATCGCCACCCGCGCGATGTCGATCGGGTCGTTCGGGCCGAGCAGCGTGTTGCCTTCGAGGATGCCGCTGGGCAGCACCTGGTCGCTCGGCAGGTCGATTGCCGGCTTCGAGTTGAAGCCGAATTTGTCCATGTATTCGAACAGCGTGTCCTCCCCGACCTTCTGGCCCAGCTGCGCGAACCAGGTGTTGACCGAGTTGGTCAGGGCCGTGTCGAGGGTGATCGATCCCCAGTCTTTGTCGAAGTCGTTCTGCAGCGGCTGGCCTTCGACTTCCAGCGAGCCCGGCGCGTCGATCGTCGTTTCCGGCGTGATCGCACCGCTGTCCAGCCCGGCGGCGGCGGTCACGACCTTGAAGGTCGAGCCCGGCGGGTAACGGCCCTGGGTGGCGCGGTTGAGCAGCGGGGTTTCGATTTCGTTCGTGTTCAGCTTTTCCAGTTCGTAGGGGACGCGGTTGGGGTCGAAGGGAGCGTTGGACGCCATCACCTTCACCCGCCCGCTCTGCGGTTCGATCGCGACGACGGCGCCGAAGCCCGCTTCCTCGAGGTCGGCGAGGGCGACTCGCTGCGCTTCGGAATCGAGGTTGGTGACGATGTCGTCGCCCTCCTGAGCACGGCCGCGCAGCTCGTCGAGGATCGAGCTGAATTCCGATTCGTTGCCGACCAGCTCGTCGTTGTGGAACTGCTCGAACTCGCTGTCGCCCTCTTTGACGAAGGAGTAGCCGATCGGGTGCCCGTAGAGCGAGCCGTCGGGATAGCGCCGCACGTAGCGCAGCGCGGAGCCCCTGCCCTTCGGCACCGAGCGCGCGATCACCTTGCCGTCGGCGGTGAGGATGCGGCCGCGCTTGATCTGCTGCTGCTCGAGCAGCGGGCGCTTGTTGGCGTTCTTTTCCTTCAGCGCCTTGGCGTCGAACACCGACCAGTAGGAAGTGAAGCCGACCAGGACCGCGAAGAGGGCGACGATGAAGGCGAAGAGCTTGATGATCTGCCGGTTCACCTCAGCACCCCGCGTTCATGCACCTCTGTCTCCCGGCGCGCCCGGTCGGAGACGAGCAGCAGCAGCGCCAGCAGGACGAAGTTGGCGACGATCGAGCTGCCGCCGTAGCTGATGAACGGCAGGGTGACGCCGGTCAGCGGGATCACCCGGGTGACGCCACCGATGATGACGAAGGCCTGGATCGCGAAGACCGCGGTCAGCCCGGTCGCGAGCAGCTTCGAGAAGCCGTCGTCGGCGAGCAGGGCGATCTTGAAGCCACGGGCCGAGAAGAGCAGGTAGATCGCGACCACCGCGCAGGCGCCGAAGAGGCCGAGCTCGTTGACGATCAGCGAGTAGATCGTGTCGGTCTGCGCCGCCGGCAGCAGCGCTGAGTCGGTGCCGGGGACCGTGATCAACGCCTGCCCGAAGCCCTTGCCGAAGAGTCCGCCGTCGGCTTGGGCGAAGATCGATTGCAGGATCTGATAGCCGGTCGTCTGCGGGTGCGCATAGGGATCGAGCCAGATCTCGACCCGGTCGTGGACGTGGGGCACGGTCGAGGCGAAGAACCAGGCCCCGACCAGGAACATCGCCATGCCGATGACGACGAAGGAGAAGCGCCCGGTCGCGACGTAGAGCAGGGCGAGGAAGGCGGCGAAGAACATCAGCGAGCTGCCGAGGTCGCGGATGAAGACGAGCATGAACATCGAGGCGCCCCAGACGACCAGCATCGGGCCGAAATGCTTGAGCGGTGGCAGGGTCACCCCGAGCACCCGGCGCGCGCCGACGATCAGCACCTCGCGGTGCTCGCGCAGGTAGCTGGCGAGGAAGACGACGAGGCAGATCTTCGAGAACTCGGCCGGCTGGAAGGCAAGTGGCCCGAGCTTGACCCCGAGGTAGGCCCCGTTGACCTGCTGGCCGATCCCCGGCAGGCGCGGCGCCAGCAGGAGAAGCAGGCCGACTGCGGCGATCGTGTACCGGTAGCGCTCGAGCACGTCGTAATCGCGCAGGAAGTGGATCGTCAGGGCGAAGAGGACGAGGCCGAGCACGATCCAGTTGGCCTGGTCGCGGGCCAGGCTGGCATCGATCCGGTAGACCATCACCAAGCCGAAGGCCATCAGCAGCGCAACCATCGGGAAGAGGTAGGGGTCCGCCTTGGGCAGGCGGATGCGCAGGTAGAAGTGGGTGGCGAGGCAGACGGCGAAGAAGTAGGCGCCGTAGATCAGGCTCGCGTTGTCGAGTTTCGCGTTCTCCTGGGCGAAGACGGCGGCGAAGCCCGCGGTGAGCAGCAGCGCCACCGGGACGAGAGCCATCAGCTCTCGATTGCGCGCGCTCATTTCTGCCGTTCGCCCTGCGGCTGGGTTTTTTCGTTGGACGCGGGCGGTTTGCTCTTGGCGGATCGTTCGGCGGCGGCGCGCTTTTCGGCGCTCCGTTCGATGTCTTCGATCAGGGAGACGGCGTCGCTGCGGGAGCGCAGGTCGTGGCCGCTGACCGCGTCCTGGCGGCGCTGGGGCAGCGAGGAGGTCTGGACCGGGACGGCGTAGCGCTCTTCGTAGAGCTCGATGCCGAAGGGGAGTTCGTAGGGCAGGCCCCGGTAGAGGGCGACCCGGCCGCCATCGTCGGTGCCGAGGAACCAGACCTGGCGGTTTCCGTACCAGGCCCCGAAGGCAACGACCGCCAGGACGATGAGCACGGCGGCAACCTTCAGGCCTCGCTTCAAGCCGCGGCGCCCGCCCTTCGCCGCCAGCTGGTCACGGCGCTCCTGGGCAGCCTCGGCGGCGGCGCGGCGGCGCACCTCGGTCGCGGTCAGGCCCTGCTCCGCCGCGGTGCTGCCGATCAGGGTCGCGTCCTCGTGGCTCTGCCGCGGCGCGGCGGCGTCTTCGAGCTGGAAGGCGAGGGCGGTGATGTTGTCGCGCCCGCCGGCCCGGTTGGCTTCGTCGACGAGGGCGCGCACGGCGGCGCTCATCGAGCTGGCGCCGGCGAGCAGCTTGGCGATCTGCTCCTCGCTCAGCATCGTCGTCAGCCCGTCCGAGCAGATCAGGAAGACGTCGCCCGGCGCGGCCGAGACCGTCTGCACGTCGGGCTCGACTTCAGGCTCGGGCCCGAGCGCCCGGGTGATGATCGAGCGCTGCGGGTGATCCTCCGCCTGGGCGTCGGTGAGCTGGCCCTTGCGCCGCATCTCCTCGACCAGCGAGTGATCGCGGGTGAGCTGCTCGAGCTTGCCGCCGCGCAGGCGGTATGCGCGGCTGTCGCCGACGTGGCCGATCGCCACCTCTTCGGCGCCGGCGTCGACGATCGCCGCGGTCAGCGTCGTGCCCATGCCGGCGCGCGAGGGATCGGCACGCGCCAGTTCGTGGATCTGGCGGTTGGCGCTGAGGATCGTTTCGCGCAGCACGCGCTCGGGCGGACCATCCGGGAGGTCGACGTCGAAGGCGTCCGCGGCGGTCTTCGAAGCCACCTCTCCCGCCTGGGCACCGCCCATGCCGTCGGCGACGACGAAGATCGGCGCCCGCACGAAGAAGGAGTCCTCGTTGGCGTTGCGCTGCCGCCCGGTGTCGGTGCGGAAGGCCTGGTCCTCGATCCGCAGCACTAGCCAGATCCCCTGGTCTCGCGCGTGCTCCGCGGCGGAAGAGTCAGATATGCACCGCCGCTACGCACGCGCGTCCCCGGCCTCGTACCTGAACTCCGTATCGCCGATCCGCACGACGTCGCCGTCGATCAGCTCGGCCTCCCCGTTCAGGGTCGCGTCGTTGAGCAGCGTGCCGTTGGTCGAGTTCATGTCCTCGAGGTAGGTGTGTCCATCGCGGCTGAAGATCCTGGCGTGCACGCCGGAGGCGTAG
>DASZQM010000051.1:0-2895 GCA_035549645.1 Solirubrobacterales bacterium | reverse complement strand
CGTCGGCGGGGTCGGCGACGGCGGTGGGGGCACCGGCGCGGGTGGGGGCGTCGGCGCGGGTGGAGTGGGTGACGGCGGCTCGGGCTGAGGTGCCGGGGGCGCGGGTGGCCCAGGATCGGGGGCGGGCGGAGCGGGTTGCGGAGCAGGTGGTTGCGGCGGCGCGGGCGGCTGGGGTGACGGGGGCATCTGCCCCGGCCCGGCCTGCACCGACTGGATCACGGCCTGCTCGGCTTCGGCGGCGCGGCGCTCGGCTTCGCGAGCCCGCTCCTCGGCCTGCGCGACGCTGTCGCGGATCTCCTGCAGGCGACGCTCGCGCTCCTCCTCCTCGGACTTGAGCTTGGCCAGGCGCTCGGCCTCGGCGGCCCGGCGTTCGGCCTCCTTGGTGCGCTCCTCGATCTGGCGCAGGCGTTCCTGCGCCTCGGCCATCGCGCGCTCCTGCGCCTCGCGCTCCTGCTGCAGGCGCTGCTCGGCGGTCTCCAGCCCCGCCGGCTCGGCAGAGGGGGCGACCGGCGCAGCCGGGGGTGCCGGCGCCGGCGGGGTGGGCGCCGGCGGTGGCGCCGCCGCCATCGCCTGGGTGACCTGTCCCGCCTGGGCGCTCGCCGCTCGTGCCTCGGCTTCGCGCTGCAGGCGCTCGGCCTCCTGGATGCGGCGATCCGCCTCCGCCCTGATTCGCTCCTCCTCGCGCTGGATCTCCGCCACCTTGTCGCGGACGCGCTGTTCGGCGGTTGCCGGGTCCTCGTAGCCGACCGGGGCGCCGGGGACCGCGGTGAGCGGCGGTGCGCCCACATCCGCTGCGGGCGGTGCGGGGGCGACGGCGGCAGGGGGCACAGGCTCGCTCGGCACTCCCGTCGGGGGCAGCGGAGCGACGGGCGGAGCCGCAGCCGCTCCCTGCTGAAGCTGTTCACGCTCATGAGCCGCTCGCGCCTCGGCGAGCTGGCGTTCCGCCTTGGCGGCTTCCTTGCGAGCGCGCCTGCTGTCGGCGCGACCGCCACCGGCGGGCTTGCCACGCCGTTCGGCGCGCTTGGCCAGCCTCTCCTCTTTGCGTTTCTTCGCCTCTTCCTGGCGTTGCTTGCGGTGCTCGAGGCGCGCCGCCCGCTGCTGCTCGCGAGCCTGCTTGCGCTTGTCCTTGCCGCTCAGCGGCTGGGCCGGAGGGGCGCCGGGCGGCGGCGTCGAACCCGCAACCGGCGGCGCCGCGCTGGTGGCGGGCGGTGCCGCGCTGGCGGTGGGTGGAGGGGACGGCGTGCCGGGAGCGCCGGCTGCGGCCGCTTCCTTTTCTTCCTTCTCTTTCGCTCGCCGGCGCGTAATGCTGACGATGAGGAGGAGCAGCAGCACCGCGGCGAGCAGGGCGGCGACGAAGTACTGGATGTTGTCGCCGACGAAGTTCCCGGCTTTGCTCGGGAAGGAATCAGCCAGGAGCGGGGCGAGGCTGGAATGCATCGGTCCCGAAGCTACCTCATCCGGCCCTTGAATTCCCGCTCAACTTCCCGGCGCACGTCACGATCCGCGATCTCGCGGCGCCGGTCGCGGCCCTCCTTGCCCCGGGCCAGGGCCAGCTCGACCTTCGCGCGCGAGCCTTTGAAGTAGATCCGCAGGGGAATCAGGGTCAGGCCTTTCTCCGCGGTCTTGCCGATCAGCCTTTCGATCTCGCCCTTGTGCAGGAGCAGCTTGCGCGGGCGCTCCGGCTCGTGGTTCTCCCGGCTGGCCGGTTCGTAGGGCGGGATATGGAGCTTGCGGAGCCAAACCTCGCCCTTGTCGACGACCGCGTAGGAATCGGTCATCTGCGCTTTGCCGTTGCGCAGCGACTTGACCTCGGAGCCGCGCAGGACGATGCCGGCCTCCATCTTCTCCACCGGTTCGAATTTGTGCCGGGCGCGGCGGTTGGTGGCTACGTCGCCCGAAGCGGGCTCGCGCTGCTTCTTCTGCTTCTTAGCCATCCGCCCGCTCCAGGTCGACGCGGCCGCGCTCGGCGGCGACCTCGGTGACGCGGACGGATATCGGATCGCCGAGCCGCAGCGTCGCCTTCGATTCGCGGCCGACCAGCGCCGTCTCGGTCTCGTTCAGCTCGAAGCGCTCATGGCCCATCGTCCGCGCCGGCAGGAAGCCCTCGTAGGCGTCGCCGAGCTCACCACCGAAGGCGACGAAGGCGCCGGCGCGGATCACCCCCGAGATCTCGCCGTCGAATCTGGTCTCCTTACCACGCCGGGCGAGCTCGCGGCGCAAGAGGTAGGCGGCGCAGATGTCGTCGCCGTCGCGCTCGATCCGCGCCGACTCCCGCTCCTGCTCGCTGCAGTGCCAGGCGACCTCGCGCGCCTCTGCCGCCCGCGGCGCCTCCTCTCCCTCCCCCAGCGTCGCCAGCAGCGCCCGGTGCACGAGCAGGTCGGGGTAGCGCCGGATCGGCGAGGTGAAGTGGCAGTAGGCGGGGCTGCCGAGCCCGGCATGACCGCTGTTGCGATCGCTGTACTGGGCCTGCATCAGGGAACGGAGCACGAGCGATGTATACGCCTCCCGGCCGTGACCGCGCCGTTTCGCCTCCGCGACCACCAGGCGGCTCGCCTCAGCCGCGAGCGCGCCGGCCTGACTCGGCGCCAGCCCGCCCCGCAGCGGTGGGGTCGGCACGCCGAGCGCGTGCAACTGCTCGAGCAGGCGCTCGATCCGCAGCGGGTCTGGCTGGGCGTGGACCCGGTAGACGGCCGGGACCCGCTTGCGCTCGAGCAGCTGCGCAACCTGTTCGTTGGTGAGGATCATCAGCCGCTCGATCAGGCGGTGGGACTCGGTCTGGGCGACGGCGCGGGCGCCGGTCACCTCGCCGTCGGAGTCGAAGCGAAACTCGGGCTCGCTGGACTCGACGTCGAGGCTGGTCGTGCCGCGCCGCTCACCCAGGACCGCGGCCGCCTC
>DASZQM010000050.1:0-15582 GCA_035549645.1 Solirubrobacterales bacterium | reverse complement strand
GAAGACCAGGGCGATAACCGAGATCACTCCGGGTATGCCGAATCGCGTGCGTAGCGTCGAGAACATCTAGATCTCTCTCCTTGTCCCGTGAGCCCCTCTGCCCGCCGCTTCCCTGTTGCGGCTTCCTCGAGGCTCGGTTATGTCCCTGTGCTGACCGAAGCGGTTCGACCGATGATCCGGTGGATAACGGTGTTTACCGATTCGCGAAGGAGAGTAGATACTCGTGTTTCTTTTGTCAAGCCGTCATGTTATAGCCCTGCAAATCCCATGATTTTGCGCTAGATAATCACGTTTACAGCAGCACAACGACCGCGCTTGATCTAAGCGCGGTCGTGTTCGCCAAAGACAGAGATGAGCCCGGAGCTCAGCGCTTCTTATGGGGCTTCTTTGAGTCCTTCTTCCGAGCCTTCCCCCCGCACTTCGCCTTGACCACCGGGTTGGTGTCCCAGGCCTTGCCGTTCTGTCCGTCCATCAGCACCGTCGCCTTGTTGGTGGAGGCGCAGAGGTTTCTGCTGTTGACGATCAGGCCCTTCTTGCCGCCCTGCATCTGCAGGGTGAACTTGGTGATCGGGGCGTCGGGGACTGCTTCGAAGGTGTTGCGGAGAGCTCCTTTGACCGAGTCGACTTTGCCTGCGACCACGACGTCTACCTGGCCGTGCAGGGCGACGACGAGGTCGGGCAGCTGGTGGGAGGAGGAGCGCAGGAATACGGGTCCTGATAGCGGCTTGTCGAGCAGAGGCGTTATAGCCGTTGCCTTGCCGTAGATCGAGCGCTTGGGGCAGGCTTCTCCGGGGATGGAGCCCTGGGCGAACTGCACCCTGGTGCAGACGGTGCCGATGTGGCTCTGTTCGAGGAAGGCCGAGTGGGGCAGCTCGACCGAGACGCGACCGATGTTGGCTTCGCCTGGCTTTGCGGTCGCTGTTGCCGTCAGCGCCGGGAAGTCACCTCGCTTGGTCCCTCCCTTGAGCTTGATCGCAAGCTTCGGCTTGAAGGGGAGTGCGTTGCAGCCTCCGACCTGGAAGGGGGAGGAGAGAGCTTGAGTGGAGCCCAGGGCCGAGGTCAGGCTCCCCCCTACCGCGGTTGGGTCACAGCTCGTCGGGTTGAGCGTGAACTGCGGCTTGCCCAGTTCCAGGGAGATGCTCCTCACGTCGAGGGGGATGCCGTCGAGGATCTGGGGAAGCGGATCGGAGACGGCGTGGATCTTGGCCGTTTCGGGATCTACGTCGAGGGCGACCCTGGTGGTTACGACCCCGAGGTCGAAGGGGCCTGCCACCGCCGGGGTGATGACGACCACGCTCAAGGGAGCTCCCTTGTAGGGGCCTGCGAGGTAGACCTTTGCCCCGGTGTGCAGGGGAGTGATGCCCGAGCCTGCGGCTATGTCTGCGGTTCCCACTTCCGAAGAAGGCGGGCACGATGGCCTCTGCTTCTCCAGGGCGCCGTCGCCGTTGTGGGTCCTCCCCATCGCCTGGGCGATGCCCGACTCCGGGCAGTAGGGGATGCCGGCGAGCTTGCCGGTCAGGCCCTCGGGCAGGGCGGTGTCGATGCCGGCGATGCGCTGGGAGCCGTCTTCGCGGGAGACGTGGAGGACGAAGGGAGAGTAGGCGCCTGCCTGGGGGGCGATCGTTCCTGCCGAGAAGGCGGGCTTGTTGGGGGCTTCGCCGGCGTTTCTGGGGCAGTTGCCGCCGTTGGGCGAGGTGGTGGTTTCGAAGCTGTCGCTCGGGTGGGCGTCGGCTCCTTCCGGGGTCGACCACGGGGTCAGGGTCGAGGTGGTGGTGTATTGGCCGCAGGTTGATGGGGTCGTGAGTGCTGCCCTCGGGCCGTTGAAGAGGTGGAGCGTCACGTCTTCGAGCGGAAGCTCGGGGCTTTCTTCGACCGTGGTGGTCAACTGGCCGGTGCTCGGGTCCGCCGTCACCTTGCCGGGGAGCTTGGCGACGATGCCGCGTTCGGTGTCTTCGATCACCAGGTAGATCCCCAGCAGGCTGTTGAACGGATTATCGAAGGGCTTCGCCAGGTAGACGGCTCCGGGGAGCGGCTCCTCCAGGAGAGGGGTCTTCACTTCGACGCTCCCGATCTTGGAGGCCTCCGGACAGTTGGCGGGCTTGGTGCCATCCGATCCCAGTTGCTGGGGAGTGCAGCCGTCAAGCCCGCTCCCCGCGGAGGGGTTGAGCACCATCCCAGCCGGCAGGGTGACCGTAGTGTTCTTGAGATTCGCAGTCGCGCGCCCGTGGACGTCTTCTTCTTGGGGTTGGTGCAGGTTGAAGTCAAGGCCCGACGGAGAGTCCGCCAGGTTCGTCGTCGGCCTCGCTTCCAGCCTCGGTTCGAACTGCAGCGAGTTGCAGCCGTCGACGCCGACCGGGTTGCCGTTGCCGTCGGTGGAGGGATAGCTCGCTTCGACTTCTTCGCCGACCCAGTTGTCGACGCGCAGGAAGGTGTCGATCGGCTCGCTCGTGCAGGAGCTCGGCAGGGTGACCGCGGCGGTGTGGAATTCTTCCTCCGGGGGGCAGCCGTCCGTTTTATAGCAATAGCCGCGCACCCAGTTGTGGCTGGAAGCGCTCGGGTCTCCCCAGAAGGTGACCGCGGCGCCCACCACCCCGACCGTGGAGGGGATGTTGAGGGTGTCGGCGGAGAGGCCGTAATCGCCATTGCTCCTGACCCTGCCCAGCAGGTGGAAGTAGACGCCGCCGATCACTTCGAAGCCAAACTCAGCCGGATAGCCGGGCGGGGGAACCATGTTGTAGAGGGGGTAGAACGAGAAGCCGGGCGCTTCCTCGCCGAGCGACAGCGTCAACGCGATGGTGCCGATCTGGGTCGCTTCCGGGCAGCCCACCCCTTCGTTCTCGAGGTCGATCTCCTTGCACTGGGGAACGGCGTTCGGGTTGACCACCATCCCCTGCGGAAGTTCGCCGCTGATGTCGCGCACTCCCCCGCCCGGCAGGTAGAGGGTTTCCGCATCAGCGTAGCCGCTGAGGCTCAACCCTATCGTCAGCTGCTCGGGGTGCGAGCCGGCCAGGCTCGCGCTCGAGCCGTCGGCGTTCGTGGTGCTGCCGAAGACGCCCGCGTCTTCGTCGAGGAAGCCGATCGGCTTCGCTTCGGGGCTAATCGTGGTCGGCATCGTCGCGCTCGCCGGTTCGGCGCCGCCGCCTTCGACCACCGCTTGGTCAAGGACGTTGGTTGGCGCGCCCGCCTCGACTTCCAGCGGCACGAAGGCCTGTGCCTGCCCGCCTGGCACGAGCGCTCCGCTCGTGCTGCAGGTGACTGTCTGCCCCGTGGCTTCGCAGCTGAGTTCTCCATTGTTTTTCGTTTCGTTTCCGTACTTGCCCCAGGGAGCCTGCGCGGGGGAAGGAACCAGGCCAGCTGGGAGTACGTCCCTGAGCTTGAATTCCCCTTCGGTAGGCGCTCCGCCAACATTCGTCGCCACCAGCGCGTAGCCGGGGCCCTTGCGTTCACCGGCGCTCTTCGCGCCCGGCGTGAAGTTGGCCGGGTAGGGGAAGATGCGCAAGCGCCAGCCGGGCTTGACAGACGGTGCGGCGGCGCTCGCGGGGATCGCGGTGCCGAGCATGGCGCAGAGCGCGGTAAGGAAAACCGCAATCCGGAGGTTGTTGCGCATCGTCTTTGTCTCTCCTGTCTGCTTGCCTGCCTTGCTCATCGCCCTGCCCTGCCTTTGCTCGCGTGCTTTTTCTTGCCCTTCTGGCTGTGCTTCTTGTTGTGCTTGGTGTGGCGCTTCTTCCTCTTGGCGTGGGCGGGCTTGGGGTTGCTGGGGCCGGAGAAGCCGGCGCTGCCCGCCGACTGCGCGCCCGAGACGGCTGGAGCTGCTCCCTTGCAAGCTTCTCCTTCGCACTTCGGCGGCGGTGCTTCGTTCTGGGAGGCGATACCACCTCCGATGCGGGCGTCATAGACGTCCTGCAACTGGTCGGTGTCCTGGCGCACTAGTTGCTGGCGGGTGAAGAAGAAGGCGTCGTCGCCGCTTTCGCTGGCCCCGACGAAGTAGGAGGGTTCGTCGCTTTCGCCGGTTGAGATCAGATATATGCAGCCGCCGTTCTGTGCTTCGCTCTCACAGGAGCCTTCGCCCTTGGCCTCCCACTCATAAACGTCCTGGCAGCTGAGGTTCGGGGTACGAGCCCCCTTTGCGAGCGGACAGCCGTCCTGCCCGTTGACGTCGCTCGCGACCAGCTGGTCGGGGGTCTCGAAGAAGACGCGCCTGCCGTTGGCCGAGACGTTGCGCGACTGGACCGGGGCGCGCCCCGCCGTGCTGGTGAAGCCAGGCGAACTGTCCTGCATGTGTGCGCTGCCAACCGGCGTGGCCCCAATGGGGTTGCACGACACGCACCCGAGACCCGTACCCGGTTCGAAGCGATAGAGCTCTTCCTTGCCTTCGCTGTCGTAGGAGGTCAGGGAAGACCCAGCGAAGAGCAGCGTCCCACTGGCGCTCACTCGCGACGACTTGCTGCCGGGGCTCCAGTCCCGATTGAGATCACCGAGCTCGTTCTTCGATGCAACGAATTCGATCGCGCCTTCGTGCCAGAGGTAGATGTTGCAGGTGCCATCAAATGGCGTGCAGTCACCGGCGGTCGCCCCTTCGTCGAGCACCCCGTTCGCGGCGAAGTAAACGTATGAGCCGTCGGCGCTTGCGCCAAGCACACCCTGCACTTCGGCACCATGAGGATCGGTGCCGTCGGGGGCGATGTCGATCAGTTCACCGCTCTGGGTGTCGTAGCGATAGAGATCATTGCCCTCGTCTTTGGTGCCCGTGGTCGCGTTGTTGGTCAACTCCTCAGGAGAGGTGAAGAAGACGTAATGCCCGTCGGGGGTGGCGTCCATGAAGGCCGCCTTCTGGGGGCCGTGGGGGTCCTTGCCCGCCACTCCCGAGCCGTTGGTCTTCTGCGTGGCCGAGACCTGAACTGTTTCGGGGTGTGCGGTGTCGAGGCCCTTGCGAGCGTAGAGCTGGGCGACGTTGTAAGAGGTGAAGAAGGCGGTGGAACCGTCAGTGGAGAGCACGTGCTGCTGCTGGGTGAGGCCGGTTGCGGGGCCTCCCCGTTTGGATTCAGGTGGCAAGCCTTGCCAGTAGTAGGCACCGGCAAAGGCACCGTGGACGGGCGGCGTGCCGCCTGGGCCCACATCCACCAAGCTCAGTTTGTGCGTGCTGCGATTCCAGAGGTAGAGGTTGTTCCAGCCGGCCGTCGCTCCCGTGGCGAGCACTTCTTGGCTTTCGAGGAGGGCCACCGTACCGCCGGCCGATTCGCCCGCGAAGGCGGTGTGTTCGGCGCTGGCGAGACCGCCGGCTATCGGCGTCATCGCGCCGCTTTCCAGATTCTGTTCGTAGAGCGTCGTCGGTTCGCCCAAGCCAGATGCGATGACGTAGTCGCGGCGGGCATCTTCGCTCCAACCGAGCATGTTGGTCCTGTTGCCATAGGTGGAGCTGGGCAAAAAGGAGTGGCTGGTCCAGGCGCCACCGGTTCGCATCGCCGAGTAGAGCGGGAAGTGCTGCCCACCGCCTTCGACGCTGACGCCGCTGTTGATCAGGTAGGTGACGGCGCTGCCGTCAGGCGCTGCCTGCAGCTGCAGCCCGGCTGCGCCTCCGCGCGCGTCCCCGCCGTTCTTGTCGACAGGCGTTGCCTGCTCGTAGACGCGGCCGTCAGGCGGGCCGAGTGGCTGGGAGGCGAAGGTGGCGAAGCTCGCTTCGAGGGCAGCGGCGTCGCCGGTCGGGTTGCTCGCCGCAAGCCGGCAGCGATACTCAGTCGCGGGACTGAGACCTGTGAACGGCTGCGTCACTTTGACTTTTTCACCGCTCGCTTCGAGGCTCGCGCCGCCACTGGGGACTTCCCGCGCCTCGGTGTACCCGCTTGCTTCGAACTGCGCTCGGGTGACGCATTCGAAGTGGTAGGAGGTCGCTTCGTTCTCGGGATTGATCGTGCCCGTGAGGCGCACGGTCGTGTCGGTGATCTGATCGGCACCGGCGGCCGAGATCAGCGGCGCTGCAGCGCTCGTCTCAAAGCTCGTTTCGGCGCTGGCGCTCCCGGCGTGAAAGAGCTTTTCGGCGACCAGCCGCAATTGGTAGGTGGTGTGGGCCTCCAGGCCGGTCGCCTGCTGGCTGACGGCGTGCTCTTCACTGTCGCCCGGCAATTCTTCTTCGGGCAGTTTCGTCCAGTGCTGTCCGTCGGAGGAGTATTCGAAGTGGTACTTGGTGAGGAAGCCTTTGGGGTTGACATGGCCTTTGAAAGTTGCCGTAGTTCCGGTGAAGGTAGTGACCGGTTCAACCGACGCGGTCGGCGGCACGGGTTCGCCGAGGACGAGCACTCCATTTTCCGGGTAGTCGGTGGATAGGTAGATCGTTTCGGACTGTTCGTTTTGAGCAACGCCGTGGATGAACACGCTTTCTCTCGCACCTTTGAGAACGGCTTCGAGCAGTTCGCCTGAGGGTCCGTAGATTTCGATGTCCAGTCCATACCCCAAGATGAAATTGCCGTTGGCAGCATTGACAGCGAGGCCGCCAGGCGATTCGGGTGAGTCGAATTCCACAACGCTTCCTTCGGGTGTGCCCGTGGGGCTATAGGCTTCGATTTTGGCCGCGTTTCGCCAAAAAACCTCGCCGGCGCCGTTGACACCCACGTTGCCGAAGCCAGCGGCATCACCGTAGCTGCGAATGAAGGAGACGCCGTCGACCTTGCCTTCTTCGAAGCTAGGAGCAAACTCGTCGATTCGCCCGTTCCCCTCGTCGCCGACGATCAGGTGGCCATTGAGCGGGCTGACCGCGAGCTGGTCATTGCTTTCGCCGAAAACGTTGAACTGCCCGGCGCCCGACCCGGCGCTGCCGGCCTTGCAGCCGCTTTCAGTCGTGCAGAACTGCAGTGCTTCGGCCCCCCCGGTCACCTTTACGTTCCAGCCGAAGGCGCCCTCGAATTCGCCGGTGGCCGAGAAGACGTCGACGCGGTAGTTGGACTGCCGGCCGGCCCCCTGAACTCTGCCGGTGACGTAGACGGTCCCGGTTGCCTGGTCGATTGCAATCGACCCCGGCGCGAACAGCGAACCGGCGGCTTCGGAGGCCGTTGCTTCTTGGCACGAGGCCGCAACTGTGCAGACGTCGACTCCCGGGCCGCCGACATCGAGGCCGAAGGCGCGGACGAAGACCCCTGCTGCAGTGAACTCTTGGATGCGGTAGTTGCCGCTGTCGACGACGTAGACATCGCCAGCGGTGACTCCGCCGGCCCCATCCTGATTAACGGCGATTCCTCTGGCTGGACCGAACTGGCCCCCTTCGCTGCCGTTGCCTCCGAAGAAGGCGACTACGCCCTTTTCGGAGGCGGAGGCAAGGCCGACATGCAAGCTGAGGAGGATCGCGAGCGCAACCGGCACGACAAGCATCATCTGAATTGCTCTATGCGATTTGCCTGCGTTCATGATCCTCCTGGTGGTCGGAATCTGCTTCTGAGCTACGCTCTGTGATGGGTCGGCTAAGACGTACTACGGAGCCGTGACGACCCACACTCCAAATTGGTGATCGCCGTTGTGCAGGCCGGAGAAGCGCATCAGGACCCCCGAGGCACCGACTCCTCCCAGTCCTTCAGCGCCTGTGAGTTCTGGATTCGCGACATTCAGAAAATGAGCCGTCCCGCTGAATGCCGTCGCGTACATGCAGAGGCTGCCGGGCGCAGCTGCCGGTTCCTGAAATGTCCCTGGGCATTCTTCGGTAGGAGCGGCTTCCGCTTCGATGTAATGAGCATGAGAGCTTTCGACGCTCCCCGGAAAGGGCGCGGCGAGTGGGATCGAAAACGAGATCGGGATATAGGCTGAAGTAGTTTTTTCCACTCCTTCTTCGGTGGGCCCTGCATACACATTGCCTAGGCCCCAGGTCCCGTGCTCGCTCTTCCCACTAGGCAGTGTTTCGGTGAATCCGGTCTGGCCGTCTTCACCGTTACACACGTAAGCAGTTGGGCTGGCCGATTTCACTTCGACGCCGCCGTTTGCGCATTCGGAGCCCGAGTAGGCGGCCGTGGTGGCGCCGGTGCCGTTGCTCCCATTAGTCCCGTTGGAGCCGTCTTTGCCGTTGGCGCCGGCTGGCCCTTGCGGCCCTGCGGGTCCAGCCGGTCCCGCAGGACCGGTCGCGCCCTTGGGGCCGCGGGGGCCCTTGACGGTCTTGGTCTTTGAGGCGGTGGCCTTGCCGCCGCCCGAAGAGTTGGAGGCGGCATAAGCGCCGCCGAACATGGCGAAGACCAGGGCGATAACCGAGATCACTCCGGGTATGCCGAATCGCGTGCGTAGCGTCGAGAACATCTAGATCTCTCCTTGTCCCGTGAGCCCCTCTGCCCGCCGCTTCCCTGTTGCGGCTTCCTCGAGGCTCGGTTATGTCCCTGTGGTGCTGCGGTCGTCTTTCCAGAGACGACGTTGGACACCGTAAACGAGGACTTTCATAAAGTCAAGGGAGAGATTTTTGAAAGAAAGGTGGCTGTTTTAGAGCACCTCCGCTATCGCTTTCAGCTCAGTGGGCTCGGGGGCTCGCCCTTCGCTCGCCCTCCTCGCCACGAGGGCGGTCATCGCGGCGATCGCCGTCCAGGCTCGGCCGCCTCCGACCAGGGCGGACAAGCGCTCGATCGCCTCGTGCTGGGCGGCCACGCCCTCCGGACCGACGGCGAGGATCTCGAGGCTGAGCAGACGCGCGGTGGGCAGGTCACCAGCGAGTAGGACCGCCGCCATCTCTGCTCCCGCCTGTGCCCTGCCGCGCGGCTCCTCCTCCCCATCGCAGGATTCTTCGAGCGCGTCGAGCAGGCGCCCGAAAAGCTCCTCGAAGCTGACCAGCATGCACTCGCGCCGGTCCTTGAACTGGCGGTAGAAGCTCGCGGTGGAGACGCCGGCCCGCTTGGCCACCTCCGCCACCGCGGTCTCGCCGTATCCGCGCTCGCCGCAGACCTCGGCCATCGCCGCGATCAGCCTTTCCCGCTGGTTGCGCTCGACCAGCTCCGGCGGCAGGCCGTGCGGCCCGGCTGGCAGACGTTTCAACGACTCACCGCGAGTTACCGCCGTGATTTCTTCTGCTTGCGGCCGCGCCCTTTGCCCTTGGCCTTCTCGGTCTCGCGGCGCGCGACTTTGCGAATCGTCTGGCCGAGCGCCTTGTCGGTCGCCTCGGCGATCGCGATCTGGAAGACGCCGAGCAGGACGTCGGCGCCGAGGGGGCGGGTGCGTTCGAGGGTTTCGCGCACTCTCGGCCACTCGCTCTCGGGCCGGCCCGCTTCGTCGAATGGTTTCCAGACCTGCTCGAGGAAGAGGTCGGTGAAGAGGTCGGCGATTTCATCGGCCTTGCGGCGGAGTTTCTCGGCCACCGCGAGGACGGCGTCGGAGCTCATCCCGACTTCGGCCAGCGCCGCGGCCGCTTTCATCATCTGCGGGCTGATCACCTCGACCTTGCCGTCGGGCAGGGTGCGGATCGTGCCGAGCTTTTCGCCCCGTTCGAGCATCTCGAAGCCCCGCCCTTCTTCGACCTCCTGTTTCCAGATCTCCGCCAGCTCGACCAGATCGACGATTTCCGGCGCCTCCTCTTCGAAGGGGACGCGCAGGCTGCGGGTGAGGTTGTGGATCTCCTCGGCGGCACCGTTGACGCTTTCGCCCATGCGACGGATCGCCTCGAGGTTGAGGCCCTCTGCCTGCAGTTCGCGCGTCAGTTCGATCCGCGCGACGTGCTCCTCGTTGTAGTAGCCGGTGCGGCCGTGGACGACCGGCGGCGGCAGGATGCCGCGGGTCTGGTGGGCGCGGATGTTGCGCACCGTCATCCCGGTGCGCTCGGCAAGCTCGCCGATCGTCATCTCGCCCTCGGCGGGGCTGTCCGCCTTGGCGGGTTTGCTCACCCTCTCATCGTAAGCGGGAATCGCTGCCCATTCATCTTTCTTGCGCGGTCCGAACAGAGAAATGCGATCGCCCCGGCGATGTCCTCGGCGGGGGTGAAGGTCGGAAAGTCCTCGCCCGGGCTCTCTTCCCGCATGCGCTGCGTGAGGATCGCGTCGACGACGAGCACGTTGGCGGTCGCGCTGGTGCCTTCGAAGCCGTCGGCGAGGGCGAGCGTCCAGGCCTCCGCCGCCGCCTTGGCCGCGCCGTAGGAGGCGTTGGTGTCGGTCGGCTCCTGCGCCTGCTTGGAGGAGACGAGGACGAAGCGACCGTGCTCGCTCGCCAGCAGCGCCTCGTGGAAGGCGCGACTCGTGTGCTGGACCGTGCGGATCAGCAGATCGTGGAGCAGGTCCCAATCGGCGAGCGGCGCACTGGCGAGCGGCTCTCCCCCGCGCCAGCCGCCGACCAGGTGCAGGAGCGCGTCGACCCGCCCGAAGCGCTCGACCAGCCCTGCGCACCAGTCCCGCGCCGCGTCCTCGTCGAGCAGGTCCACCGCCCGTCCGTCCCAGCGATCCTCGGGCAATCCGAGCTGGGACCCGACCGCGTCGGCCTTCTCCTGGGAGACGTCGGCCCCCGCGATCGTCGCCCCCTCCGCAGCGAGGGCCCCGGCCACCACCGGCCCGAGCCCGCCGGAGACCCCGGCGATCGCGATTACTCGGCTTTGAAGTCCCGGCACTCAAGGGAAACTACCGCGCTAGGCGGTGGCTCGATTCGTTCAAGGACGACCCTGCCGTCGCCATCGCTTCGCGCGAAGAGCCGATCGTCGTCTTCGAGACCCGCGGCGATACAAGCCTGCTGTGGAAGGGTGACCCGCCGCTTCTGGTTGATCAGGCACTGCCCTTCCTGATCTCGTGTGCGCTCGTAGCGAGAGTGCTGAAAGCCCGCCCTGAAGCGAAATGGGGGAGGCAGGATTCGAACCTGCGAAGGCTGAGCCGGACGATTTACAGTCGCCATCCGTTGACCGCTTGGATACTCCCCCTGAGGCGGCGATTCTATATATCTGGCTTCGGCATAAACGAAGTGGGTAAGCGGCTTCGTGGACTCAATCTCGAACTCGGCGTACTTGGGGCCGCCAAGAGTTACGGCGGTACCCGCCTCGAGCGCATTCGAAGGAATGAACCACCTGCGTCCATCGCCAGTGAGCGCAAACAGATAGTCGAACTGCCGGGAATCGATTCGCTTGGCGGCGCCATTCCAACTTCGGTTGCCGCCACGAGTCGCAAGGGAGACAGCGCTACGCTCGGCGCCATTCGGCGTCACCAGCCGCTGAGTCGATGTCTTGACTTGCACTCGCAGGACTCGACTATGAGCGGAGGCGATCAGATCGACGTCCGGGCTATGCCCCACGGGGACAAAGACCGTTGCGCCAACGCTTGTCAACCACTCGATCGCGGACGCCTCACCAAGGTCACCTTGCTGACTGCGGTTGATCCTCCGCTCCATACGAGCAGAATATCTTTGTATGCAGACAGAAAGTTACTGCCTACTTGACGCCGAGCCGCTCCATCATCTGCTCGTTGAAGGCGGTCAGTGCCGACATCGGGCGCATGAAGACGGTGAGGACGGCGACGCGGTCTTCGTCATCCAGCTCGAGGAAGTCGATGCCCTCCAGCTCGCGGTCGCCGACGTTGGCCTTGAAGCGCAGCGCGACCGAGCTGCCTTCGCGCAGCTCGTCTACATAAGTGAGGTCTTCGAGCGTGGCGGCGACGTGGGTGAGGACGGCGGTGACCGCCTCGCGGCCCTCGAAGCCGCGGAAGAGGACCGGGCTGTGCAGCTCGACGTCCTCGCGCAGGGTCTCGGTCAGCAGGTCGAGGTCCTTCGCTTCGGCGGCGCGGCGGAACGGGTGCGGCTCGGCCATGGCCCTGTACCTTACGCCCCGTGCCAAGCGATCACACGCTCGCCAAGATCTCCAATTCGCTCGGGGCCACCGGGCTGCGCTGGACCGGCAAGCTCAACGTGCCGCTCTACCGGCTCAGCGGCGGACGGATCGGCGGCAAGGTCGGCCGCGCGCCCGTCCTGCTCCTCACCACGACGGGACGCAAGTCGGGCCAGCAGCGCACCGCCCCGGTCGTCTACCTCGCCGACGGCGAGAACGTGGTGGTGATCAACACCAACGCCGGCAACGCCAAGGTCCCGGCCTGGTCGCTCAACCTCGAGGCCAACCCCGAGGGCGAGGTCGAGCGTGGCCGCAAGCGCTACCCGATCCGCGCCCGCGTCGCCGAGGGCGAGGAGCGCGAGCGGCTCTGGCGCGCGCACAACGAGCAGTACGCCGGCTTCGACGACTATCAGGAGAAGCTCGACCGCAAAGCCTCGGTGATCGTGCTCGAGCCGCGCTGACGGGCGGGGCTCGGCTACGCCCTAGCTGGCTTCGCGCAGCATCTGCGCCTCGGGCAGGGCGCGCAGCTTCTTCAGCGTGTTGGTCTCGATCTGGCGAATCCGCTCGCGGGTGACGCCGAAGGTCCGCCCCACTTCCTCCAGCGTCAGCGGCTCGAGGCCGGAGAGGCCGTAGCGCAGCTCGATCACTTGGCGCTCGCGCTCGGGCAGCGCGTCGAGCGCCCGGCGCACGCCCTCACGCTGCAAGTGCTCGCTTGCCTCCTCGAAGGGCTGCGCCACCTCTTCGTCGGCGACGAAGTCGCCGAGCTCCGATTCGTCCTCGTCGCCCACCGGCTTCTCCAGCGAGACCGGCAGCTGGGAGACGCGCAGGATGTCGCGCACTTCCTCCAGCGGCCAGCGCAGCTCAGCGGCGATCTCGTACGGCTCCGGCTCGCGTCCCAGTAACTGCACGAGCTGACGCTCGACGTGGGTGACCCGGTTCAGCTTCTCGACCATGTGGACCGGGATGCGGATCGTCCGCGCCTTGTCGGCGATCGCCCGGGTCACCGCCTGGCGGATCCACCAGGTCGCGTAGGTGGAGAACTTGTAGCCGCGCCGGTAGTCGAACTTCTCGACCGCGCGAATCAGCCCCAGCGAGCCCTCCTGGATCAGGTCGAGGAAGCTCAGCCCCCGTCCCAGGTAGCCCTTGGCGATCGAGACGACCAGCCGCAGGTTGGCCTCGACCATCTGCCGCTTGGCGATCATGTCGCCGCGCTCGATCCGCTTCGCCAGTTCGACCTCCTGGGCGGCGGTGAGCAGGTCGACCTGGCCGATCGAGCGCAGGTAGAGGCGCAGCGAGTCGAGGCTCGGTTCGACCGTCAGGTCGAGCTCGGAAGATTTTTTCGCGGCCGCGGCGGAGGCGCCGTTGGACTCCTCTTCGCGCTGTTCCTTGTAAGCGTCGACGCCCTCCTCGGCGAGGACTTCGACCCCCTGCTCGACCAGGTGGGCGTGCAGGGCCGAGATCTGCTCCTTGGTGACCTCGACCTCCTCGAGCGTGTTGGCGATCTGCTCGAAGGTGAGGTAGCCGCGCTCGCGCCCCAGCGCGATCAGTCCACGCAGCTCCTCCGGCTCCGCAAACGGCTGTTCATCCGAATCCTGATCCAGTCCCTGGGGGACCGTCTCCAACGGTTCGATCTCACTGCCTCCCGTACAACACCCTCTCCCCCTGGCAGGGGAGGCCGGCCCCAACGCTCCGGCCGCAGCGAAGTATAGGCAGAAGATTTCGGTTCGGTCAGGAGCGTCTGGAGCAGGCACGGAAGGCCGGCGGCGCCGGTCGGCGGTCGCTGTTGCATAGGCTTTACAGACCGTGGCCAGTCGCTCGACGATCGCACCCGCGCGCTCAGCTACCGACGTGCAGTCGGGGGTGCCGGCGACCCAGGTCGGCCTCTCGCGCGTCGGCGTCACCGGCGTCGAGAAGGTGATCCGGGTCAACGCCGACGGCGAGGAGAACCTCTACCACGCCAACTTCGAGTGCTTCGTCGACCTCGAGCCGCGCCAGGCCGGGGTCCACATGTCCCGCTTCGAGGAAATCGTCGGCGAGGCGATCGACGAGGTGGTGCTCGGCGAGGCCTTCCGCGCCGAGGTCCTCGCCGCCCACATCGCCCAGCGCGTGCGCGAGCGCCAAGGAGGGCTGCGCGCCGAGGTGCTGGTCGAGGCGCGCTATCCGGAGACGGTGAAGACGCCGGAGAGCGGCATCTCGACCCAGGAGATCTACGGCCTCTACGGGACCGCCGTCTCCTCGGAGCAGGGCAACCGCACGGTGACTGGCGTCCAGGCCCAGGGCATGACCGCCTGCCCCTGCGCGCAGGAGATGGTCGCCGAGCTGGGGCGCGAAAACCTCGCCGCCGCCGGCTTCGACGCCGAGCAGGTCGAGCGGGCGATCGAGGCCGTCCCAATCGCCACCCACAACCAGCGTGGCATCGGCACCCTCTACATCGGCTGCCCCGAGGGCGGCCCGTCCTGGATCGACGCACCCGAGCTGGCGCGCCTGGTCGAGAGCTCGATGAGCTCGGAGATCTACGAGCTGATGAAGCGACCCGACGAGCTTGCCGTGGTCGCCAAAGCGCACGCCCAGCCCCGCTTCGTCGAGGACTGCGTGCGCGAGATGATCCGCCTCGTGGTCGAGGGCTACCCCGACCTGCCGGCCGATGCCTTCGTCATGGCCCGCCAGGAGAACCTGGAGACGATCCACCGCCACAACGTCGTCGCCGAGCGCTACGGCACCCTCGGCGAGCTGCGCGAGGAGCTCACCAGCGGCGAGCACCAGGCGCGCCACACGACGATGCGCGAGTGGCTCGAGCTGCCTGCGACTGCTGATCCCGCCATCTAACTCCGCTCAGGGCACCTGACTCCCGCTCTTAGGGCGGTGCAACGCTTTTCGGTTCCATTACCACCGAAAAACGTTGCACCGCATTTCAGGTCTCGGCCTGCTGTCCCAGCGACGCGCGCACGAGAGCGAGGAACGGAGCCGGATTGGATTCGAGCATCTTGTGGGTGGTCCGATGCACCCGGTAGCCGGCGACCTCCAGATCGACCGTCGACTGGTGATCGAGCTCGAAGCTCGGCCTGTCAGCGTGGTAGTTGTAGCTGTCGGTCTCGACGATCACGCGTCTTTTCGGCCAGTAGAAGTCAACCCATTTGCCCTCGACGAGAACGTTCACCTGAGGCATCTTCAGGCCCGCTTCGCGACAGAGCATCAGAAAGTCCACCTCGGTATTGGAGATGGCGTCGGCGAAGTTGGGGTCGACCTGGGCAGCAGCGCGCCGTAGGCGCCCGGCACCTTTCCGGCCGCGGCCATGCTCCGCGATGACCTGCCACAGCCGCGGCCAGCGCAAGCGGCGGGCCCGGTCGGCCTGGACGATGTCGTGCATCAGCTGTCGTTCGTCGAGACTCGCGGCCGTGTCGAGCAGCGTCCGCTCGACGATGGTCACCGGAATGCCCGCTTCCCTGGTGATGTGCTCTGGGGGGAGCGAGCGAGTCTGGTGGAGGCGCACGCCGTGCGGCCGACGATGCCCAGAGACGCGGGTCACCTCTATCGGCCGACGTGATCCCCGTATCCCCCAGAGCTGAGAGGCGGTGCCGTGGGAAAGGACAGCACCGGGCCCGCAAGCCAACACAGCCGCCAGCCATTCCCCGTAGAGCCCGATGCGGCGATGGCCAACCGCAAAGACCCCTCGGTGCAACGGAACGAGCTGCCCCGTCCCGACCCGGTTCTTGATCAGCTCTTCGCTCAAACCGAGGGCAAGCAGCTGCCTCGCCGCGACGACGCCGTGCTGCTTCTCCGCCAGCCGGCGAATCGCCGCGGTCGCCTGTCGCGGTGCAGTCGCCCGTCGCGGGGGG
>DASZQM010000049.1:0-25855 GCA_035549645.1 Solirubrobacterales bacterium | reverse complement strand
CGACAAGTACCGGGTGCCGCGCTTCGCCTACATCAACAAGATGGACCGCACCGGCGCCGACTTCTTCAACTCGGTGCAGACGATGACCGACCGGCTTGGCGCCAACCCGCTGCCGATCCAGCTGCCGATCGGCGCCGAGGAGAACTTCAAAGGCGTCGTCGACCTGATCGAGATGAAGGGCCTGATCTGGACCGACGAGCTCGGCGCCGAGTACGAGACGATCGAGGTGCCCGAGGACCTCAAGGACCAGGCCGAGGAATACCGCACCCAGCTGATCGAGGCCTGCGCCGATTACGACGACGAGCTGATGGAGGCCTACCTGGCCGAGGAAGAGATCCCCCACGAGCGGATCGCCAAGTCGCTTCACCGCGCCTGCCTCGACACCAAGGTGACTCCGGTCCTCTGCGGCACCTCGTTCAAGAACAAGGGCGTGCAGCCGCTGCTCGACGCAATCGTCGAGCTGCTGCCCTCGCCGCTCGAGGTTCCGCCGGTCACCGGCGTCGTCCCTGCCGGCAAGGGCCAGGCCGAGGACGTCGAGGCCGAGCGTCCCGCCTCCGACGACGCCCCCTTCGCCGCCCTCGCCTTCAAGGTGATGACCGACCCCTACGTCGGCAAGCTCACTTACTTCCGCGTCTACTCGGGCAAGCTCGAGAAAGGCGGCCGCGTCCTCAACGTCAAGACGGGCAAGACCGAGCGCATCGGCCGCCTGCTGATGATGCACGCAAACAGCCGCGAGGAGATCGACGAGTGCTACGCCGGTGACATCTGCGCCGGCGTCGGCCTCAAAGACACCGGCACCGGCGACACCCTCGCCGCCCCGGACGCGCCGATCGCGCTCGAGAGCATCGAATTCCCCGAGACCGTGATCGCCGTCGCGATCGAGCCGAAAACCAAGGCCGACCAGGAGAAGATGGGCAACGCCCTGCAGCGGCTCGGCGAGGAGGACCCGACCTTCCGCATCGAAACCGACGAGGAAACCGGCCAGACCCTGATCCACGGCATGGGCGAGCTTCACCTCGAGGTGATCGTCGACCGCATGCTGCGCGAGTTCAAAGTCGAGGCCAACGTCGGCAAGCCGCAGGTCGCCTACCGCGAGACGATCCGCAAGGAGGTCAAGAACGTCGAGGCCCGCTTCGTCCGCCAGACCGGCGGTCGCGGCCAGTTCGGCCACGTCGTGATCAACGTCGAGCCGGCGCCCGGCGAGGGCTTTGTCTTCGAGGACAAGATCAAGGGCGGGGTCATCCCCAAGGAATTCATCGGCCCGGCCGCGCAGGGGATCGAGGAGGCGCTCGAGAACGGCGTCAAGGCCGGCTACCCGATGGTCGACGTCCGAGTCGAACTCGTCGATGGTTCCTTCCACGACGTCGACTCTTCGGAGATGGCCTTCAAGATCGCCGGCTCGATGGCGATCCAGGAGGGCGCGCGCAAGGCCAACCCGGTCCTGCTCGAGCCCGTGATGGCGGTCGAGGTGGTTACGCCTGAGGACTTCCTCGGCGACGTGATCGGCGACCTCTCCCGCCGCCGCGGCAAGGTGCAGGGTCAGGACCAGCGCGGCAACGCCCTCGCCGTACAGGCTTTCGTCCCCCTCGGCGAAATGTTCGGTTACGCAACCGAACTGCGCTCGATGACCCAGGGTCGTGCCAACTACACGATGCAGTTCGAGCGCTACGAGGAGGTCCCCGGCAACATCGCCGAGGAAATCGTCGAGCACCGCTCCGGCGAGCCAGTTGGTGCGAGCTCATGACCGACACTGGGCCGCGACGTTGTTCTAGCTATATTTCCCCGGTTCGCCCGCAGGCAGCAACAAACTCGCTGCCGAGCAGCGCGCCCCAGACTTAAACAGCCAAGCCAGACAGAACCCCAAACTTTCGAAAGGTAGAACGGAGAGAGATGTCTAAGGAGAAGTTCGAGCGCGATAAGCCGCATGTGAACGTCGGCACGATCGGTCACATCGACCACGGCAAGACGACGCTGACGGCCGCGATCACCACGACGCTCGCCACCAAGGGCGACGCCGAGGCGAAGAGCTTCGCCGAGATCGACAACGCTCCGGAGGAGAAGGAGCGCGGCATCACGATCGCGACCTCGCACGTCGAGTACCAGACCGAGAACCGGCACTACGCCCACGTCGACTGCCCGGGCCACGCCGATTACGTCAAGAACATGATCACGGGTGCCGCCCAGATGGACGGCGCGATCCTGGTCGTCTCGGCTGCCGACGGCGTCATGCCTCAGACCCGCGAGCACATCCTGCTCGCCCGCCAGGTCAACGTCCCGCACGTGGTCGTCTTCCTCAACAAGATCGACCAGGTCGACGACGAGGAACTGGTCGAGCTGGTCGAGGAGGAGGTCAAGGAACTCCTCAACGAGTACGACTTCCCCGGCGACGACACGCCGATCATCAAGGGCTCGGCGCTGAAGGCGCTGGAAGGCGACGAGGAGGCCCAGAAGGCCGTCTTCGAGCTCGCCGCCGCCCTCGACTCCTACATCCCCGAGCCCGTGCGCGAGCTCGACAAGCCCTTCCTGATGCCGATCGAGGACATCTTCTCGATCACCGGCCGCGGCACCGTCGCCACCGGCCGCGTCGAGCAGGGCATCGTCAACACCGGCGACGAGGTCGAGATCGTAGGCATCAAGGACACCACCACGACCGTGGTGACCGGGGTCGAGATGTTCCGCAAGCTGCTCGACGAGGGCCAGGCCGGCGACAACATCGGCGCCCTGCTCCGCGGCACCAAGCGCGAGGACATCGAGCGCGGCCAGGTTCTCTGCAAGCCGGGCTCGATCACCCCGCACACCAAGTTCAAGGCTGAGGTCTACTGCCTGAAGAAGGAGGAGGGTGGTCGTCACACTCCGTTCTTCTCGGGCTACCGTCCACAGTTCTACTTCCGCACCACCGACGTGACCGGGATCGCCAACCTCCCCGAGGGGACGGAGATGGTGATGCCGGGCGACAACGTCGAGATGACGATCGAGCTGATCCAGCCGATCGCGATGGACCAGGGCCTGCGCTTCGCGATTCGCGAGGGTGGTCGTACCGTCGGCTCGGGGGTCGTCTCCGAGATCATCGAGTAGGACGCTTCACTCCTGGGCGGGCCTCCGGGTCCGCCCTTTCGCTGCCCACGGGCGGCGGCACAACTGCAAAGCACATACGACCGGGGCGGCGCCCCACCTAAATGGGGCCCCGCCCTTTATGCGCGGTAAAGCGCGGAGAAAAAGACGAGAGAAATTTAGAAAGTGGCAGCGATAGCAGCACAGAAAATTCGGATCCGGCTCAAGGCGTATGACCATGACGCCATAGACCGGGCTGCCCGCGAGATCGTCGAGACCGCGGAGCGCACCGGCGCCAGTGTCTCCGGCCCCGTGCCGCTGCCGACGGAGAAGAACGTCTACTGCGTGATCCGCTCCCCCTTCAAGGACAAGGACTCGCGCGAGCACTTCGAGATGCGCACGCACAAGCGCCTGATCGACATCCTTCAGCCTTCACCGAAAACCGTCGACTCGCTGCAGCGCCTCGACTCGCTGCCCGCGGGCGTCGACATCGAGATTCGCCTCTAGGACCATGGCTGCGATTCTCGGCAAGAAGCTCGGCATGACCCAGGTCTTCGGCGAGGACGGCGTGGTCATTCCCGTCACCGTGATCGAGGCCGGCCCCTGCAAGGTGACCGCGGTCCGCGAGCAGGAGCGCGATGGCTACGCCGCTGTGCAGCTCGCCTTCGGCGAGACCAAGCAGGGCAAGCTGAGCAAGGCCGAGGAAGGCCACCTGAAGAAGGCCGGCGCGGCGCCGATGCGCCACTTGGTCGAGTTCCGCGACGAGGATCTCGGCGCCGAGGAGAGCCCGAAGATCGGTGACGACGTCACCGTCGCCCTCTTCGAGGCGGGCCAGAAGGTCAAGGTCTCCGGGATCTCGATCGGCAAGGGCTTCCAGGGCGGCATCAAGCGCCACAACTTCAGCCGCGGCCCGGTCACCCACGGTTCGCACAACGTGCGCGCCCCTGGCTCGATCGGCGCCAGCACCTTCCCCGCCCGCGTCTTCAAGGGCATGCGGATGCCGGGGCAGATGGGCAACAAGCGCATCACCCAGAAGGGCCTCGAAGTGGCCCAGGTCGATGCCGAGAAGAACCTGCTGCTGATCAAAGGCTCGGTTCCGGGCTCGCGCAACGCGATGGTCGAGGTGAGGACCGATGGCTAAAGCTGCCGTGCTTGGCAAGACGACCAAGGCCGACCTGCCCAAAGAGCTCTTCGCCGAGCCCTTCCATCACTCGCTGGTCGACGAGGCGGCTCGTGCCGATCTCGCCTCCCGTCGCCAGGGCTCCTCTTCGACCCTGACCCGCGGCGAGGTGGCGATGACCGGCGCCAAGGCCTGGCGCCAGAAGGGCACCGGCCGCGCTCGGGTCGGCGCCCTCAGCTCACCGACCCGCTACGGCGGTGGCGTCGCCTTCGGCCCCAAGCCCCGTCACTACACCGTCAAGGTCAACCGCAAGGCGCGCCGCAAGGCGCTCCGCTCCGCCCTCTCGGTCCACGCCGAGCGCGAGAGCGTGGCTGTGCTCGACGCCAGTGACTTCGATACCCCCTCCACCAAGACCGCTGCTGCCGCGCTCGACAAATGGGGCGCCCGCCGCTCCACCTTGATCGTGCTCGCCGCCGAGGAGGGCGGGGCCGCCAAGAGCTTCCGCAACATCGACCGGGTCGAGGTCGCCGAGGTCAGCACCGTCGGCGTCGCCGACGTGATCGGCGCCGCTTCCCTGGTCGTCTCCCAGGGCGCGCTCGAGAAGCTGCAGGAGAGGCTGGGCTGATGGACGCGCGCACGACGATCATCCGCCCGGTCGTTTCGGAGAAGAGCTACGCCCTGATCGGCGAAGGCAAGTACACCTTCCGCGTCGACGATCGCGCCCACAAGACCCAGATCGCCAGCGCGATCGAAGAGATCTTCAATGTCAAGGTGGCCGCGGTTCGCACCGCCAAGGTGAGGTCCAAGCCAAAGCGCCGCGGCCTGCACGCGGGCAGGACGCGGGCCTGGAAGAAGGCCGTGGTCCAGCTCGCTCCCGGTGAGCGGATCGAGCTGTTCGAAGGCGCAGAGACTGCATAGGAACTGAGAGATGCCGAACCGCAAGACAAAACCGACCAGCCCCGGACGCCGCTTCGCGACCTACCCGCTGCGCGAGCAGCTGACCGCCTCCAGCCCGGAACGGAAGCTGACCGAAGGCCTGCGCAAGTCCGGTGGCCGCAACGCCAACGGGCGCGTCACCGCGCGCCATCGCGGCGGCGGTGCCAAGCGCCGCTACCGGCAGATCGACTTCAAGCGGCTCAAGGACGGCGTGCCCGCCAAGGTGGCGACGATCGAGTACGACCCCAACCGCAGCTGCTACATCGCCCTGCTCCACTACGCCGACGGCGCCAAGAGCTACATCTTGGCCCCGGCGCAGGTTGCGGTCGGCGACACGATCCAGTCCGGCCCCGGCGCCGACATTCGTCCCGGCAACGCGCTGGCGCTGGGAGACATGCCGACCGGCACGATCGTCCACAACGTCGAGCTCACCCCAGGCCAGGGCGGCAAGCTCGGCCGTTCGGCGGGCACCTCGATTCAGCTTGCGGCGAAGGAGGGCGAGATGGTGACGCTGCGCCTGCCGTCCTCGGAGATGCGCATGGTGCGGGCCGAGTGCCGCGCCACCGTTGGCGTCCTCTCCAACGCCGAGCACCAGAACCTCAAGGTGGGCAAGGCCGGTCGCAGCCGTCACAAGGGCGTGCGCCCGCAGACGCGCGGCGTCGCGATGAACCCCGTCGACCACCCGCACGGCGGCGGCGAGGCTCACCACACGCCCGGCGGGCACCCGGTGACCCCGTGGGGCAAGCCGACCCTCGGCTACCGCACCCGCAAGAAGGGCAAGCAGTCCGACCGCTACATCGTGCGCGGCCGTCGCCGCGGAAAGAAGAAGCGCTGACATGGGTAGATCGACGAAAAAGGGCCCGTTCGTGGAAGAGGCGCTGATGAAGCGCGTCACCGCGATGAACGAGTCGGGCCAGAAGCAGATGCTGAAGACCTGGTCGCGCAGCTCGACCGTCTTCCCCGACATGGTCGGCCACACGATCGCCGTTCACGACGGCCGCAAGCACGTGCCTGTCTTCATCTCCGAGTCGATGGTCGGCCACAAGCTCGGGGAGTTCGCGCCGACCCGCACCTTCCGCTCCCACTCCGGCACGGGTAAGGGTGAGTAGCGTGGCCGAAGCCCAGATCGTCGTCCGCGCCAGCTCGCGTTACGTCCGCGTGGCCCCCCGCAAGGCGCGCCTGATCGCCGACCAGGTGCGCGGCATGCACATCGAGCAGGCGCGAGCGCTGCTCGAGTTCTCGCCTCGCGGCGCCGCCAAAGACATCCAGAAGCTGATCGAGTCGGCCGCGGCCAACGCGGAGAACAATCACGACCTGGTCGCCGACGAGATGAAGATCGCCGAGATCACGGTTGACGAAGGTCCGACCCTGAAGCGCTACCAGCCGCGCGCGCTCGGCCGCGCTTCGCGGATCAACAAGCGCACCTGTCACATCGCGGTTGCGCTCAGCCCCGACGAGGAAGAGGACTAGGAATGGGACAGAAGATCCATCCGGGCGGCTTCCGCGTCGGCTACATCCAGGACTGGAAGTCGAACTGGTTCGAGGAGAAAGACTTCTCCGACGTCCTCAACGAGGACCTGAAGATCCGCGAGCACATCGAGAACAAACTCGCCCACGCGGGCCTCTCGAACATCACGATCGAGCGTCACGGTGAGATCGCCGTCGACATTCACACCGCCCGTCCGGGCATCGTCATCGGCAAGTCCGGTTCCGAAGTCGACGCGCTGCGCAAAGACCTGCACAAGCTCACCGGCAAACCGGTGAAGGTGAACATCCGCGAGGTGAAGCGCCCCGAGCTCGACGCCAAACTGGTCGCCCAGTCGATCGCCGAGCAGCTGCAGAACCGCGTCGCCTTCCGTCGCGCGATGAAACGCGCCCTGACCTCGGCGATGCGCTCCGGCGCCAAAGGCGTGAAGGTCCAGGTCTCCGGTCGCCTTGGCGGTGCCGAGATGGCGCGCACCGAGGGCTACTCCGACGGCCGCGTCCCCCTGCACACGTTGCGCGCGAACATCGATTACGGCTTCTTCGAGGCGCGCACGACGACCGGTCGGATCGGCGTCAAGTGCTGGATCAACAAGGGCGAGGTAATGCCCGAGGGCTTCCGCGACCAGCTCGCCGAGGAGGAAAGCGCGCCGGTCCAGGGTGGCCAGCGCGGCGGTCGCGGCGGCGGAGATCGCGGTGGACGCGGCGGAGATCGCGGTGGACGCGGCGGCGACCGGGGCGGTCGTCCCGGGGGCGGTCGCGGTGGGCCAGGTGGCCGTGGCGGCCCCGGTGGTCGCGGTGGCGGTCCCGGCGGCCCCGGCGGCCGTGGCGGCCGACCCGGCGGAGGTGGTCGCTGATGCTGATGCCAAAGCGGGTCAAGCACCGCAAGCAGATGCGTGGTCGCATGCGCGGCAACACCAAGGGCGGCAGCACCGTCGCCTTCGGCGAGTACGGACTCAAGTCGCTCGATCGCGGCTGGATCACCAACCGCCAGATCGAGGCCGCCCGCGTGGCGATGACCCGCAAGATCAAACGTGGCGGCAAGGTCTGGATCAACGTCTTCCCCGACAAGCCCTACACGAAGAAGCCGGCCGAGACCCGGATGGGCTCCGGTAAGGGCAACCCCGAGGGATGGGTCGCGGTGATCAAGCCCGGCAAGGTGATGTTCGAGCTCGCCGGCGTACCCGAGGACCTCGCCCGCGAGGCGCTCCGCCTCGCCGGTCACAAGCTTCCGGTCAAGACCAAGTTCGTCCGTCGCGAGGGGGCTGATTCCCAGTGAAGGCCGCCGAGGTGCACGACCTCAAAGACGACGAGCTGATCGCCAAACTGATCGACGCCAAGGAGGAGAAGTTCAACCTTCGCTTCCGCCAGGCGACGGGAGAGCTCGAGAACACCGCCCGGGTGGCGCAGGCCAAGCGGGACGTGGCGCGGCTGCTGACAGTCGCTCGCGAGCGAGGAATTGACGTTGAGAAAGAGCTGAAGAGATGAGTGACGAGGAGAAGAAAGACGTGACTGAGGAGACGCCCAAGGACGAGGGCGCAGAGGCCGCGGGTCCTGTCGCGGCAGAGGACTCCTCGTCCTCGCAAGCTGCGGGCGAGGAGCCCACCGCCACGCCACCCGCGGACGCTGCGTCCGAGTCCACGGACGACGCGCCCGACGAGTCTTCCGACTCCTCTGAGGCTGAGCAGGCGGCACCCGCTGCCGCGGAAGAAGCTTCGGAGCCCGATCCCGAGGACGATCTGCCTTGGAAGGAGCGGCGCCGGCTGCAGCGTTCACGCGAGCCGCACAAGGCGGGTCCGGCGCTCACGCCCGAGGAAAGAGCTTCAAAGCGCGCCGAGGCGCGAAAGAACAAGGCGACGCTGCGACGCAACGAGCGAGCGGCGGCGAAGAAAGACAAGACGGCCGGCACAGGCACGCCCCCGGCCGAGCGCGACTCGGTCGCGGCCAAGACCCGTCAGGGCATCGTCGTCTCCGACAAGGGCGAGAAATCGATCACGGTTCGGATCGACATCGCCCGTCGTCACCCCACTTACGAAAAGGTCGTGCGCCGTTCCCGCACCCTGCACGCTCACGACGAGCGCAACGAGGCGGGCGAGGGCGACACCGTGCGGATCGTCGAGACCCGGCCGCTCTCGAAGACCAAGCGCTGGCGCCTGGTCGAGGTACTGGAGAAGGCCAAGTGATCCAGCAGGAGTCCAGACTCAAAGTCGCCGACAACTCCGGCGCCCGCGAGCTTCTCTGCATCCGCGTCAAGGGCGGCTCGCACCGCCGTTACGCCGGCGTCGGTGACGTGATCACCGCAACGGTCAAACAGGCCAGCCCGCAGGGAGGCGTGCGCAAAGGCGAGGTCGTGCAGGCCGTCGTCGTGCGGACCAAGAAGCAGCTCGGCCGTCCCGATGGCACCTACATCGCCTTCGACGAAAACGCCGCGGTGCTGATCGACCCGGCGAGCAACAACCCCCGCGGGACCCGCATCTTCGGTCCCGTCGCCCGCGAGCTGCGCGATCGCAACTTCATGAAAATCATCTCGCTAGCACCCGAGGTGCTCTAGCCATGGCCAAGGGCATGCGGATTCGCAAAGACGACCAAGTGATGGTGATCGGCGGCAAGGACTCCGGCAAGACCGGGCGCGTGGTGCGCACCGAGCCGAAGAAGAACCGCGTCTACGTCGAGCACCTCAACATGATCAAGCGCCACGAACGGCCGCGCTCGCAGACCGATCTCAAAAACCCCCAGGCCGGTGGCATCGTCGAGAAGGAGGGGCCGATCCACGTCTCCAACGTGATGCTGCTCGACCCCAAAGACAACAAACCGACCCGCGTCGGCGTTCGCGAGGACAAAGGCGGCAAGCGCGAGCGCTACGCCAAGCGCAGTGGGAGCGCCCTCTGATGGAGGCGACCACGACAGTGCAATCCCAGGCCGCCCCGCCGCCGCGCCTGCGCGAGCGCTACGAGCAGGAGGTCGCGCCGGCGCTGACCCAGAAGTTCGGCTACACGTCGGCGATGCAGCTTCCGCGCCTGCAGAAGATCACCCTCAACATGGGCCTCGGCGAGGCGAAGCAGAACGCCAAGATGATGGAAGCCGCTCAGGAGCAGCTGGCGACCATCGCCGGGCAGCAGCCCAGCGTGCGCCGTGCCCGCAAGTCGATCGCCTCCTTCAAGGTGCGCGAGGGGATGCCCGTGGGCCTCTCGGTGACGCTGCGCCGCGCCCGCATGTGGGAGTTCCTCGACCGCCTCTGCTCGATCGCGGTGCCGCGCATCCGCGACTTCCGCGGCCTCAACCCGCGCTCCTTCGACGGCCGCGGCAACTACTCGATGGGCGTCAAGGAGCAGCTGATCTTCCCGGAAATCGACTACGACTCGATCGACGAGGTGCGCGGCCTGGACGTGACGATCACGACCAGCGCCCAGAGCGACGAGGAGGCCTTTGAGCTGCTGCTCGGCCTGGGCATGCCCTTCGCCAAAGAGGGTCGCCCCGGCAAACCCGACGCCGACATCGAGGCGCTGGAAGCCGAGGAAGAGGAGAAGCGCAAGGAGGAGGCACGCCTCAAGGCCGAGGCCGAGGAAGCCGCCCTCGAGCAGCTCAAGGAGGAGAACCCCGAGGCATACGCCAAGCCCGAGACCGAGGAGGGCGGCGAGGAGGGCGCAGAGCCCGCCGCCGAGGGCGACCAGGAGGCCGAGAGTGCGGCCGGCGAGGAGAATCAGGAGAATGGCTAAGACTTCGCTGAAGGTGAAGCAGGGCCGCAAGGCCAAGTTCAAGTCCCGCGAATACAACCGCTGCCGACGCTGTGGCCGGCCGCGCGCCTACTACCGCAAGTTCGGCCTCTGCCGGATCTGCCTGCGGGAGGCCGCGCACGAGGGCCACATCCCCGGCATGACCAAGTCCAGCTGGTAACCCAAAGACGACCAAATGCTTACTGACCCGATCGCCGATTACCTGACCCGGATCCGCAACGCGCTTGGCTCCGGCCACGACGAGGTGGAGATCCCCGCCTCGAAGCTGAAGGTGGAGATGTCGCGCCTGCTCAAGGAGCAGGGCTACATCCTCGACTACGCCAAGCAGCCCGCCCGGATCGGCGAGGAGATCAAGATCCGCCTCAAGTACACGGAGGACCGCCGTCCGGTGATCACCGGACTCGAGCGGATCTCCCGCCCGGGCCGACGTCGCTACGTCGACCACAAAGAAGTGCCGCGCGTCGACGGCGGGACCGGGACCGCGATCCTCAGCACCTCGGTCGGCGTGATGACCGGCCACGAAGCGAAGGCGAAGGGCGTCGGTGGCGAGGTCGTCGCCTACGTTTGGTGATTTGAGATGAGCCGGATCGGACGAAAGCCAATCAGCGTGCCCGAGAGCGTCACGATCGACGTCTCTCCCGGTCACGTATCCGTCAAGGGCCCCAAAGGGGAGCTTGCCCAGGACCTCTCTGCCGACATGAAGGTCGAGCAGGCCGACGGCGTGCTGACGGTCGCTCGGCCAACCGATCGCGGCGAGCATCGCGCCCTGCACGGGCTGACCCGCAGCCTGATCGCCAACATGGTCGAGGGCGTCACCGATGGCTTCGAGAAGCGCTTGGAGATCCAGGGTGTCGGCTACCGCGCCCAGCTCAAGGGCAAGAACCTCGAGCTGGCGCTCGGCTACTCGCACCCGGTGCCGATCGAGGCCCCCGAGGGAATCGAGTTCGAGGTGCCGCAGCCGACCGAAATCATCGTGCGCGGGATCGACAAGCAGCTGGTCGGCCAGGTCGCGGCGGATATCCGCAAGCGCCGCCCGCCGGAGCCGTACAAGGGGAAGGGCATCCGCTACCGCGGCGAGCACGTGATGCGAAAGGTGGGCAAGCGCGCATGACAGTCCTCACTCAGAGGCAGCGCCGCCTGCGCCGCCGCCGCCGCGTCCGCGCCCGTGTGACCGGCACGGCGGAGCGTCCGCGTCTCTCCGTCTACCGCTCCAACCGCGGCGTCTTCGCTCAGCTGATCGACGACGGCAAGGGCCACACGGTCGCCGCCGTCAACTGGATCGAGCCTGAGCTGCGCAAGCTCAGCGCCTCGGAGCAGGCGAAGAAAGCCGGCGAACTGCTCGCCGAGCGGGCCAAGAAAGCCGGTGTCGAGAGCTGCGTCTTCGATCGCGGCGGCTACCAGTACCACGGCCGTGTCAAGGCCCTGGCCGAAGGAGCAAGAGAGGGGGGCTTGGTCTTCTAGCGCTCTTCGCTACCTTGGACCGCTCGTTATGAAGGGAATGGACACAACGAACGTCGAGACGGTGAGCCCGCGTGGGCTCGACCTGCAGGAGCGCGTGATCGAGATCAACCGCGTCGCCAAGGTGGTCAAGGGCGGCCGGCGCTTCTCCTTCACCGCCCTGGTCGCCGTCGGTGACGAAGAGGGCGTGGTCGGGATCGGCTACGGCAAGGCGCGCGAGGTGCCGCTGGCGATCCAGAAGGGCGTCGAGAACGCCCGCAAGAACTTGATTCGCATCCCCAAATACGGCCAGACGATCACCCACAAGATCATCGGCCGCTACGGCGCCGGCCACGTTGTCCTGCGCCCGGCCAGCCCCGGTACCGGCGTGATCGCCGGCGGCGGCGTGCGCGCCGTGCTCGAGCTCGGTGGCGTCAAGGACGTGCTGACCAAGAGCATCGGCACCCAGAACCCGATCAACCTGGTCAAGGCGACGATGGACGGCCTGATTCGTCTGCGCAGGCCCGAGGAGGTTGCGGAGCTGCGCGGACTGACCGTCGCCCAGGTGCTTGGCGTGGAGAAGAGCAACGGAGCGGTGACGATCGAGGCTGAGGCCCCGGCCGAGACCACCGCCCCCGCCGCCACGGCAGAGGCGCCCGCCGCGACCGCGACGGCGACTGCGGAGGAGCCGAAGGCCGAGGAGAAAGCTTCCGAGGAGCCCGAAGCCGAGGGCGAGGGCTCATGAGCGGGGTGAAGATCAAGCAGGTCAAATCGACCGCTGGGTCCAATCCGGCCCAGAAAGCGACTTTGAAGGCGCTTGGGCTCGGGCGTATCGGCAAGGCTGTGGAGCGGAAGGACTCGCCGCAGCTGCAGGGGCAGATTCGCACCGTCTCCCATCTCGTCGAGGTCGATGCCTGATGGCTGAGAAAGAGCGCTCGGAGGAGATCGGGCTGCACAACCTGCGGCCGAAGCCGAGCTCGCGCAAGCCGCGCAAGCGGCTCGGGCGCGGCGAGGGTTCGGGCCTGGGCAAGACCTCAGGCCGTGGCCACAAGGGCGCAGGCTCGCGCTCGGGATCGAAACGGAAGGCCAACTACGAAGGCGGCCAGAACCCGATCCACATGCGGATGCGAAAGCTGCGCGGCCCGCACAAAAAGCAGTCGATGCCGTTCGAGAACTTCAGGACCAAGTCGCAGCCGGTCAACCTCGCCGACCTGGAGGAGCGCTTCGACGCCGACGCCGAGGTCACTCCCGAGACGCTGAAGGAGAAGGGCCTGGCCAAGCGCAACGAACCGGTCAAGGTCCTCGCCCGCGGCGAGATCTCGAAGAAGCTGACGGTCAAAGCACATGCCTTCAGTGCCGCCGCCAAAGAGAAGATAGAAGCGGCCGGCGGTTCCTGCCACACTCTGGAGCGCTAATGCTCCGGACTATTGCGAACGCCTTTAGCGTCGCCGACATTCGTAAGAAGCTCGCCTTCACCGCGGCGATGCTCCTGCTGTACCGGCTCGGCGCCTACATCCCGGCGCCGGGAGTCGACCTCAATGCGGTCAAGGAACTGCAGAGCAACTTCGGCGGCGGTGGCATCCTCAACCTGCTGAACAGCTTCTCCGGCGGCAGCCTCTCGCGGCTCTCCCTGTTTGCGCTGGGGATCATGCCCTACATCACCGCCTCGATCATCCTGCAGCTGCTCACCGTCGTCGTTCCCTCGCTGGAGCGACTGCAAAAAGAGGGCGAGGTCGGGCAGCAGAAGATCACCCAGTACACGCGCTACCTCACCGTCGGCCTGGCCTTCGCCCAGTCCTTCGGCTACGTCTACCTCTTCAAATCCTTCGGCCAGCAGGGCGGCAACAACTTCCTCGGCAACCTCGGCGGCCCCAAGCTGCTGATGATGGTGATCTCGCTGACCGCGGGCTGCACGCTGCTGATGTGGCTGGGCGAGCTGATCACCCAGCGCGGGATCGGCAACGGCATCTCGTTGATGATCTTCGCCTCGATCGTCTCGCGCCTGCCCGCCGGGCTGCAGTCGTGGTGGAACAACCCCGACCAGGTCTTCGTCGTGATGATGCCCTTCCTGGCGCTCGGGGTGATCGTCGCGATCGTCTTCGTCCAGGAGGGCCAGCGGCGCATCCCGGTGCAGTACGCCAAACGCGTCGTCGGGCGCAAAATGACCTCCGGCGGCTCCACCTACCTGCCGCTGCGGGTCAACATGGCGGGCGTGATTCCGGTCATCTTCGCCGCCTCGATCATGGCCTTCCCGCCGACGATCGGCCAGCTGCTCAACACCCCGGCCGCGCTCGACTTCGCCGCCTTCTTCAGCCCCAGCAGCTGGGCCTACGTGGTCGGTGAGGTCTTCTTCATCGTCATCTTCACCTACTTCTACACAGCGGTCACCTTCAACCCGGTCGACCAGGCGGACAACCTGAAGAAGTACGGCGGTTTCATCCCCGGCGTGCGGCCCGGCCGGCCGACCGCCGAGTACCTCGACCGCATCCTCTCTCGCCTCACCTTCCCCGGTGCCCTCTATCTGGGCGCGGTGGCGGCACTGCCGACGATCCTGCTCAGCCAGACGTCAGCCAACTTCGCCTTCGGCGGCACCTCGATCCTGATCGTGATCGGCGTCGCGCTGGAAACGGTGAAGCAGCTCGAGGCGCAGCTGATGATGCGCAACTACGAGGGCTTCCTCAAATAGGCTGTCGTCCGTGTCCGCAGAGCTGAACCTGGTCCTTCTCGGTCCGCCCGGGTCGGGAAAGGGAACCCAGGGCGAGCGCCTGCAGGACGACCTCGAGCTTCCCTACTACGCGACCGGCGACATCCTGCGCGCCGCGGTGCGCGAAGGCACCGAGCTGGGCCGCGCCGCCAAGGACTACATGGACCGCGGCGACCTGGTTCCCGACGAGGTGATCGTCGGCATGATCGGCGAGCGGATCGACTCCGACGAGGCCGCCGACGGCTTCATCCTCGACGGCTTCCCGCGCACCGCGCCCCAGGCCGAGGCGCTGGCGGCGAAGCTGAAGGAGCTCGGCCGGGCGCTGACCGCGGTGCTGCTGATCGACGTCAGCGACGAGGAGGTGGTGCGCCGGCTCGGCGGCCGCCGCACCTGCGTCGAGAACGGCCACGTCTTCCACGTCGAGTTCAACCCGCCCAGGCAGGAGGGTGTCTGCGACGTCGACGGCAGCGAGCTGATCACCCGCGACGACGACAAGCCGGAGGTGATCCGTCACCGGCTCGAGCAGTACCACGAGAAGACGGCGCCGCTGATCGAGCATTACGACAGCCAGAGCCTGCTGCGCCGAATCGACGGGGCCTTGGCGCCGGATGTGGTCGCCGACGAGATCCAGCGCACCCTGGCGACGATGCGCCTCGAGGCCGACGAGGCGATCTAGCTCCCGCTTCGAGGGGACTAGCGTGTACGGAATGATCATCCGCAAGACGCCGGATCAGGTCGACAAGATGGCCGCCGCCGGCGAGATCCTCGTGCGCTGCCTGCACATGCTCGCGGCCAAGGCCCGGCCCGGCGTCACCACCAAGGAGCTGGACCTGGCCGCCGAGCGGATGATCCGCTCGCAGGGTGCGGAGCCGGCCTTCAAGGGCTACCGCGGCTTCCCCGGCTCGATCTGCGCCTCACCCAACTCGATGGTCGTCCATGGCATCCCCGGCCACTACGAGTGCAAGCGCGGCGACGTCCTCTCGATCGACGTCGGCGTGATCAATGACGGCTGGGTCGCCGACGCGGCGATGACCGTGCCGATCGGTCCGGTCGAGCCCGAAGCGCGCAAGCTGCTCGACGTGACCAAGGCCTCGCTCTTCGCCGGGGTGGAGCAGATGCAGCCCGGCAATCGCCTCGGTGACGTCTCCGCCGCGATCCAGAAGGCGGTCGAGATCGAAGGCCTCTCGGTGATCCGCACCCTGGTCGGCCACGGCATCGGCCGCGAGATGCACGAGGACCCCCAGGTCCCCAACTTCGGCACCGCCGGCAAGGGCCCCGTGCTCGAGGAGGGGACCGTGCTCGCGATCGAGCCGATGGTCAACGCCGGGGGGGCACTCGTGAAGATGGGCGACGACGGGTGGGCCGTGTACTCCCAGGACGGGTCGCTGGCGGCCCACTTCGAGTTCACCGTGGCGGTGACGGCTGACGGGCCACGGATTCTTACGCCCTGGCACGAAGAAACCAGCTAGCTTCGTTCGAGGTGTGGAGGGGATTGGGTGCCCCTCCCCAAAGCCGTCGCGCAGCTGGATTGAATAGGCGCTTCGATGCGTGGTCCCTGAGCTTTGCTGGAGGGGCACCCAATCCCCTCCAAGGCCCGATCGCATCTGCTCAAAGCTCGAGCGAACCGGAGCCGCAACTAGCTTCGGGCTCGGAGGTTGGGCTCACACCGCGATCCCCCGAACAACCGCCCCTGCTATCTTTCTCCGTCGGCCCACCTGGGCCGGTTTGTGCCTGCCGTCCAACTCCTGGGACTGGCGGGAGTCCTGTAGTCGATACGAAGACCGGAGCGATGAAGGTCAGAGCTTCTGTAAAGCCGATGTGCGAAAAGTGCAAGATCATCCGCCGCAATGGGGCGGTCTTGGTGATCTGCCAGAACCCGCGACACAAGCAGCGTCAGGGCTAGCGCATGGCACGTATCTCAGGAGTCAACGTCCCGGTCGGCAAGCGCGTCGAAATTGGCTTGACCTACATCTACGGGGTCGGTCGTTCCACCTCGCAGAAGATCCTCGAGGAGGCCAAAGTCGACCCCAACACCATGGTCAAAGACCTGACCGAGGACGAGGTGATTCGCCTGCGTGCCGCGGTCGACCAGCGCGAGGTCGAGGGTGACCTGCGCCGCGAGCGCTCGCAGGACGTCAAACGGCTTATGGAGATCGGCTCCTACCGCGGCCTGCGCCACCGTCGCGGTCTTCCGGTTCGCGGCCAGCGGACCAAGACCAACGCCCGCGGCCGCAAGGGCCCCCGCCGGATGAGCGTTGCCGGCAAGAAGAAGGCCCCGGGCCCCAAGTAGGAGAGAGCTAGATGGCTGCTGCAAAAAAACCCGCCAAAGGGCGCTCCCGTCGCCGCGTCAAGAAGAACGTCACCTACGGGCAGGCTCACATCAAGACTTCCTTCAACAACACGATCGTCACCCTGACCGACACGGAAGGCAACGTGATCGCCTGGGAGTCGGCCGGTTCGGCCGGTTTCAAAGGCTCGCGCAAGTCGACCCCGTTCGCCGCGCAGGTGACTGCCGATGCCGCCGCCAAGAAGGGCATGGAACACGGGCTCGAGAAGGTCGAGGTCTTCGCCAAGGGCGCCGGCTCCGGCCGTGAGACCGCGATCCGCTCGCTGCAGGCCGCCGGTCTGGACGTCACCACTGTCAAGGATGTCTCGCCGCAGGCCCACAACGGCTGCCGCCCGAAGAAGCGGAGGCGCGTCTAGATGGCCCGCGATACCTCTCCGCAGTGCAAGCAGTGCCGTCGCGAGGGCCAGAAGCTCTTCCTCAAGGGAGAGCGCTGCTTCACCGACAAGTGCGGGGTCGAGCGCCGCTCCTACCCGCCCGGCGAGCACGGTCGCGGTCGCATGCGCCAGTCCGAGTACCGCCTGCAGCTGCGCGAGAAGCAGAAGACGCGCCGCTACTACCAGGTGCTGGAGAAGCAGTTCCGCGCTTACTACGACAAGGCCTCGCGCCAGGATGGCGTCACCGGCGAGAACCTGCTGCGCCTGCTCGAGTCCCGCTTCGACAACGTGCTGGTGCGGCTCGGCTTCGCCGCCTCGCGCCGCCAGGCCCGACAGCTGATCCGCCACGGACACTGGCTGATCAATGGCCGCCGGGTCGACATCCCTTCGTACCAAGTGCGTCCTGAGGACGTGATTTCGATCAAATCGAACTCGGCTGCCGTTGACACGATTCGCAAGGCGACCGAGCTCGTCTCAACCGTGCCGGCCTGGCTCCAGGCTGACCACGACTCCCTCACCGCCAAGGTCCTGCGCTATCCCGAGCGCGCTGAGATCTCGGCACCGGTGCAGGAGCAGCTGATCGTCGAGCTGTACTCCAAGTAACCGGATCCCGTTTCTGTAACACCCATACGCAAGGAACTCATGACCACTGACTTCCAGGTACCTCGTATCACCTCCGAGAAGGTGGACGACCGCCGTGGCACCTTCACGATCGAGCCCCTCGACAAGGGCTTCGGCTACACATTCGGCAACAGCCTCCGTCGCGTCCTGCTCTCCTCCCTGGGCGGCGCCGCGGTCACCAGCGTCCGCATCGAGGGCGTCGCGCACGAGTTCTCCACCGTGCCGGGTGTCAAGGAGGACGTCACCGACATCGTGCTCAACCTCAAGGACCTGGTCGTGCGCATGCACACCGACGCCGACGAGGTCGAGGCACCGCTGGTGGCCACCGGCCCCGGCGAGGTCAAAGCCAAAGACATCGATCTTCCCTCCGGCGTCGAGATCCTCAACCCGGATGCGCCGATCGCCACGCTCGAGAAGAAAACCAAGCTCGAGATCTACCTGACGATCGGTCGCGGCCGCGGCTACTCGCCGGCCGAAGAGAACAAGTCCGACGAGCAGCCGATCGGTGTGATTCCGATCGACTCGATCTTCTCGCCGATCCGGCGCGCCTCCTACTCGGTGGCCACTGCCCGCGTCGGACAGCGCACCGATTTCGACAAGCTCACCCTCGACCTCGAGACCGACGGCTCGATCGAGCCCGGCGCGGCGCTGCGGGAGGCCTCCGAGATCCTGATCAAGAGCCTGGCGATCTTCACCGACGCCGACCGGGTCGAGGAGCTGACCGCGCGTGAACCTGTGCCGACCCACACCTCCGACGTCCTGCCGGGTCCGGCGGGCGAAGGGGTCGCCAGCAGCAACGGCCTCGACGAGATCCTGATCGAGGAGCTCGAGCTCGGCGTGCGCTCCTACAACTGCCTCAAGCGGGCGGGGGTGCAGACGGTCGGCGACCTGGTGCGCAAGACGCGCTCGGAGCTGAACGCGATTCCCAACTTCGGTTCGAAGTCGATCGAGGAAGTAATCGAGACCCTGCACGCACGCGGACTCGATCTTCAGGGAGACTAGGGCGAGGGAGCTGAGCAAGCGATGCGCCACCGCAAGAAGCGAAACAAGCTGAGCCGCGATGCGGCGCATCGCGAGTCCCTGCTCTCGAACCTCTCCAAGCAGCTGATCGAGCACGAGCGGATCAAGACCAGCCAGGCCAAGGCCAAGGCGGTCAAGCCCGAGGTCGAGCAGCTGATCACGCTGGCCAAGCGCGGCGACCTGCACGCCCGCCGCCAGGCGCTGGCGACGCTGCACAACGACAAGTTCATCGTGCACAAGCTGTTCGAGGAGGTCGCACCGCGCTACACCGAGCGGCCCGGCGGCTACACCAGGATCGTCAAGTTGGGCCCGCGCAAGTCGGACTCGACCGAGATGGTCTACCTCGAGCTCGTCTAGCTCGCCCTAGTCGTAAGAGACCGATTCCAGGTACAGGCCGTGCGGCGGCGCGGTGTCGCCGGCCTCGCTGCGCGTGGCGCCCTGAAGCAGCCGCTGGAAGTCGTCAACGCTCCGGCGCCCGCCGGCGACCTCCAGCTGGGTGCCGACCAAGATGCGGACCATGTTGCGCATGAAGGCATCCGCGGTCACGCGGAAGGCGAGGATGGCGCCTTCCTCGCTCCAGGAGGCGGCGAAGACGTCACGCTCGAAGCGAACGTGATCGGTCTGGGTGGGGGTGAAGGCGGTGAAGTCGTGGCTGCCGATCAGGGCGGCGGCACAGGCGTCGAGAGCGTCGCGATCGACCTGGTGCGGCCACCAAAGGGCGCGGCCCTGCTCGAAGGGGCTGGGCGCCGGACGGGCGAGCAGGCGGTAGCAGTAGCTGCGCGAGGTCGCGTCATGGCGGGCACTGAAACCGTCGGCGACGACCGAGCTGGAGCGAACCGAGACGTCGGCGGGGCCAACCCCGTTGAGGCGCCTGGCGAGGTTTTCGGGCACCTCGGCGCCGGTCTCGAAGCTCGCCACCTGACCCCAGGCGTGGACGCCGGTGTCGGTGCGGCCGGCGACCGTCAGCTCCACCGGCTCGCGCAGGACGGTCGTCAGCGCCGACTCGAGCTCTCCCTGCACCGTTCGCAGCCAGGGCTGCTTGGCCCAGCCGCGGAAGCCGCTGCCGTCGTATTCGATGTCGAGGCGGACCGTGGTCACTTGGCGAGCAAGCTCAGCAGGCCCGCTTCATCGAGGATCTCCGTCTCGAATTTCTCCGCCTTGGCCAGCTTCGAGCCCGGGTTCTCGCCGGCGACGACGTAGTCGGTCTTCTTCGAGACCGAGCTGACGACCTTGCCACCGGCTTCCTTGATCAAGGCGCCCGCCTCCTCGCGGGTCAGCTCCGGCAGGGTGCCGGTGAGGACCAGGGTCTTGCCTTCGAGTGGCCCGCCCGTGGGGCGGCGTTCCGAGGCGTCCTGCTCGAGCCGTAGTCCCTTCTCCTTCAGCTTTTCGACCAGTTCCCAGGTGCGCTCGTCAGCAAGCGACTCGGCGATCTGCACGGCCATGATCGGGCCGACGCCCTCGACCTCCTCGATCTGCTCGGGGTCGGCCGTGTGGAGGGCGTCGATCGAGCCGAAGTGGTCGGCCAGCGCTTCCGCCGTGACGTAGCCGACCCCCGGCAGCCCCAGCGCATAGAGCACCCGCTGGAAGGGGCGGGAGCGGGAGGCGTCGATCGCGGCGAGCAGGTTGCGGGCGGAGATCTCGCCGAAGCCCTCGAGGCCGGTCAGCTGCTCCTCGCCGAGGTCGTAGATGTCGGCGACGTCGGCGATAAGCCCGTCCTGGAGAAAGCGCAGCGCCTGCTTTTCGCCGAGTCCCTCGATGTCCATCGCGCCCTTGCTGACGAAGTGTTTGACGTGCTGGAAGGCCTGCCCCGGGCAACCGGCGCGGTTGGGGCAGATGGTGAAGACGGAGTCCTCGGGCTTCACCGTGGGCGTTCCGCAGGCCGGGCACTCCTTCGGCGGCTTCGGCTTTGCCCCTCTGCGCTTGCCTTTCTCCTGGCGCTGGATCAGCGGTGCGACCACTTGGGGGATGACGTCGCCGGCCCGCATCACCACGACCTCGTCCCCGGGGCGGACGTCCTTGCGGGCGAGATCCTCCTCGTTGTGCAGGGTCGCGGTCGAGACGGTGACGCCGCCGACGTGGACGGGCTCCAGCATCGCGAAGGGGACGAGGTGCCCGGTGCGGCCGACGTTCCAGACGACGTCCTTCAGCTTGGTCGTGGCCGTGGTCGGCGCGAACTTCCAGGCGATCGCCCAGCGTGGCTCACGCCCGACCACGCCCAGCTCCCGCCAGAGCGCGCGCTCGTCGACCTTGACCACCACCCCGTCGATCTCGTAGTCGAGCTCGTCGCGGCGCTCCTCCCACCAGCGGCAGCGCTTCACCACCGACTCGATGCCGGGATGGTGATCGGTGTCGGGATTGACCTTGAATCCGCGCGCGGCCAGCCACTCGATCTCCTCGCTGTGGGTCGCCAGATCGAGCCCGTCGACCGCGCCGATCCCGTAGTTCCAGATCGAGAGCGGTCGTTCGGCGGCGAGGGCGGGGTCGAGCTGGCGAATCGAGCCGGCGGCCGAGTTGCGGGGATTGGCGAAGGCGGGTTCACCGGCCTCGGCGCGACGTTCGTTCAGCGCCTTGAAGTCGGCGATCGGCAGGTAGACCTCGCCCCGCACTTCGATCAGCGCCGGCGCGTCGTCGATCCGCAGTGGGACCGCGCCGATCGTGCGCAGGTTCTGGGTGACGTCCTCGCCGATCCTGCCGTCGCCGCGGGTGGCACCGCGGATCAGCACGCCTTCCTCGTACGTCAGCGTGATCGCCAGCCCGTCGATCTTCGGCTCGGTCGTGTAGCTGAACTCGGCGGCGCTGATGTCGAGTCGTTTGAGGTGGTTGCGGATGCGCGTCTCCCAGGCCCGCAGCTCCTCCTCGTTGCGGGCATTGGCGAGCGAGAGCATCTGCTCGGCGTGCTCGACCTGTTCGAAGCGCTCCAGTGGCGGCGCGCCCACCCGCTGGGTCGGCGAGTCCGGGGTGAGCAGTTCGGGGTGCTCTCTCTCGATCGCGCGCAGCTCATCGAGCAGGGCGTCGTATTCGTCGTCGTCGACGATTGGGTCGTCGAGCACGTAGTAGCGGCGGTTGTGGACCGCCAGCTCCTCGCGCAGCTCTTTGGCGCGTTGCTCGGGAGTGGTGGCGCTCAAACCGAGGTGGCGGCGCTTGCCGCGAGCATCTCCGCGAAGCCCCAGCCGCGCAGGTTCTCGAGGCCGCCGTGGTCGGTGAGGTCGAAGTGGATCGGGGTCACCGCGATGCGCCCGTTGGCGATCGCGTTGAGATCGGTGCCCTCGATCTCCTCGTAGCCGGGCTGCCAGCCGTAGATCTCGTAGTGCCGCCTGCCGTCGGTCTCGCCGACGAGCTTCAGCTCGTCGTTGTAGATGCGCTTGCCCAGCTTCGTCACCTCTACGCCCTTGGCCTCTCCGGCCGGGCAGTTGACGTTGATCAGGGTCGCCTCGGGCATCGGCTCGGTGATCAGGTGACGGACGAGCTGGGCCGCAAACGAAGCCGCGGCACCGAAGTCGAAGCGACCGCTGACGTAGCCCAGGCCGCCGCTGGAGGATTGCTGGGAGATCGCGATTGCGGGGATCCCCAGCACGATGCCCTCGAAGGCGGCGGCGACGGTGCCCGAGTAGGTGATGTCGTCGCCGAGGTTTGCCCCGTGGTTGATCCCCGAGAAGATCAGGTCGGGCCGGTGCCCGACCAGGCCCAGCTCGGCGAAGCGGACGCAGTCGACCGGCGTGCCGTCGGTGGCGTAGCCCTTGTCGCCGTCGTCGCCAAACTCGACCTCCTCGACGCTCAGCGGCGAGCGGGTCGTGATGCTGCGTGCCGTCGCGCTGCGATTCGAGTCGGGCGCGACCACGTCGACCTCGACCCCCTCGATCTCACGCAGCGCCCGCCGCGCCGCCTGCAGCCCAGGGGCTGAGATCCCATCGTCGTTGGTCAGCAGAACTCGCACCCCGACGATTCTAGGCGGCTGGGTCCGTGAATCGGATGCGAAGAAGTGTCGAAGACGGCATGTTCTACGCGCCACGGGTGCGGCAAAAGCAGCAAGCATCGCCGTCATGGCACTCGCGCAAGTTGGACCGCTGACGGCCGTGACCGAGGCACTCGCAACCGCGGCTGGCGCCAGCGCCCTTCTATGCAGCCTTGCCGTGGGAATTTGGGGCTTGGCACGCGGGCTATCGAGGGCCGAACTAGAGAGGCGCGCGTTGATGGCGGGTCATGCCGGCGGTTGTGCAGGTGCCTGCTTTGCCGTTGTAGATGCGATTTTTCGCTATCTTCTGAAATGAATTGTCTTCATCCGAAATGAAAGAAGCGATCCACTACGGGAACATTGGCGTCGTCGTAACGGTGATCGTTCTTGCTGTGGACATCGTCCTGTTCGGACGCTCTAGCGAACTCGCTTATCAGGCCGGCGGCCTGTTCGCGATGTTTGCCGGCGTTGCAGTCGGGCTGTTTCTTATGGAACGCGCCCGCCGCCACGCCGACCGCAATCAATAGGACGCGACTTCGGCGGCGATCAGGTCCTGCTCGAGGTGGGCGAGGCTGAGGTCGCGGACGCCCGCCATCAGGATCGAGAAGATCATCACCTTGCCGCTGCGGTTGAAGCAGTAGCCGGAGAGGTTGCTGACGGCGCGGATCGTGCCGGTCTTGGTGCGGCAGCGGCCGTAGGCGGCAGTGCCGTGCATGCGGTCGGCGACGGTGCCCTCGTGGCCGGTGAGGGCGAGGTCCTGGATGAATTCGTCGCCCACGCTGGTGTTGCGCATCGACTCGAGCAGCCCGACGATCTGGGACGGCGAAGCCCGGTTGCCGCGCGTGAGGCCGGAGCCGTCGACCGCGTGCACTCCCGAGTCGTGGCCGCGGGCGAAGGCCTCGACCACCTGCGCGCCCGCCGCCGTGGTTCCGGCCCCGCCGAAGCGGGCGCCGAGCAGCTTGATCAGCATCTCGGCGAAGAAGTTGTCCGAGTAGACGTCGGTCGTGTTGACGATGTCGGTCAGTGGCGGCGATTCGACCCGGGCCAGTTCGGTGCTGTTCGCCGGTGCGATGCCGAGCGCGACCTTGGGGGAGATGCTCACGCCCGCTTCGCGCAGCGAGCCGACCAGCGTGCTGGCGGCCGTCAGCGCCGGGTCCGTGGCGAAGCCATATGCGCTGGGTGTGCTGTAGCCGGAGTTGAAGGAGAGGCCGGAGAGGGGGCCGATTTCAGGGCTGGTCGCATAGCCGGAGTCGGCGACGCCGCGCAGGTGGTCGAAGATCGAGTCATCGGCGTAGAGGCGCCCGGTCACCGACTTGACGCCGGCTTCACGCACCTCGCGCTTGAGCTGAAAGATGTTGGTGCCGAGTCCGCCGAGGAAGCGCCGGTAGAAGGACGGGGTGCCCAAGGCGGGATCCCCGGCCCCGACCAGGTAGAGGCTGCCGTGGAGGACGCCGTTGCGGTTGATCCCACCGTCGGTCTCGAGCAGCGTGGGGATGCGCGATTCCGGCCCCAGCCGCGCCAGGGCGGTGGAGGTCGTGAAGAGCTTCATGTTGGAGGCGAGCGGTCGCGGGCGCCCCGGCGCCCGCGCGCAGAGCGTCTTGCCGGTCCCCGCGTCGACCACGAGCAGCCCGCTGGAGCCGCCGCCGCCGCGCACGAGTCGGGAACGCATCGTGGTGCAAACGCCGCTGCGGGCGGCCGCCTCGACCGCCGTGGAGAGCAGAAGAGCCGCTAGCAGCGCAGAGATCGCGACAAGAATTGCCGGGGAACGCCTCACTTAGTGGGATAATGCATGTTTATGGGCAAAGTTGTGGACATAGAGTCGCAACCGCGACGGCGCCGCAGCCGCAAACGTCCCTCCAAGACCGCCCTCGTCCTCGGTGGCGGCGGCTTCACCGGCGGCGTCTATGAGATCGGCGCCCTGCGCGCCCTCGACCTGCTCGCGGTCAACAGCACCGTCAACAACTTCGACGTCTACGTCGGCACCAGCGCCGGCTCCTTCGTCGCCAGCATGCTCGCCAACGGCGTCACGCCGGACGAAATGATGCAGGTGATCAATCGCCGCATCCCCTCCGACCTCGACGACCTCGATCTCGGCAAGGTCCTGCAGCCCAATTACTTCGGCTTCCTCGAAAAGGCGGCGATGTTGCCGCTGCGCACGCTGGAGCTGGCTCGCAGCCTGGTCCGAATGGGGACCTTCTCGGCGATGGACGTCGGCGTCGGGCTGGCCGAGGCGCTGCCGACGGGCTTCTACTCCGGCAACGGAATCGCCGACTACGTCGCCGAGGCGCTGGGAGAAGCGGGGCGGGTCGACGACTTCCGCATGCTCGACCCCGAGCTCTACCTCACCGCGACCGACCTCGACACCTGCGAGCGGATCGTCTTCGGCGAGGACGGCTGGAACGACGTGCCGATCTCGAAAGCGATCCAGTGCTCGACCGCCCTGCCGATCGTCTACAAGCCGGTCGAGCTGAAGGGACGCCAGATGGTCGACGGCGGCATTCGCTCCACCACCAACGTCGACATCGCGGTCGAGAAGGGCGCCAAATTCATCGTCGTCGTCAATCCGCTCGTCCCCTACGTCAACGACTTCCAGAAAACGATCCCGACCGTGTTCGGCACCCGCGTGCGGCGCGTCTCCGACATGGGCCTGCCGGCGATCGCCAACCAGACCTTCCGCCTGATCGCCCACGCCCGCCTGCACCAGGCGGTCGAACAGTGGCAGGAGCGCTACCCGGGGGTCGACATCATCCTGGTCGAGCCCGAGGCCAACGACGAGCTGATGTTCGGCACGCCGATCATGGACTACTCGCGCCGCCTGCGGATCGCTCGCCACGGCTTCGAAAGCGTCACTCAGACCCTGGCCAAGGACTACGACCGCTACAAGGAGATCGCCGACAAGCACGGCCTCGAAATCTCCGGCCGCCGCGTCAACCGGGTCGTCGAACGCGCCGCCGAGGAGGAGTCTGAGCAGCTATCGGCTTGGCGCCGCGTACTGGAGCAGACGACGTCGGTGCTGCTAAGGCAAACAGGGGAAGCGTCCTAGGTCCAAGCGGGGTGGAGGGTCGGGGGCCCCACCC
>DASZQM010000048.1:0-15056 GCA_035549645.1 Solirubrobacterales bacterium | reverse complement strand
GCGGCATCGCCAGCGTCAGCGCCGACGTGCGAACCGTGACCGCGGGCTCGACCGCGGTGCCGCTCAGCGCCGGCTCCTTCAGCGCCGGCGGCGCCTCCTACAACTACCGCAGCGCCGCGCTCAGCGCCGACGCCGTGCTCGCCGCCGGCAGCAAAGCCTTCACCGTCACCGCAACCGACAACGCGCTCAACGCGGTGAGCCTGAAAGGCTCGGTCAGCGTCGACAACACGCCGCCCGTCGCGACCGACGTGCAGACCGCCAACCCCGGCACCAACGGGCTCGCCGAGCAGGGCGACTCGGTCGTCCTCAGCTTTAGCGAGCCGATCGAGCCGGAATCGATCCTCGCCGGCTGGAACGGCAGCGCGACCCCGGTCGTCGTCCGCCTGATCGACAACGGCCTGCTCGGCCTGCCGCTCGGCAACGACGCGCTGCAGGTCTACAACGCCGCCAACTCGGCGCTGCTCCCGCTCGGGACCGTCGACCTCGGCCGCAGCGACTACGTGGCCGGCCTGCTCGGCGGCAACGTCCGCTTCGGCGCCAGCGGCACCGCCTCGACGATGACGATGAGCGGCAACACGGTCACGGTCGCCTTCGGCACGTACAACGCGACCGCGATCGTCGACCCGGCGCGGACCACTGCGGCCGGCACCGGCACGATGACCTGGACGCCGGTGGCGACCCCCTTCGACCGCGCCGCCAACGCGATGTCGACCACAACCGCGAGCGAGTCGGGCGCCGCCGACAGGGAGTTCTGAGCCGTGCGCAGAGCAACCCTCGTCGTCTATCTGGCACTTGCCGCGGTGGCGGCGATCGCGGCGGCTGCCGCGCGCAACGACGAGTCCAGCCAGGCCTCCATCGTCACCGAGACCAGCGGCTCCTTCGCCCTCGCCAACTCGCGCGAAGGCATGCCCATCTTCACCGCGACCAACCTCAGGCCCGGGGACAGCGCCAAAGGGACGGTGACGATCGCTAACGAAGGCAGCGAAGCAATCGCCGTGACCCTAACCCAGCGAGACCTGACCGACACGCCGGGCACCGGCGGTGGCGTGCTTTCCCAGCGCCTCACGCTGAAGATCACCGCCGGGCCCTCCGTCATCTACGCGGGGCCCTTGGCCGCGATGCAACCGCAGCAGCTCGGGGTGCTCACGCCGGACACCTCACGTCGATACGAATTCGTCGCCACTCTCCCCGAGGGCGGCGTGCCCAGCGCGGCGACCGAAAACGCCGTTCAGGGCGCTTCCACGAGTGTCACCTACAGCTGGACTGCCAGCGAAGCCCCGCCCCCGGCACCGGGGACTCCCTCCACCCCAAAGACTTCCCCGGCGCCAACCGCTGAACCCTCATCCCCTACGCCGCCCTCGTCACAACAGCCCCGGCTCAGTGGGCGGATCGTTGGCTACCGCAACACACTCCGCAACGGCCGCATCATCGCCTGGGTGCGCTGCAATGAGGCCTGCCGAGTCAAGGCGCATGCCAGCTTCCTGGCGCCAAGGCTCACCGGTGAGCTGCCGGCCACGGCCCACCACGCGCAGCGACGGCGCTTCGGCGCCCGGACCCGGCGCCTCGCCGTAAAGCTGCCCGGCGCCGCACTGGGACTTATCCCGGCCGCCGGGGCAACAGTGCGGATCGTCGTCGTCGCCCGCAGCCGCGGCGATGAAAGGACGAAGACATCGGAGCTGCTGCACCTGATGCTCATCGGTAACTGACCTATCCAGGCCTGGCTTTACATCCCTCCCCTGTGCCCGAAATCATCAACGGTCGGACGCAGACGCCCCCCTTTCAGGCCAAGTAAAATGCCTTCGCGGACCATGTCGTCCGTCTCTCCTCCATCCTCTTTCAGCGCAATCATCTTCGAGAGTTCCTCGCGGATTTCGTCGTCGCCAAGCAGGGCCAAGAGATAGCCCACCTGCTGCCGGGCCCTCGCCAGCTGCGTAGGGCGAAGGCCAACGTCGCCTCGTTCGAGCAGCGCGCCACGCAGGGAAGCCAGGATCTTCTCCTCGTGCACGCTCATAGCCTCGGAGAGCATTTCTTTGCAGAACTCCATTACGTCCGCCGAAAAATGCTTGGCGAAGGCCTTTAGCACCGGTTCGGGAGGATCATTCGACTTCAGCACCCGGGTCAGGTGACAGGCGGCGAAGAACCATGCCCAGGAAGGCGCTTCGAACATGTACTCATGACCTCCGGGCAGCGTCGCGATCAACATAGTGTTGTTGACGAGCGAGCTCAATCGGGTCTCAAGATCGCGTCGGTCGAGCAGCTTGAGGAAGTCCCGTAGATCCTCCAGGCTGCAACTGATTGTCGCCTCGGCCGGTGGGTCGGAGCGGTAGAAACGGTGCGCGATCGCGGCCAGCTCGTTGAAACGCTCGTCCTCCTCGGCCACGTGACCGGCGGCATCGAGGCGGACGTGCGCTAGCTGTTCGAAGAGCCTCCAGCGCTTCGAAATCGCCTCCAACGCATCGCCGCCCTCGTCAATAACAGGGAGCAGATAGGTGAGATGAAGGGGGCGGCGACAAAGCAGCGCTCGTGCCCCCGTCGGGTCAGCGTCCAACCAGGCTTTGAATGCCGTCCCGGTCCCCTCGCCGAAGCGAGCCGTCGCGTACGCCATTTGCGTCTCCGGGTCCCATTGCTCGAGCTTAATGACGTGCGTGGCGAAGTCCGCAAACTGGACTTTCGCCGCGTAGAACTGCTCGCTGCAACAGAGGAGGACATCGCCTTCGCGGAACATGCGCCAACCAAGAATCTCCTTGACCGGCCGTTTCGAGCGTAGGAAGAAAGAATCCGCGTGCGACACGATCACTATGCGACGCCCATGGCCAACCGCGTCGAACTTCTCCATGTATTCGTCCAGCCACTCGTCGGTGCCGAACATTGGATCCAAGCCCTCGATCTCGCCATCGATATAAATCACCGGTCTCGGCTCATGGGTGAAGTCGGGATTTTCCAGCTCGTCGGTCAGGCGCAGGAAAGTGGCAATGGCCGCGAGCGTCTTGCCCATACCGTGGCCGCCGATGACGGCCACCCGCTGTGACTTCGCTTCCTCCAGCAAGCCAACGAGATGCGGCGGAAGGGGCTCCTCGACCAAATCGGCTTCGGGCTTGAGTGCCTGCCAGGGAATCCCGATTGGCTCGATTGCCCCACGCACTTCGCGAATCGAGATCTCCCGACCTACGCCGGGCACCAGACTGCGTTCGAGCAGCTTCTGACGCACTTCTCGCATTACCTGATTGCGTCCTAAAGCTCCCTTTACAGCTACCATCACTTTCTCCTTCACCGACTTGAATTTCTTCAGCATCGGCTTCCAATGCTTGTTGTGATCGGCGTACTTCTCGAGCACGACTGGCTCTAGCCCAGGTCCGGCGACCAGTTTCGCGGCCTCCGCGTACCGCTCTAACTCGGCGAGTTCAAAGAATTCCCAAAGGTCGAAACTCGCGTGCGGTTGATCTCGACTCATCGTCACCGGATCTTTGTCCTCGCTGATTCTCAATCGGTAGCGCGGGTCGTTGCGCAGCTTGGTCAAGGCCGCTTTCATCGATCGGTTGCGATCGGTATTGGGGTCGGCGCGCTCAGGCAGAACCGACTCGAGCACTTCGGCGTCGATTTCACCCTCGGTCATGACGAGCGCGTGCAGGAGCGCCTCCGGGTCGGGGCCGATGCGTACCCCGTTGCCGTCCCGGGTGATAGTCCACTCCCCCAAAACTCTCACCCTTATAGGGTGTTCTGTATTGATCGTCCCCTCCTGAGCATTCGACCCTACTGGACCAAGACGATCGTTGACGATCGCTGACAAGCGTGGACGCACTGCGCTGACGCGGTCCACCTCCCACTCTGCATTTATTGGACTCGCGGTGTGGAGAGATTCGAAAAGTGCCTTCGGCGACGACGGCGTGGGCTGCCGGGCTCGCTCCGGGCCGGAGATCCCAGGGAGGGACCAAGTTGGCAAGCAGCGCACACAACCAAGGAGAACAGAAGGCTGCCGAGGTGCCGCAGGCGAACGGCCCCGAGGCACCCAAGAGGTGGAGCGTTAAGCAGCGCTGCCTGCGAATTGCCGCCCGGACGCTAATCGCGGCAGGCTCGCTCGCGCCGCTCGTCTACTCGATATTTACCGACTGGCCACTTGGCTCGATCGTCGAGAAGCTGGTCGGGGTGGTGGCACTTGGGCTGCTGGCATTCCACGTCGTCAATACGAAAACCAGGTTCCTGCTCGAACATTGGCGCCACAAGCCCTTGAGGTCGAAGCTCTACCGGGAGATCTTCCTCGGCTGGGTGGTCCCGATCGGAATCGCCCTGGCAGCGTTCCTGCTGCCGCCGACGTGGCCGGTTCTGCTCGCAATCGGTGTCGTCTTCGGCATCACGTGGCTCCTATATGAAGCGCTCCAGAAAAAAATCCGAAAGATGGTCTCCGACGCGGGCCTCCAGCAGGGCAGCGAGCGATTCAAGCAGCGCCAACCCTTCAAGGTGTCACTGGATATCGAGGACACGATCGATCAGATCGCGGCCGAAGATCACGTCGGCCCCCTGAAGCTCTTCGAGATCCTGGCAGGTCCACCTCTGCTGCCGGGATTGAGCCGGACCCGCACGATCATCCTCTGCACGATGGCGATCTGCCTCGTGCTGGCTTTCACCGCGGCAGCCCAGGTGTTCTTGAAGGAAGCAATCAAAGCACCAGCGGCGATCACCAAAACACGCGGCGGCAAGCAGCGAACGCCGAAAGCCAAAGGCGGGCACGGCGGCGCCCCGCGGCAAGTTGAAACGCCGGTCGTAGGCGACGACGAAACGTGCCGCTTCCCGCCCGCGCGGGGCGCCCCGAGGTGGGCGCGAAGCGACCTCAATGCCCTCTACTACGGCGGCAAACTACTGAACGCGAACCCGCCGCCAGGCAACATCGGCGGCTGCACCGAAAAAGCCGTCACGATCACGACCCCTCAAGGGGACTTCGTCTACACGATCGGGCACAACCTTGAGGGCGAAGTCCGCAGCGTCGCTGTGGTCTCAAGCGAGTACGGGCCCGCGATCTTCCTGGCTCCCGCGGCGAAATACGTGATCGGCCTGATCGTCCACGGCGTGGCTCCCCTAGGCGGCTATCCGACGATGGAAGCAGCCGGCGGAGACATGGCCGCGATCACGACCCCGCAAGGAACGTTCATCTTGATCCGCGCCGCCCTGCACCTGCCAGGCATGCCTGAATTTGCCGCGCCCTACATCAAGCTCGTGCCCACTGTTGGCGCCGCCTGGCTCGAGGCTATGCGCGAAAGCGATGCCTGGCTCTGGCCGCGAGCACTCGCGGGGTCGGCCGGAAGGGAATTTGTGCTGACCACCGACCCGAACGGCAACACAAGCACATACGTGGTCAGCTACGACCCCGTCTCTGGCACGGCTCGACGCGAAGGCTACCAGTACGAACTGCCAGAACCGCAGCTCGCTCAAGCCGAACTCGAACACTACGCAGCGTTGGCGAGGTGACCGCCTAAGAGACCTCGCCGACCTCGATCCGGCCCTCGTCGGCGGCCGCCCGCAGCGCCTCGTAGTCGCGCTCGTTCTGGTCGGCGTAGGCCTCGGCGAACTCGGCGATCGCGCGGTCGAAGGTGTCGCCCTTGCCGAGGTAGCCGGCGATCGCGATGCGGTCGCCGGAGCGGGCGTGCCCGTGCGCGAGCGTGATCCCACAGAGCTGGGCGTAGGCGGTGAGCGCTTTGGGGTCCATGCGCTCGACCCGGGCCGAGCCCTTCTGGTCCCAGAGCTGGCGCACGTAGAAGTCCCGCCTCTTGCCGTCGATGCCGCGCGCCTTGACCCAACCGAGCATGATGTCGCCGGCCGCCTGCATCAGCCGCTGGCCCTGGACCACGCGCTCTCCCTGCTGGGAGTAGGCGCTCGGCTCGGCGTAGGGCTCGAGCACCGAGGTCTGCGCCTCCTTGACCTGGAGGAAGAGCGGGTCGCCGTCGTCGCGACCGAGCAGGAGGACGACCCAGGCGCGGGTGCCGACGCTGCCGACGCCGACGACCTTGAGCGCGGCGTCGACGTAGCGGTAGCTGTCGAGCAGCACGCGGCGGTCCTCCGAGAGCGTCTCCCGGTAGTCGCCGAGGATCTCGAGCACGGCGGTCTCGATCTCCCCCGGCTCGCCCTCGGTCAGCTCGCGCAGGGGGATGATCAGGGGTGGTTCGCTGACGATGCGCAGCTCGCCGTCGACTTCGTGGGTCAGCTTCGAGAGCGCCCGCATCCGGTCCTTGGCCCGGGTCTTGGCGAGGTTGCGGCGAAACGCCTTCGCTTCCCTCTCCCCCGCCGCCGCTTCCCAGCGCTCGGCGATCATCGGCACGTCGATCTGCGTGTACCAGACCTCGAGGTTGCCGAGCTCGCTGAGGCGCCGCATCGTCGCGCGGTACTCCGCCACCATCGCGGCGACGATGCGGCGGCGCTCGCCGGCGCCGAAGCCACGGTCGCGGCCCGCCACCGAGAAGCTGGCCGCCAAGCGCTTCACGTCCCACTCCCACGGCCCCGGCAGGGTCTCGTCGAAGTCGTTGACGTCGAAGACCAGTTCGCGGTCGGGCGCGGCAAAGGCGCCGAAGTTGGAGAGGTGGGCATCGCCGCAGAGCTGCACGGTTAGCCCGCTCGCCGGCGTGCCGTCGAGGTCCGCCGCCATCACCGCCGCGGCGCCACGGTAGAAGGTGAAAGGAGACCCCAACATTCGCGCGTAGCGCAGTGGCAGCAGCTGCCCGACCCGCGAGGTCGCCTGGCGTTCGAGCACCGCGACCGGGTCGGCGCGATCCGCCGCCGGCGCCCACTCGCCGTGGCTGCTTCGCGGCGCCGCCTCGCGCGCGGCCTTGCCGGCGGCGGCGCGTTCGGCCGGGGTGCGATCGTCCTGGCGCCGGTCGAGCATGATCAGACCGTAACCGGGATCAGGCGATCAGGCTCGCGATGCCGCGAATCACGATCAGCGTGCCGAGCACGGCGGCGACGACGATCCCCGCCTGGCGGCCGTTGCGGGCAAGCCAGGCGCGGAACCCTTTGACCGCGGCTTCGGTGCGCTCGGGGGCGATGAAGTAGCCGGCGAGCGGCACCTCGAGCAGCAGCTGCTGGACGAGGCAGAAGGCGATCACGATCAGCGCCGTGGGCACCGCGGGCAGGTCGAGCTTGTGGATGTGGGTGAGCCCGGTCAGGTAGGAGACGCCGGGGAAGCTGAGCAGCAGGCCGACGACGAAGGAGATGCGCGGCGAGCCGCGGCCGAGCAGCCGCATCGGCAGCGCTTCCTTTTCCTCGCCCCCGTTGCTCTCGAGCTTCTTCTCACGCCGCCGCTCGCGCCGCTCGCGCAGGGGCCGGTCGCGATCGGTGCCCAGCACCACGGCGACCAGGAGCAGCAGCGCGCCGACGACGATGTCCTCGAGCGGGCTCAGCGTGCGTTTGCTGGTGCTGGCAAAGCTCGAGTCGTTGAGGGCGAAGACGATCGCCAGGCCGATGCTCATGCTCGCGGTGTAGGCGCCGAGCAGGTAGCCCAGCATCAGCCGCTTCGGGTTGGGCAGCAGCAGCATCAGCGTCACCGCCGCCAGCAGCGTCGGGTTGAACATCGCCAGCAGCGAGAGCAGGAAGACTTGGACGCCGTCGCTCACTTGCAGCGCTCGCAGAGTCCGCGCAGGATGACGTCGTGGTCGGTGACCTCGAAGCTGATCTCCGCCGAGAGCCTGTCGATCGCCTGCTCCAGCGAGCTGTCCTCGAAGGGCACCATGCGCCCGCAGTGCCGGCAGATCGCGTGATGATGGTGCTCGCCGTCGGGCTCGATTCGCTCGTAACCCGCGGTGCCGCGCGTCACCTCGAGCCGCTGCACCAGCCCCAGCCGCTCGAGCTGCTCCAGCGCCCGGTAGACGCTGGCGCGGCCGACCGCCGGCTTGCGGCGTCGCATCTCCTCGTCGAGGTCGATCGCGGTGACGGCGCAGTCGTGGCGGGCGAGCGCCTCGACCACGGCGGTGCGGGCGCCGCCGCGCCGGTAGCCGGCCTCGTGCAGCGCCGAGAGCGCGTGCTCGGCCCAGGCGCTGTCCGTCCTCGTCGTCATTTCAGCCGATCGTAACCCCGGCGGGTGGCAGTGGGGAAGGGCGCAGCTTTCCGGCGAGCAGGGAGAGCAGGTAGATCGCGACGATCATCAGCGCGACCGAGGCACCCCCGGCGGTGCCGGCGTAGTAGGAGAGGTAGAGCCCCGCCACCCCCGCCAGCGCCGCCAGGCCGGCGGCGAGCAGCATCATCGGCAGCATCCGCTCGCTGAGTTGGCGGGCGGCCGCGGCGGGACCGACGAAGACGGCGACGACGAGCAGGTTGCCGAGCCCCTGCACGGCGACGACGATCCCTGCCGCGAGCAGGATCAGCAGGGCGGCATCGGCGAAGGCGGGTGAGACGCCCAGCGAGCGGGCCGTGCCGCGGTCGAAGCCGGCGATGAGCAGGCGGCCGTGGAGGAGGCGCAGCGCCACCGCAACCAGCAGCGCGAGCGCGGCGGCGGCAAGCAGGTCGCCATCGGTGACGCCGAAGACGTCGCCGAAGAGCAGCGACTCGATCCCCGGCGGCGAGCTCGGCGCCAGCGCCAGCAGCGCCCCCAACCCGAACATCGTCGTCACCACGACGGCGACGGCGGCTTCGCGGCCGACGCCGGCGATCCGCGCGATCAGCGCGATCGCGACGGCGGCGAGGACGATCGCGGGGGCGGCGCCGAGCAGCAGCGGGGCGCCCGCGATCGCGGCGAGGACGAGTCCCGGGAAGATCGAGTGGGCGAGCGACTCGGCCGCGTAGGAGAAGCCGTAGAAGACGACCCAGCAGCCGAGCGCGCCGCCGGCGAGGCCGAGCAGCACCACCTCGGCGAGGGCGCGCTGCATGAACGGTTCGGAGAGCGGCTCGAGCATCAGTGGTCGTGGTGGTGATGGTGCGGAGGCAGGATCGCGCGGCCGCTGCCGGGGATCTCGACGATGGCTCCGCCGTAGGTCGCTTCCAGCACCGCGAGGTCGTCGAGCACCTGTGCCGGAGCGCCGCAGGCGACCTGGCGCCGGGTGAGGCAGAGGACGAGGTCGCAGGCGCGCGCCTGCTCGAGGTCGTGGGTGGCGAGGACGATCGCGCGCCCCTCCCCCGCCAGGTCGGCGATCAGCGCTTCCAGCCCCTCGCTGCTGGGCCGGTCGAGGCCGGAGAAGGGCTCGTCGAGCAGCAGCACTCCCGTGTCCTGGACCAGGGCGCGGGCGATCAGCACGCGCTGGCGCTGGCCGCCGGAGAGGTGGCCGTAGGTCTCCCCGGCGAGATCGCCGAGCCCGACCCGGGCGAGCGCCGTCGCCGCCGCCTCGCGCTCGCGCCGGCCGGGGCGCCGCCACCAGGGCAGCAGCGAGAGCGAGCCCATCGTCGCCACGTCGAGCGCCGAGACCGGGTAGTCGAGCCGCGAGCGCTCGGTCTGCGGGACGCTGCCGCAACGGGCGGCGATCGCGAGCCTCCCGGCCAGCGGGCGCAGCTCGCCGAGCAGGGCCCGCAGCAGCGTCGTCTTGCCGCCGCCGTTGGGGCCGAGCAGGGCCAGCGTCTGGCCGGCCTCGAGGGTGAACTCGACCCCCGAGATCGCCGGCGCGCCGCCGTAGCCGGCGGCCAGCCCCTCCGCCTCGATCAGCGCGGCGGCCGGCATCCCCGCCTCCCGTCGGTGAAACCGCGCACCATCGCGTCGGCATTCGCCGCCTCCATCGCCAGATAGGTCGCGCCGCTGGAGCCTTCCGGCCCGAGCGTGTCGCCGTAGAGGCTGTAGCTCGCCGTCGCGCCGGTCTGCTCGGCGATCGCCTTCGCGACCTTGGCGCTGAGCGAGCTCTCCGGGAAGATCGCGGCCACGTGCTCGCGCTCGATCAGCGCCGCGAGCTCGCTCAAGTCCTTGGCCGAGGGTTGCGCCTGCGTCGTCTGCGAGGGAATCACCGCGCCGACGACTTCGATCCCGTAGCGGCGGGCGAAGTAGCCGAAGGCGTCGTGGTCGGTGACCAGCTTGCGGCGGACGGGCGGAACGGCAGCGAAGCAGCGGGCGATGCCGGCGTCGAGGGCGTGCAGCTTGGCCAAGTAGGCGCGGGCGTTGCGGGCGAAGAGCTCGCGGTGGGCCGGGTCGGCGGCGGCGAGGTGGCGCTCGATCGCGCTCACCGCGGCCTCGGCGTTGCGCGGGTCGTGCCACCAGTGCGGGTCGTAGCGAGAAGCCTCGGCTCCGCTCGTCTCACCCGGTAGTCGCTCCGGCACGGCAGCGCCGAGATCGACCACTTCCGCGCCGCTGCCGCTGTCGGAGACGATCTCCCCGATCCATTCGTCGAGGCCGTCGCCGTTGGCGAAGACGAGCTTCGCCCCCGCCGCCCCGGTCACGTCGCTCGGTCGCGGTTCGTACTCGTGGGGGTCGGTGTTGGGCCGCAGGATCTGGTCGACTTCGACCGCGTCGCCCCCGACCGCGCGGACGAAGTCGCCGATCTGCGTGGTCGTGGCGACCACCTGGAGGCGGTTGCCGCCCGCCCCACCCGTCCCGCAGCCGGCGGCGAGGATCGCCAGCGCCAGCAGCGCGGCGAGAGCCAGCGCCGGACGTCGCCGGCGCCAGCGCGCCAGTTCCCGCGCCGCGGCGGCGAGGACGAAGGTGCCGCCGGCGACGACGGCGATCGTCGCCCCCGGCGGCGCGTCGGTTTCGACCGAGAGCCAGAGGCCGACGGTGCCCTCGAGCGCGACCAGCGCGATCGTCGCCAGCTGCCAGCTCAGCATGCGCTCGACGAAGAGGCGGACGGTCAGGGCCGGGACGACGAAGACGGCGGTGACCAACAGTGCCCCGACGACCGAGAGCGCGGCGGTGGTGGTGAGCGCGATCAGGCCGAGCAGGGCGGCCTCGAGCAGGCGCTCGCCCCCGCGCCGGGACGCACCTGCCGTCGCCGGGTCGAAGCCGGCCGCGAGCCAGCGCTGGCCGAGCAGCAGCGAGAGCGCCAGGGTGAGGCCGGCCGCGACGCCCGCCAGGGCGATGTCGCGGCCGTCGACGAGCAGGAGGCTGCCGAAGAGCAGGGTCTCGATGTTGGCGCCGGAGCCGAAGACGTCGCTGGCCAGCAGGGTGCCGGCGGCGAGACAGCCGACGAGGACGATCGCCACGGCGCTGTCGTTCGACTCCTCGTCGCGACGGCCGAGCAGGGCGCTGCCGGCGCTGAAGACGACGGCGGCGCCGAACGCCCCCAGCGGCGCGGCGAAGCCGAGCCCGTCGGCGAGCACGAGGCCAGGGAAGGTGGCGGTCCCGACCGCATGCGAGAAGAAGGAGAGCCCGCGCAGGACGATCCAGGTGCCGAGCAGACCCGCGGGGACTGCGAGGATCAGGATCTCGAGCAGCCCGCGCTGGACGAAGGGCAGCTGAAAGGCGTCGAACACCAGGCGATTGAATCAAAAATGAGACTCATTTTCATAAGGAGCGTGAGATGAAGGCACTCGTCCAGCGCGTCAGCCAGGCCGCGGTCGACGTCGAGGGCGAGCGCGTGGCGCAGATCGGCCCCGGCCTCCTCGTCCTGCTCGGGGTGCGCCGCGGCGACGGCGTCGAGCAAGCCGAGCGCCTCGCCGACAAGGTGCGAGCGCTGCGCGTCTTCGACGACGCCGAGGGGCGGATGAACGAGCCGCTGGGCGAGCGCGAGGTGCTCTGCGTCAGCCAGTTCACCCTCTACGGCGAGACCCGCAAGGGCAACCGGCCCAGCTACGTCGAAGCGGCCCCCGGCGAGGAGGCCGAGCCGCTCTACGACCTCTTCTGCGAGCGCCTCGGCGCCGCCAAGGGCGTCTTCGGCGCCTGCATGGGCGTGGCGCTGGTAAACGACGGCCCCGTCACCCTCATGCTCGAGAGTTGAGCCTGGGTTTGTCGGCGAGCAGGCAGTGGCGCTTGGCGGCGCCTTTCTTCTGCGCGCACTTCGCCTGAGCGAGCGCCCGCTCGCGACAGCGCGAACGCTGTTTGCCGTGCTTGCGATTGCAGGCTGCCAGTCGTTTTTCGAGCGCTGCCCGGGCCAGGCAAGCGGCGCGCGCCTTGCCCGCGAGACCTGCGCACTTGCCCGCCGGCTGGGTGAGCGTGCTGACCCCGCCCGCCGATCCGCCGCTCGCGCCCCCGGAGCTTCCCGAGCCACCGCTCCCTGAGCCGGCCTGTTCTTCGAGAGCAGGGCAGGCGAGCCTCAGGTGCAGGTCGGTGACCTCTGGGGGAATCGAGAGGACGCCGCTCTCGGCATACGCTCGCCCTGACACCGCGGGATCGTGGCAACCGGCCCGTTCTGCCCGCACCACGTAGTAGCCGGCGACCACATCCCAGCCGAAGTGACCGGCACCGTCGCTTGTATCGGGATTGCGGCGGTTGGCCGGTGACATCGCCGCATCGCCTTCGGCCAGCTGGGAGAACGGGCCAACGGCTGAATCGGAGCGGTAGAGGGTGACGCTGGCGCCCGCCAGCGGTTTGCCGGAGACGGTGGTCACTACACCGCTCGGGTCGATGTAGGCCGACCAGGTGTCGTCCTCGTCTTCCCCGGGATCGGGGCAGCTGACGGTGACGTGAAACTGGACGTAGCCATGGTTGGGGTAGAGCGGGGCGATGGCGGCGCTGTAGGTGCCGGCCGGGCCCTCGCTCATCGCGCCGCTGCGGATCTGCGTGCCTTCGAGCGTGATCGCGTACTGAGCGCTGCCCCCCTGACAGCCGTGCGTGGTCAGCGTCAGCGTTTCCTCCCAGTAGAGGATCGGCTCCCCGTCGGCCCAGGTGCCGACCGAGGTGATTTCCGTGTCGCTCGGGGGCGCACCCGCACCCGGCAGGAGGATGTTCACGCCGATCTTGGCTTCGTCTTTCGACAGGCTCGTCGTCGTCGAGCCGGGCAGGCTGGTCTGGTCTCCCGCCGGTGGACTCGCGCCCAGGGTCCAGGTGCCGGCTTCCAGCCCCGCGATCGTGTACGTGCCGAGGTCGTTGCTCTGCGCGGTCACGCACGGGCCGCCGGCCTGAGGGCAGGCCTGCACGGGGGCATGCGCCACCGGGTCGCCGTTGGCTCGTTCCACCGTTCCGGAGAGCGAACCCCCCACCGGGGCGTCGCCGTTCCTGACTTCGTAGACGTAGCGCCCCGGCGTGAGACTGCCCCGGCTGTTGTGCACCAGGCCGGTCGCCACGTTCGAGTCGAGGAGCGCCCCGTTGACCGCCGAGCCCGGAAGTTCGAAGAACGTCCCCGGCTGACCGGTGCCGTTGGAGTAGCCGACCCGCGCCGAGGCCCCGCCCAGCCCACCGATGCCGTTGCTGGCGTCGCCCGTCTCCCACTGAACCTGGCCGTAGGTCATGACGACGTCGAAATCGCCCGGCGCCACATCGCTGCGATCGACCAGCAGCATCTGGAGCTTGTTCAGCTTGTCGGTGTGGGCCTCGTAGTAGCCGACCCCGTTTTCACCACCCCAGACCACGCAGAAGGCGGGGCGGCCACTGAAGGTCGTCGGCCCGTAGGTGGTGGCGTCGGAACCGGGGCCGCGGGTGTCGACGTCGCCGAAGAACGGGGCGATGATTTCGCGTGAAGTGCTGGTCAGGTCAAAGGGCGTATAGGTGGAGAGGGGCGAGTCGAAGGTGACGTTGCCGTTGTTGTTGACGAAGAGAGACGAGTGCTGCCTGCCGAAGAAGTCGAGCGTGAAGGGGAGTTCGACCAGGCCGGTGTAGCCGTCGTCGTTCGGGTCCAGCACGTTCCCCTGACAACCGGTCCCCAGCACCTGGACGGTGGCCGTCGTCGAGCTCTGGGTGCCGGCGTCGTCGGTGACGGTGAGGGTCACGGTCTTCGTGCCGCCTGTTGCGTAGGTATGGGTGGGCGAAGGCCCGGTCGCCGTCGCACCGTCGCCGAAGTTCCAGGCATAGCCGGTTATCGAGCCGTCGGGATCGAAGGAGGAGCTCCCATCGAAGGCGACCGGGACGTTAACCCGCGCCGGCTGTGACCACGTAAACGACGCTTCCGGCGGCAGGTCGACGGCCCCGGCGCGCGCCTGGCAGCCGTGCGCGAGGTTGCTCCACTCGAGTTGGACCTCATAGCGACCGGCGTCGATCGCCTGGTTGAAGCCGCCGAATTCGGTCGATCCGAGGTCGGGACCGAACTGATAGGCGCACTTGTCGCCGTTCTCTTCGCCGCTGTTGTCGTACCAGGCGTTTCCGAGCGGGTCGGTGATCGCCTCGTTGTGCTCGTGGGAGATCGTCGAGATCTCGTGGTCAGCCGCCGTGTAGCCATTCGGGGAGTCCTCGTCGCCGCACACCGGCCCGCCGAAGCCGGAGGGCACGAAGTCGTCCCAGGGCTGGTTGGCGTACAGCGTCGTGCCGCTGCCGCTGCCAAACGAGCTGTGGTAGGCGCAGAAGGTCGTGTAGGCGCACAACCCCGCCGAGTAACAGGTGTCGTATCCCTCCGGCAGAAAGACGAAGTAGAGCTGGCCGAGCCCACGGGGAAGGCCATGGCCGCTGATGAAGGAATCGAGCTCGGTCCTGATCTGGGCATCGGAGACACACGGTTCTTCTTCGATCGGCTCGCAGCCTTCGTTGGGCAACGGGTTGGTGTCCTGGAAGGAGCCGGCGAAGGTGCTGTCGTAGGCTGCCGCGCCGCCCCCGTCGCTGTACTGACCGGTCAGCGAGTACACGTTCTGGTCGCCGCCGCTGTCGGTGGCGACGTCGGTGAAGAAGTCGTCGATCTGCTGGGAGTACCCGTCTGGGATCAGTTCTTCATCGCCGGTCCAGTAGATCGCGCGCACTGTGTTGCTGTGCATCACCGGACCGCCGTGGTAGCTGAGGTTTTCACTCGAGGAGGGCGAGAGCGCATGCGTGTGCGGACGCAGGGGCCCGAGCATGCGACCGTGGTCGCTCGGGTCGTGTGAGCCACCCGCGGCGGCGCTTGCCGGCCATGCCGCCGCCACTGTGAGCAGTACGCCGATAGCCAGCCAAGTTGCCCGTGCGCGCATCGTTCCTCCCCAGATACTTTGAAAGTTTCAAATGCTCAACGAGCCGCGCACTGTATGTCTAATCAAACTCGTTTGATACCTAAATCAGTCCTATTTCGTACCTGAGTAAAAAGGTCACCCCATGCCTGCCGCGCCACCCG
>DASZQM010000047.1:0-10225 GCA_035549645.1 Solirubrobacterales bacterium | reverse complement strand
GATCGCCGGCCACGAGGGCTACATCACCGCCGGCAAGTACGAGGACGGCTCGGTCGGCGAGATCTTCCTCACCGACATCGGCAAGGAGGGCTCGACGATGCGCGGGCTGCTCAACGCCTTCGCCACGGCGATCTCGCTCGGTCTCCAGTACGGCGTGCCGCTCGAGGACTTCGTGCGCAAGTTCAGCTACATGCGCTTCGAGCCGGAGGGCATCACCCAGAACCCGGAGATCCCCTTCGCCAAGTCGATGCCCGACTACATCATGCGCTGGCTGGCGAGCCGCTTCATCGAGGACACCGAAACGCTCGAGGACCTCGGCATCCTCACCCAGGAGGTGCGGGCCAAGAAGGACGCGGAGACGAGCCAGCTCGGCCTCGGCATCCCGACCGACACGGCGGGCCCGGTCAACGGCGGAGGGGGCAATGGCAACGGCGGCGCCAAGCCGGCTGCCTCGGCCCTGACCGAAACCCCCCCGGTCGTCCCGGCCAGGATGTCCGGCGGCGAGCTCGGGCCGGCCTGCGAACAGTGCGGCGGCATGATGCAGCGCACCGGCAGCTGTTACACCTGCAGCTCGTGCGGCAACAACACCGGCTGCGGCTGAGGTTGTAGCCCTACAACCTCAAGGCGCCTGTTAAATGAACCCGGCGCGGATCGTGATTTGGGCGCTCAGCTTCGGCGCTGTCGTCCTCATCCTCCTGATCTTGGGCGGCTCCGAGGGGGCGCAGGAAAAGGTCGGCTGGGCCACGCTCCTCTTCGTGATCTTCAGCCTCAACTCCCTTCCCGGCTTTCTGCTGATCCAGCGGCGACCGGAGCTGACCCTCTTCGGGGCGGCGGCGCTGGCGCTTTCAGTCGCGGCCTACTTCGTCCTCCTCGACACCTTCTTCGCCCACGGCTGGTTCGAGGTGCACACCGCCGTCGGGATCCTGCTGCTTCTCACCGTCGTCGCCGGACAGGCCTCGATGCTGCTCGCCTTCGGTCGCGACGAGGACAGTCCTCTCGTCAATGCGGTGCTGGCCGGGTCCCTGATCGTGCTGGTGCTGGTGGTTGTGCTGGGGACCATCTCGATCGCCGGCACCCACGTTGGGGACAAGGTCTTCGGGATTCTCTTCGTCCTCTACGTGCTCGGTGCGCTGCTGCCCCCGTGCCTGCGCTGGGAAGAAGCCGAAGCAGTCTGACGCGCCGAACGACGGTTAGCTGAGCACGACCCGCGCGTTGTGGCGCGGGGTCTCGGTGATCGCGCGGCGGAAGACGCGCTCCGGCTTGGGGTAGGCCGGGCGGATCTGGCGGCGGCTGACCAGCTCCTTGAGCACGACCGCCATCTCGAACTGGGCGAAGGAGGCGCCGAGGCAACGGCGCACGCCGCCGCCGAAGGGGATCCAGGTGTAGGTGCCGGGTGGGCTACCGAGGAAGCGCTCGGGGAGGAAGCGCTGCGGCTCGGGGTAGACCTCGGGATTGCGGTGGACGAGGTAGATGCTCGGCGCGACGGTGAGGCCCGCCGGCAGGTCGTAACCGCCGATCTCGACCGGCTCGGTCAGCCTGCGCAGGACGAGCGAGATCACCGGGCGCAGGCGCAGCGTCTCCTGGATCGTCGCGGTCACGTAGTCCTCTTGGCCCTCCTCCACCTCCGCCCGCAGCCGCTCGAGCTTGTCCTGGTTGCGGGAGAGGCGCTCGACCGCCCAGGCGAGCGAGGTCGCCGTGGTCTCGTGGCCGGCGACGAGCAGGGTGAGCAGCTCGTCGCGGATCTCGGCGTCGCTCATCGGACTGCCGTCCTCGTGGCGGGCGGCGACTAGCATCGAGAGCACGTCGTCGCGCTCGCCGACATCTTCAGCACCGCGGCGCTCTGCGATCTCGCTGAAGATCAAGCTGTCGACCCGGTCGATGCGGCGGCGGAAGGGGCCGAAGCCACGCACCCGGCCCGGGCCGATTATCAGCACCGGCAGCAGCGCCTTCGGGTTGGTGGTGAGGTCGAGGAAGTCGCGCAGGGCCTCGCGCAGTTGCGCCATCCGCTCGCCACCGCGGACTCCGAAGACGGTCTGCAGGATGATCTCCAGAGTCAGCGCCTGCATCCGCGGCCGCAGCTCGTACGGCGTCTGGCTGGGCCAGCTGACGATCTCGCGCTCGGCGATCTCGCGCATCGTCTGCTCGTAGCCCTGCATGCGAGCCCCGTGGAAGGGCGGCAGCAGCAGCTTGCGCTGGCTCATGTGCGGCTTCTCGTCGAGCACGAGCAGCGAGTTGCGACCGAGGATCGGGGCGAGGATCTGGTTGCCCTCGCCGGCGTGGAAGACCTTCGGGTCGCCGGTGAAGACCTGCTTGACCGCCGCCGGGTCGGCCAGGATCACCCAGGTGCCTTCGTGGGCGATCCGCAGCATGAAGGTGTCGCCGTAGCGGTCCTGGCAGCCGTAGAGCAGGCGCCTCGCCTGGCGCGACCAGATCGCGGTCTGGATCGCCCGCGGCAGCGGCGGACGGGGCGGCAGCCGTCGCTCAGCAGTCCCCTGCAGGGGCCGCGGAGCGGTTGTGGTCGCTGCCTCCATGCGCCTCTGTCAGCGAGGCTAGCGGTCGCCGGCTGGAGGTCTTGTTAGCTCGATCACACTGCAATCGCGTAGCCTCTGGGCGTGGCGCCGCCGCGGCTCTCCCCGCAGATCGAGCACCGAATCGTGCGCAAGGCGTGCGGGCTCTCGCCGCGGACGATCCGGCGCCTGATCGGCCCGCCACCGCGGCTCGACGGGCAGCAGCTGGCGCCCGACATCCAGATGCTGCTCGAGCTCGATCGCCGCGCCGGCACGACCTCGCTGGTCGAGGGACGCACGGTCGAGCAGGCCCGGGCCGAAAACCGCGTGGGCGCGAAGGTCGTCAGCGGACCGCCGCGGCCGATGGCGCGGGTCGAGAGGCTGACCGTCGCCGGGGCGAGCGGTGAGCTGGCGGCACGTCTCTACGTCGCCCTGGACTCGCCACAGCCGCCCCAGCCCCTGCTCGTCTACTTTCACGGCGGCGGTTGGGTGATCGGCGACCTCGACACCCACGACGGCGTCTGCCGCTTCCTCGCCGACCACGGCGGCTGCCGCGTGCTTTCGGTCGACTACCGCCTGGCGCCGGAGTTTCCCTTCCCGCTTCCACTCGAAGACGCGGTCGCGGCCTTCGCCTGGGCCCACGAGAACGCCGCCGCCCTCGGTGCCGACCCGGACCGCCTGGCGGTCGGTGGCGACAGCGCCGGTGGCAACATCTCCACGGCCCTCTGCCTGCAGAACCGCGACGCCGGCAATCCACAGCCGGCGATGCAGCTGCTGCTCTACCCCGTCACCGACGCCGTCGGCGGCCAGCAGTCGCGCGACACCTTCGCCAAGGGCTTCCTGCTCACCCGCGAGGACATGAAGTGGTTCGAGAACCACTACATCCCCGATGGCATCGACGACGCCGACCCGCGCACCTCGGTGATGCGGGCCGAGGACGTCTCCGGCCTCCCCCCCGCCTACGTCGCCACCGCCGGCTTCGACCCACTGCGCGACGAGGGCGAGATCTACGCGGCGCGGATGCGCGAGGCCGGCGCGCAGGTCGTGCTGCAGCGGCACCCCGGGATGATCCACGGCTTCGCCAACCTGACCGCGATCTGCCCCAGCGCCCGCACGGCGATGCTCGAAGTGGCCGGCGCGCTGAGGATGGGGCTCGGCCTGAAGACCGTGCAGCCCGCGGCCGCCCTCACCTAATACCCCTAGGGGGTATGCAATAATTCACCGCAACGCGTAACGGTCCCCAGGGGACCGAAAAACGTTGCACCGCGTCCATATGGCGAGCGACACCGAAGCAATCCACGGCTACACCGAGAACCGCGAGGCGGTGCTGAAGCGACTGCGCCGAATCGAGGGACAGGTGCGCGGGGTCGAGCGGATGGTCGAGGAGAACCGCTACTGCATCGACGTCGTCACCCAGGTGACGGCGATCCAGGCCGCGCTCGACAAGGTCGCGCTGGAGCTGCTCTCCGATCACGCCGCCCACTGCGTCGCCGGCGCCACCGATGGCGATCAGGCGGAGATGACCGAGGAGCTGATGGCGGCGGTGAAGCGGCTGCTCAAGCGCTGAGCGGCTACTCGTACTGCAGGGACTCGAGCACGTCGAGGCGCGAGGCGCGCCGCGCCGGTGCGATCGCGGCGAGCACCCCGATGACCGCGGCGAAGACGAGCAGCCCGATCAGCGAGCCGACCGGGTAGGAGAGCGTGAAGCCTTCGTCCTTGAGCGGCTGCGCGATCAGGGCGGCGAAGACGAGGCCCAGGGCCATGCCGAGGATGGCGCCGATCAGGGCGGTGATCACCGCCTCGTAACGGATCATCGTCCGCACCTGGCGCCGCGACATGCCGATCGCCCGCAGCATCCCCAGCTCCCGCCTGCGTTCGTGGATCGAGAGCGCCAGCGTGTTGGCGATGCCGAAGACCGAGATCACGATCGCCAGCAGGAGCAGGGCGTAGACGAGGTTGACCAGCTGCTGGACCTGTTCTTCGCGGTTTTCCTTCAGTTCCTGCTGGTTCAGCACTTCGGCGACCGGAAAGGCCGCTTCGACGCCCCGGGTGAGGATCGCCTGCACCTGCTCGGGGTCGGCGCCCTTTTCGGGTTCGATGAAGTCGATCGTGTCCTGGGTCTGCTTGAAGTCCCGCGCCATCACCGCCTGCGTCACCAGGACGCTGCCGAAGATGCCGAGCTTCGAGTCGAACTCGCCGACGACCCGGAAGCTCGGCCGGCTGCGGGTCTGCGAGAGCAGGCGAAAGCGGTCGCCAAGCGCGAGGTCGTGTTCGGAGGCGAAGGAGTCGGAGAGGATCGCCTGGTCGTCGCCCAGGTGGCGCAGCGCCGGCGGGCCGCCTTTCTTCCAGTCGATCGTGACCGTCCGTTCGACGTTGCGGCTCGGCGCCGAGATCCTCGCCGTCACACCGTCCGGCAGCAGCTTCGCCTGGACCGAGCGGACGCTGGCGACCGCCCCGACCCCCGGGACCTTGCGGGCGGCAACGGCAGCGCCGGCGGGGATCGGCGAGAAGCCGTCGCTGTTCTGGATCACCAGCCCGCCGGCGAAGTTTTCGTCGACGACCTGGGCGACCGAGCTCTTCAGGCCGGCGGCGAAGACGGTGACGAAGGCGACGACCATCAGGCCGATCATCAGCGCCGCCGCGGTGACGGCGGTGCGGGCTGGGTTGCGCTGGGCGTTCTCGCGCGCGAGCCGGCCGAGCAGGCGGCGCATGCGCTCCAGCGGCCAGCCGGCAGCCGCCGCAAGCGGCGGCACCAGGTGCGGGCTGAAGAGCGAGACGGCGAAGACGGTGACGACGGCGCCGGCGCCGATGAAGCCGGCTTTCGTCCCTGCCGCAGCGCTGCCGAAGAGGCCGAGCAGGACCATCGCCAGCCCGGCCAGCCCGAGCAGCAGGGAGACCGCGATGCCGAGCAGTCGCCGGCGCCGGCTCGGCGGCGGCGCGAACGCGTGCAGAGCGGCGATCGGGGGCACCCGGGTCGAGCGAACGGCGGGAACGAGCGAGGAGACGGCGGTGACGACGATCCCGATCACCAGTGAGACGACGACCGTCCGCGTCTCCATCACCAGGCCGGTGGTCGGCAGGTCGACTCCGAACCCCTCGAGCAGGAGGTTGAGCAGCTTGGCGATCCCGAGCCCGCCGGCGATCCCGAGCACGGCGCCGACCAGACCGATCGCCAGGGCCTCGACCAGGACCATGGTGAGGATCTGCCGCCGCGAAGCGCCGAGCGTGCGCAGCATGCCGAATTCGGTCACCCGCTGGGCGACCGTGATCGAGAAGGTGTTGAAGATCAGGAAGGAGCCGACGAGCAGGGCGATGAAAGCGAAGACGAGCAGGAAGATGCGCAGGAAGGTGAGGCCTTCACGGATTTCCTTGGTGCTGCGATCGGCGTTTTCGGTCGCCGTCTCGACCCGGACCCCCGGCGGCATCTTGCGCGCGATCCGGTTCTTCAGGGTCGTCTCGGAGACCCCGGGCGCGCCGGCCACCGAGATCTGATCGAAGCGCCCGACCTTGTGGGTGAGCCGCTGCGCGACCGGCAGCGTCACCTGGGCGATGCTCGTGCCGCCGAAGGAGGCGCCGCCGAGGCGGGTGAGGCCGACGAGATCGAAGGTCCGCACCCTGCCCTGGCCGATGATTTTGAGCTTGCTGCCGAGCGACATGCCCGCTTCGTGGGCAGCGGCTTCGCTGAGCGACGCTTCGGTCGGTCCCCGGGGTGGGTGCCCGTCCACGTAGGTCAGCGACTCGAGCTCGTCGGGCTGAGTCGAGGAGATGAACTTGAAGCCGAATTTGGCCCCGATCTTGTTGCCTTCGGCATCGAAGAAGCCGCCGGGGGTGAAGATCGCGCCCGCGGCGAGGCGGACCCCCGGCGTCCTCTGCACTCGCGGCAGCAGCGAGGCGCTGATCGTCGGGGTTTCGCCGTTTTCCTGTTTGACCGGGTTTTCGGCGGTGATGACGACGCTGGTCCCCTTCAGCGACTCGCCGAAGATTTCGTCGAAGGCGGCGAAGATCGTGTCGGTGAGGACGTAGGAGCCGGCGACGAAGGCGACCCCGATGACGACGGCGAGGGTCGTGGAGAGTGCCCGGGCCTTGCGCGCCCAGAGGGTCTTCAGGCTGAGGCTAGTCAACCTTCTTCATCAGCTCGATCACGTCGTCGGCCGAGCCGGGAACGTCGTCGTGGACGATCCTGCCGTCGCGCAGCGTGATCAACCGGTCGGCGTGGGCGGCCGCGGCCGGGTCGTGGGTGACCATGATCACCGTCTGACCGAACTCGTCGACGGCCTGGCGCAGGAGGCGCAGCACGTCCTCGCTGGCCTTCGAATCGAGGTTGCCGGTTGGCTCGTCGGCGAAGACGACTGCCGGTTTGGAGACCAGGGCGCGGGCGACGGCGACGCGCTGCTGCTGGCCGCCGGAGAGCTCGGCAGGACGGTGCGTGCGTCGCTCCTCGAGCCCGACGGTGCGGATCAGCTGGTCGACCCAGGCCCCCTCCGGCTTGCGGCCGGCGATCGAGAGCGGCAGCACCAGGTTCTCCTCCGCCGTCAGCACCGGCAGCAGGTTGAAGAACTGGAAGACGAAGCCGAGCTTCTCGCGGCGCAGCCTGGTCAGCTCGGCGTCGTCGAGGCCGGTGATCTCCTCGCCGTCGAGCAGGACCTTGCCGGCGGTCGGTTTGTCGAGCCCGGCGAGGATGTGCATCAGGGTCGACTTGCCGGAGCCCGAGGGGCCCATGATCGCGGTGAAGGCGCCGCGGGAGAAGCCGGTGGTGATGTCGAGCAGGGCATCGACCGCCGCCGGCCCCTCGCCGTAGCGACGGGACACGTCTTGGGCCTCGACGACCTGACCGTTCAGGTTGTCCATGGGCGCACCGTACCGATCCCTATGCCCAATCTCCCCTGACTGGCCCCGGGTAGGCTGCGGCGGATGGCGGCGGCGGATCAATTCGACGGTTTTCTGGTCGACCTCGACGGTGTGGTCTGGGTCGGGCGGGAGATGGTGCCGGGCTCGGCGGAGGCGCTGCGCGAGCTGCATGCGGCGGGCAAGGAGGTCGTGTTCGTCACCAACAACCCCGGGCGACCGCCGGCGACCTACGTCGAGAGGTTGCGCGAGGCGGGTGTGCCGGTAGAGGAAGGGCGCGTCGTGACCGCGGGCGTTGCCACGGCGGGACTCGCGGCGGAACGACTGGAGGGCGGCGCAAGCACCTTCGTGATCGGAGCGCCCGCATTCCACGACAGCGTCGCCGCGACCGGGCTCAAGCTGCTCGAGGGCGAGGCGGCCCGCGCGGCCGATGCAGTCATCGTCTCCGGTCACCGTGACTTCGACTACGGCGAGCTGCTGACCGCGACGCTGGCGCTGCAGAGCGGCGCCGCCCTGTTCGCCACCAGCCGGGATCCGACCCTGCCGATGCCCGACGGAGCTTGGCCCGGCACCGGCTCGATCCTCGCCGCGGTCGAGACCGCATCGGGGAAGCTGGCTGAGATCGGCGGCAAGCCGGAGCGCCATCTCTTCGACCAGGCGCGAGCCCTGATCGGCAGTGCCGAGCGGGTGGCGATGGTCGGCGACCGCGTCGCTTCCGACATCGAGGGCGGCCGTCGTGCCGGCCTGGCGACGATCCTCGTCCTCACCGGAGCGACGTCGCGCGAGCAGGCGAAGGAGGTCGACCCGGCCCCCGACCTGATCGTCGACGATCTCGCCGCGCTGCTGCGGTGAGCAGAGGGACCTGGCTGTGACCGAGCAAGACCGCCCCGGCGCTGCCTTCGCCGGAATCTTCGGCGTCACCTTCTTCTGCCTGCTGGCGGTCGGGGCCGTGCTGCCCGTGCTGCCCCGCTACGTCCACGGCCCGCTCGACGCCGGCAACATCGCCGTCGGCGTGGTGATCGGCTCCTACGCGATCACCGGCCTGCTGCTGCGGCCCTTCGCCGGCCGCTTCGCCGACCACCGGGGTCGCAAGCCGACGGTCCTGGTCGGCACCGCCCTCGTCGCGATCGGCGGCTTCATGTACCTGCTGCCGTTTGGCGTTCCCGGGCTGATCGCGGCGCGGCTCGTGCTCGGCGCGGGCGAGGGCGCGGTCTTCACCGCCGGCTCCGCCTGGATCGTCGACCTGGCGCCGATCGATCGTCGCGGCCGTGTGATCGGCCTCTACGGGCTCGCGGTCTGGGCCGGACTCAGCGTCGGGCCGTTGATCGGCGAGCTGGTCCAACACACCTCCGGCTACACCGCGGTCTGGGTCCTGGCCGGAGTGCTGCCGCTGGTGGGGGCGGCGATCGCCACCCGCGTGCCGGACCCGTTCCGTCCCTCCCCTCAGATCGAAGAGGAACACCATCCGCTGATCGCTCGGGAGGCGGTGCGGCCGGGCTCGGCGCTGGCGCTTGGCGCGATCGGCTACGGCACGATCGCGGCCTTCATCGTCCTCCTGCTCGAAAAGCGCGGCGTCGGCCACGGCGCCCTGGCCTTCGGTGCCTTCGCGACGATGGTCGTGTTGACCCGCCTCGTCGGCGGCGACCTGCCCGACCGCATCGGCCCGGCCCGCGTGGCCATCGCCGCCGCTTGCGTCGAGGCCGCGGGCCTGGCGGCGATCGCGGTTGCCCACAACCTTCCCGTCGCGATCGCCGGCTCCCTGGCAATGGGGGCCGCCTTCTCGCTGCTCTACCCCGCGCTCTCGCTGATCGTGGTCAGCAGCGTCTCGGACCGCCGCCGCGGCGCCGCGCTCGGCACCTTCACCGCCTTCTTCGACGCCGGCGTCGGCCTCGGCGCGCCCTTGGCGGGCCTCGCCTCGGCCCTGACCAGCTACGAGGGCGCCTTCATGCTCGCCGCCGCGATCGCCCTCGGCTCCGCCGCGATGACCGCCGTCGCGATCGCCCCTCAGAGCCGCGCCCTACTCGCCTCGCGCTAGCGAGCCTCGATCAGGAGGGACTGGGCGGCGCGGCCGATGCGGCCGCTCTGGTCGGAGAGGACCGACTCGGCGGTGCCGATGCCGCTCGGCTCGGGGCGGGTGACGGCATCGACGCAGACCCACTCCCCCACCGGCATCCGCTCGAAGTGGACGGTGAGGTCGACGTTGATGAAGACGAAGTGGCGCCAGTCGAGCACGGCGCTGATGCCGTTGCCGACATCGGCGGCGATCAGCGCTCGTTGCAGCGGCGTCGGCTCCTCGCCGCCTACCAGCGGGTGTCGCATGCGCAGCCAGAAGGTCGCCGGGCCGGGCTCGATGAAGGCACCGGCGACGGCGCGGAACTCCATCGCGCTCTGGTAGCCGACGTCCTGCCCGGTTGGAAAGAACTCCGGCACCCAGCCTTCGTCGGGCCCCTGCGGCGCCGGGTCCTCGGCCGTCGCCTCCGCCGGCATCTCGAGTTCGGTTGTGCGCAGCTGCCAAGCGGTGGCCCGCATCAGCTCCCCCGCCTCGCCGGCGAGCGAGGCCTCTACCAGCCGCACCTTGCGCCCGGGCCGCAGCACCCGCGTCTCCACCCGCACCGGCCCGATCGGCACCGGTCGCAAGATCTCGAAGACGATCCGCCCGACCTGAAAGGCCTCAGAGCCCTCGACTCCCTCTACGGCCCTGCCGAGCAACGCGGACGGCGGCCCCGCGTGCTGGGCCCCCGGATCCCACGGGCCTCTGGTGAGCTCAGTGGCGACGAACCGGCCTTCGTCTCTCTGCTCATAAAACGCCTCGGTCATTGCGGGGCGCATCGTACGGAGAGGTGACGGGGAGTGCCGCGGCGCCGCCTCCCCGC
>DASZQM010000046.1:0-19191 GCA_035549645.1 Solirubrobacterales bacterium | reverse complement strand
CGGATGTTGATGATCGTCTGCGGCGTGATCGCATCCGAGTCTTCGGTGGTGAGGCGCTCGCGGACGACGCGCTCCATCCGGTAGAGGCCGATGCGGAAGGCCTCCTGGATCAGCTCGCCGACCGTGCGCAGGCGCCGGTTGCCGAAGTGCTCGTACTCGTCGAGGTGCTCGTTGACCGGCTCGCGGGGGTAGGTGATCGCCTCCGCGGCGTAGTCTTTGATCGGGTTCTCCTCATCGATCTCCTCGGGGATGCCGAGCAGCTTTGGAAGGCTGACCAGCTCCTTGACCAGGGCGATGATGTCGTCGTGAGTGAGGACCCGGGTGTCGAGGTCGATGTCGAGGTCGAGCCTCGCGTTGAGCTTGTAGCGGCCGACCCGGGTGAGGTCGTAGCGCTTGGGATCGAAGAAGAGCTGCTCGAGCAGGTTGCGGGCAGCGTCGACCGAGGGCGGCTCGCCCGGGCGCTGCTTCTTGAACAGCTCGATCAGGGCGCCCTCTTCGGTGCGGGTCGCCTCGGTGTCCGCCTCGATCGTGTGACGCATGTAGATCGAGTTGTCGAACATGTCGAGGAGCTTCTCGTCCTCGACGTAGCCCATTGCCCGCAGCAGCACCGTCACCGGCAGCTTGCGCTTGCGGTCGATGCGGACGAAGACTTTGCCTTTTTTGTCGATTTCCAGCTCGAGCCAGGAACCGCGGGCAGGCATCAAGTTGGCGATGAAGACCTGCTTTTCCGGGTCCTTCGGCGCCATCACGTAGGCGCCCGGGGAACGGACGAGCTGGGTGACGACGACACGCTCGGTGCCGTTGATGATGAAGGTGCCGCGGTCGGTCATCCACGGGAAGTCGCCCATGAAGACGGCCTGCTCGCGGATCTCGCCGGTCTCTTTGTTCTGGAAGGCGACCGTCGCCGAGAGCGGGCGCGAGTAGGTCATGTCCTTCTCACGGCACTCCTCGATCGAGTGCGGCGGCTCCTCGAATTTGAACTCGCCGAAGACGATGGCGAGATTCCCCGTGTAATCCTCGATCGGGGATATGTCGTCGATGGTCTCTCGCAGGCCGCCATTCTTCGGATCCGTCAGCTCTTCGAAGGAGCGACGCTGGATATCGATGAGATGGGGGACTTCGAGGGGGTTCTGTAGTCGGGAAAAACTCCTGCGGGTTACGGGGGCAGCGTTCGAACGTGCCAAGACGGGCGACTCCTCGGAAGGTCAGAGGGACGTTAGGTACAGCGCAGATATTCGGCCAGGGGACAAAACTGAGCGCGACCGCGAAAAATAACACACGGCCACGCTCCGCCGCGGGCTTGGCTCCCAGCCTGGGTTCCAGCCGCGGATGATGCGAGAACTATTTGAGCTCGACGGTGGCGCCGGCCTCCTCGAGTTCGGCCTTGAGCTTGTCGGCCTCCTCGCGCTCGACGCCCTCCTTGATGGCCTTGGGGGCCTCGTCGACGATCGCCTTGGCCTCTTTGAGACCGAGACCGGTCGCCGCGCGCACCACCTTGATCACCGGCACCTTTTGGCCGCCGACCTCGGTCAGCACGACATCGACCGTCGAAGACTCTTCGCCTCCACCGTCGCCGCCATCGGCGGAACCGCCGGCCGCGGCGGGGGCAGCTGCGGCGACGGCCGTGGCCGAAACGCCGAACTCCTCCTCGAGGGCTTTGATCCGCTCGGAGAGCTCGAGCACCGAAATGCTCTTCAGCTCTTCGATCCAGTCCTCTGTTGAAACCTTGGTTGCCATCTACTCCTCTTCCTTGCTCGCGTCTTCAGTGTCAGAAGTGTCATCCCCCGCCTCGGCGTCGGCCTCCGCGGCCGGTGCCTCCTCGGGCGTCTCCTCGGCTTGAGCCTCCGCAGCGGGCGACTCCTCCTCAGCTTTTGTCTCCTCCTCGGCGGCGGGCTCCTCCTCGGCGGCGGGCTCCTCCTCGGCGGGGGCCTCCTCCTTGGGCGCCTCCTCGGCCGCCGGAGCCTCGCCGGTGACGAGTCCCTTCTCGGCGATCTGGCCGAGCTGCAGGGCCAGGCCCTGGATCATCGAGCCGAGGCCGCGGACCAGGCCGGTCAGCGGGCTGGCGACGATGCCGGCGAACTGACCGTTGAGGACGTCGCGCGAAGGCAACTTGGCGATCGCTTCGAAGCCGCCCTCGTCGACCTGGGCGCCGTCCATGAAGCCGCCCTTGAAGGTGAGCACTTTGTGCTCTTTGTTGAAAGTCGAGATCGCCTTCGCGGCCTGGGCGGTGTCGCCGCGCACGAAGGTGAGTGCAGTCGGGCCCTGCAGCAGATCGTTGAGCTGCTCCCCGGCGCCCGCTTTGTCGGCGGCGATTTTGGTCAGGCGGTTCTTGACGATGCGAAAGCTGGCGTCGGACTCGCGCAGTTTCGCCCGCAGTTCGGCCGCCTGGGGGACGCTGATGCCCCGGTAGTCAACCGCGAAGATCGCCTCGGCCGCCTCGATGTCGGCCGTGATCTCCTCAATTGCTGTTGCCTTTTCGTCTCGGTTCATGTCTCACCTGCACCGGGCTTATGGCATGGCCAGCCGGTGGTCTTGGGTCAAGCGCGGCGGGGGAGTTTAGGCGACCGCCGGCTCCTCTGCTGCCTGGGGCTCCTCGGCCTCGGTCGGAGCCGCGGTGCTGGCGACCTCATCGGTGTCGCCGATCTTGGAAGCGTCGACCCGGACGCCGGGGCCCATCGTCGTGCTCAAAGTGCAGGTGACGATGTAGCGGCCTTTTGCGGCGGAGGGCTTGGCGCGGATGATCTCTTCCATCACCGCGTTGAAGTTCTCGAGCAGCATGGCCGGCTCGAGGCTGGCCTTGCCGACCGACATGTGGACGATCGCTTGGCGATCGGTGCGGTATTCGACCTTGCCGGCCTTTGACTCGCTGACCGCTTTCTCGATGTCGTCGGTGACGGTGCCGACCTTGGGGTTCGGCATCTTGCCCTGCGGGCCGAGCACGCGGCCGAGCTTGCCGACGGTTCCCATCATCTGGGGGGTCGAGATCGCGACGTCGAAGTCGGTCCAGCCCTCCTCTTCGACTTTCTTGGCGAGGTCGTCGCCGCCGACGAAATCGGCGCCGGCGGCTTCGGCGTCGCGGGCCTGCTGGCCCTGGGCGAAGACGGCGACGGTGACATCTTTGCCGAGGCCGTGGGGCAGGGCGAGCGTGCCGCGCAGCTGCTCCTCGGCATGGCGGACGTTGACGCCGAGCAGCACGTGCAGCTCGACCGTCTCGTCGAAGTTGGCGCTGGCGGTCTCCTTGATCAGCGCAATCGCCTCGGCGGGCGGGTAGGCGCGGTCACGCTGGACCTTGTCGAGCTGTTTGCGGTAGCGCTTGCCGTGGGCCACGAGAAAGTCTCCTATTTGACGTCGACGCCCATCGAGCGGGCGGTGCCGGCGATGATCTTCGAGGCGGCGTCGAGGTCGTTGGCGTTGAGGTCGGGCATCTTGCGCTCGGCGATCTGGCGCACCTGATCCATCGAGATCGTGCCGACCTTGTTGACGTGGGGCTCACCCGAGCCCTTCTTGATCCCGATCGCCTCCTTGATCAGCACCGCCGCCGGGGGCGTCTTGGTGATGAAGGTGAAGGAGCGGTCCTCGTAGACCGTGATCTCGACCGGGATGATCGTCCCGCCTTCGGACTGGGTCTGGGCGTTGAACGCCTTGCAGAACTCCATGATGTTGACGCCGTGCTGACCCAGCGCGGGGCCGACCGGCGGGGCCGGGTTGGCCGAGCCGGCGGAGATCTGCAGCTTGATCTGTGTGAGGACTTTCTTTGCCATCGGGATCGGAGAGGGTAGCGGGCGGGCGCCTAAATCTTCTTCACCTGGTCATAACCGACCTCGACCGGCGTCTCGCGGCCGAAGATCGAGACCAGCACCTTGAGTTTGGCGGCGTCCTCGTTGATCTCCGCGATCTCGCCGGAGAAGTCGGAGAGCGGGCCGGAGACGACCTTGACCGACTCGCCGATCGAGAACTGGGCCTGGGTGCGCGGCCGCTCGGCGGTCTCGCGGTGCAGCAGGCGGTCGACCTCGGGTTTGGAGAGTGGCACCGGCTTGTTGCGGGAGCCGACGAAGCCGGTCACGCCGGGGGTGTTCTTGACCAGGCCCCAGGCATCGTCGGTCATCTCCATGTTGACCAGCACGTAGCCGGGCATCGTGCGCTTCTCCTTCGGTTCTTTCTGGCCGTCTTTGCCGAGCTCCATCACCTGCTCGGTGGGGACGACGACCTGGCGCACGTTGCGGTTCTGGCTCATCGTCTGAACCCGGTGCTCGAGGTTGTGCTTGACCTTGTTCTCGTGGCCCGAGTAGGTGTTGATCACGTACCAGCGGTACATCGTTGGAAGCCTTCTTTGCTTTTGGGGATCCGCTAGAGGATCTGTTTGACGAGGAAGTTGAAGAGCGCATCGAGCGCGCCGAGGTAAGCGGCGGCGACGGCGACGAAGATGACTGTGACAGCAGTTGCCTGCACGAGGGTGTCGCGGTCGGGCCACTGGACCTTCTTCAGCTCGGCCCAGCAAGAGACGAGGAATCCGATTACGCCGCCGCGCTGGCGGTCCGCCTGCGCCTGCTTCTGCTTTTTGGCGAGCTGGGCGCTCTCGCGACGCTTCTGCTCGGCCTTCTTGCGCTTTTCGGAGTCCTTCAGCGCCTTCGCTTCGGCGCGCTTCTCGGCCCGCGAGGGCTTGGGCGCGTCGGGAGTCTCGAGCGCGGTCTCGGGAGCGCCGGCGGCCATGCCGCGCTCCACCGCCTCGATCTCGGCGATATCGCCGGAAACCGGTACCTGGGTGTCGTGCTGCGCCCGCGACTCCGCGGTTCGCTCAGCCCCGATGCGCTTGCGCTCCTGCTCTTCGCGGGCGCGGCGCTCGGCCTTGCGCTGTGCGCGCGTCTTGGCCATCGGCCCTAGCGCGTCTCCTTATGCGCGGTGTGCTTGCCGCACCAGCGGCAGAACTTGCGCAGCTCGATTCGGTCCGGCGAGTTCCGCCTGGACTTGTTGGTCTGGTAGTTGCGTCGCTTGCAGTCTTCGCAAGCCATCGTCACTGCGATGCGGACATCTCCGCGAGCCATTTACTCCCTCGACTTACTTACGCGCCATTACAAGGAAAAACCCCGGGCCGAGGCGCGAGGCTGAGGCGAAGGATAGCGCCTAGAGTGAGCTGGTGAGCCCGCCCCAGTACGACCGGCTCGGACGCGGATACGCGGGGGTGCGCCGACCCGATCCGCGCATCGCCGCGAGGATCGACGAGGCACTTGGGAAGGCGCGGACGGTGCTCAACATCGGGGCGGGGACGGGATCCTACGAGCCACCCGGCCGCGAGGTGACCGCGGTCGAGCCCTCGGGCGAGATGATCGCCCAGCGCCCGGCCGGCGCTGCCCCCGTCGTGCAGGCGAGCGCGGAAGCGCTCCCCTTTGCCGACGACAGCTTCGATGCCGCGATGGCCGTGCTGACGGCGCACCACTGGGCCGACCTCGAGGCGGGGCTGGCAGAGATGCGACGGGTGAGTCGCGAACGCATCGCGATCGTCACCTTCGACCACTTCGGGCTCAAAGACCTCTGGATTCCCCGCGACTACTTCCCCGCGATGCTGGACCTGAAGCGGCGAGCGGGCGCGACCAGCGGCGAGCTGCTCGAGCGGTTCCCGGAGGCGATCGTCTCCCCCATCCCCGTGCCCCGCGACTGCACCGACCTCTTCTTCGCGGCGCTGTGGGCGCGCCCGGAGCTGCTCCTCGACGAGGAGGTGCTGCGGCCGATGTGGATCTGGCAGAGCATCCCCGAGGGGGCCCGGCGCAGCGGCCGCGAGCGGCTCGTCGCCGACCTCGAGAGCGGGGCCTGGGACGAGCGCTACGGCCATTTGCGGGAGGCGGAGGAGATGGACGTGGGGCTGCGACTCGTCGTGGTCGACTCGGGCAGTTGAGAATTCTGGCGCCGGGTGGCGTAGGTTTTGCGCGTGGACGCAAACAGAGCCAAAGAGCTGCTTGCGCGGGAGCGCGAGCAAGTGGAGAAGCAGCTCGCCGCACTCCAGGGCGAAGGAGCCGAAGAGGGCGATAGCCGGATAGAGCCCGGCGACGAGGGCTCCGAGGGTCTCTACCAGGACGAGTTCGACGCCGGGCGCGCCGGCGAACTGCGGCAGCAGCTCGAGGCGGTCGAGCGAGCCGAAGAGCGTCTCGCCGCCGGCACCTACGGGCTTTCGGTTCGCAGCGGCGAGCCGATCCCCGACGAGCGCCTTGAGGCGTTTCCGACCGCGGAGCTGACGGTCGAGGAGGCCGAACCGAGAGGCGCCTGAGGCCTTGCTATCGTTAACCAAATGGTTAACGATCCATTCAAGGCCCTTGCACACCCCATACGTCGAGGGATCGTCGAACGCCTCGCCGCCGGCCCCGCGACCGTCGGGGAAGTGACGCGTGATTTCGACGTATCCAAGCCCGCGATCTCCAAGCACCTGAGGGTGCTGGAGGAGACGGGCGTCGTCACCAGGGAAATCGAGGGCCGAAACCACCGGCTCTCCCTTCAACCGGCGGTGCTCGACGAGGCCGCTGAGTGGATGGATCGCCAGCGCGCTCTCTGGGAGCGCCTGTTCGACGTGGTCGACGAGTACTTGAAGGAGGAAGCGAAATGAAGATGCCGCCGATCGTCTCGCCCGAGGAGTGGGGCGCCGCCCGCGAGGAGCTGCTGGCCAAGGAGAAGGAGCTGACCCGGGCCCGCGATGCGCTCGCGGCCGAACGGCGCCGGATGCCGAGGATGGCCGTGGAGAAGGAGTACCGCTTCGAGGGGCCCGACGGGCCGGTGAGCTTGCTCGACCTGTTCGAGGGGCGCCGCCAGCTGATCGTCTACCGCTTCTTCTTCGAGCCCGGGGTGAGCGGCTGGCCGGAGAGCGGCTGCCGCGGCTGCTCGTTCATGGCCGATCAGGTGGCCAACCTCGCCCATCTCAACGCGCGCGACACCACATTCGTCAACGCCTCGCGCGCCCCGCAGGCAGACATCGAGCGCTGGAAGGCTCGGATGGGCTGGGAGATGCCGTGGTACACGATCACCGACGACTTCGACGCCGACTTCGGCGTGGGCGAATGGCACGGAACCAATGTCTTCTATCGCGACGACGAGAACCGAATCTTCCGCACCTACTTCATCGACAGCCGCGGCGACGAGGCACTGGGGACGGCCTGGGCGTACCTCGACATCACCGCCCTCGGCCGCCAGGAGAAATGGGAGGACTCGCCCGAGGGCTATCCGCAGACCGATCCGTACGTGTGGTGGAACCTCCACGACGAGTACGACGAGGCGGGGCGACCGTGATTCCGGGAGCACATGTCGGCGGCGTGCCGGTGGAGGAGTTCCTGCCCTCGCTGGCCGGCGCCGGCGCGGGCCTGGCCATGGTGAGAGCATGGATCGCCGTGCACTGGCGAGACAAGGACGGCGACCGGTGAGCGGCGAGGCCCTGAACATCGAGCGCACCTTCCAGGCCCCCGCCCAGGCCGTCTTCGAAGCCTGGACCAGCGAGGAGGTCCTGCGCCGCTGGTTCTACGGCCAGCCCGGCTGGGAAACGCCGGAGGCCGAAGTCGACCTGCGCCCCGGTGGCGCGGTGCGCATAGTGATGCGAAATCCCCAAGACGGAGCCGAGCACGGAGGTGGTGGGCGCTACACCGAGATCGATCCCCCCACCCGCCTCGCCTTCACCTGGACCTGGGATAGAGACGAGGACCGAGAGACCCTGATCGAGCTCGACTTCGAAGAGGTCGACGGCGCCACGAAGGTTCGCTTCACCCACAGCAACCTCAGGGACGAGGAGTCAGTGCGCAACCACGAAGAAGGCTGGACGGTGTGCTTCGACAACCTCGAGCGGCTCATGAGCTGACCGCGGAGAGCGCTCAGTCCAGACCTTCGGCTTGAAAGGCCGAGGGTGGGGCGCTTGGGGAGCGGGCTTGACGACTCGATGTGACCGAGATGAGACCCAGATACTGACCGTCGAAGGCTCCGGATCTACTTGTCCGCAGGGGGAGTCTTCTTGCGGCCTTCCTTGGCCTTATGGCCCTTCGCCTCATGACCCTCGCTAGCCAGCAATTCCTGGTCTAGGCGACGAACGTCCGCCATGGTCGTGCCCTTGGGCAGGCGGTATCCAGCCGGCAATTTCATTGGTTCCATCCCGCTACCCTCCTAACAAGCTCATAGACCTCCGAATGGAGCCACGGAGGTCTTCCGATCTTTCCTTGGCGTCGCCAGATCATCAGGATCGCGTAGATCTCAGCAACGATCTCGTGCGTATATTCGCGACGACGGTAGCCCGCCTGTCGGATGAACCCTGCGAGACCATCGGGCAGCAGTGCGAGATAGCGCTCTCCGGCTGCGATGTCCTCCTCCCCCGCGCGATCAATCGAGAGCGCATGGCCCCACTCGTGCCACGCCACTCGGGACAGGTCGTACGTGAGGGTCGGGTTGTCAAGGCCATCGAAGGCCGAATGGCTCTCGTTGATCAACACCACGCGCAACTCCGGGACCCAGAGGCCCAGAGCATCGTTGGCGCGCGCGATCTCCGCCTCCGGCAGCGCGCCTCGGTCAGCCGAGCGGAGCAGCTCATCTGCGTACGTCCCAAGCGCTCGTTCGCAGACCTGCCACTGGTCGGCACTGATCGCCTCAAGAAGAACGCGATCCCCGGACGGCAGATCCCGCCAGGCCCGCCGCACGATGTCGTCTGCGTCAATCACCATCGCCTGTCCCGAAGGCATCCAAGCAGCTAAAGACGCGTTTGCTCAGCCATACCTGTCTCCTAGACGCAAATATTCCGGCCAAAATTTGCGTCTAACACGCGGGACGCAAGTTGTCTTGGCGCAAAGCCTCCCGGGAATGCTCCCGGAGCGAACCCCAGGAAGCTGACTAAACCACCTCAAGCTTGATGTATTCCTGTCGACCGAAAGTGATCCCGTAGAAGACCGTCAGCAAGTTGCGAGGGCTGCAGCGAAGCCGCACGGACGATTCAGCATCCAGGTCAAGCTGGATCTTTCGACTCCAACACCAGGAGATCTTGAGTTGGAACTCATGGTGGCCAGGTTCGACGTCATAGACCAGCGTCTCCCCCGCTCGGACCTCTCCAATCTGAACTCCGTCGAGGAGCACCTGATAAGCGCGGAGGTGGTCTACGAAGCCGTCTCTCCTTGCCAGCTCGATCTCTGCCATCTGGCCACTCTACGCTAGAATGTGGCCACATGGCTAAGACGACCGTGGGCATTCGGGAACTCAAGGACAGCGCCAGCTCGATCATCGACCGTGTCGAGGAGGGCGAGGCGATCACGGTCACGAAGCGCGGCCGGCCGGTAGCGCGAATCGTCTCCACGGCAACGCCTCCCCATCTGGCGGCGCTCGTCGCCGACGGCACGGTGCGTCCGAGCGAAGGACCGCGCTACATGCCCAAGCCCATGAAGCCCAAGGGCACCGGCAAGAGCGCTTCGGACTACGTGGCCGAGGGTCGGCGCTGAGCCTCTACCTCGATACCAGCGCCTTGGTCAAGCTGCTGGTCGACGAGCCGGGGACCGATGAGGCCAAGCAGGCCTACGCCGATGCTGATGGCGTTCGGACCACAGCGATTGCACAAGTCGAGGCGACGTCTGCCCTAACGCGCATGCGTAAGGGAGGACGTCTGACCCCAAAGCAGCTAGGTCACGGAGTCGATGACCTGGAGAGCCTTTGGCGTGGGTTGTACGTCCATGCAGTTGACAACGAACTGCTGGCACGGGCGGCCGAGAGTGCTCGCGCCCATGCCCTAAGGGCCTACGACGCCGTCCACCTCGCAAGCGCCCTTTCCTTCGCTACCGGTGAAACGCTTGAGTTCGCCTGCTGGGACAAGGAGCTACGTGGGGCCGCAAAAAAGCACGGCTTCGCCCTGGTGCCCGAGCAGCTCTGACTGTCTAATACTCGATCTCGGCGCCAGATTCGATCACGTCGAAGCCAGCGGTCAATCGGGTAGACCCGCCGTCAGGTCGTCCTTTCACCATCTTGACGATCCGATAGCGACCTGGGGGCGTATCGGATCGCAATGAAAGAGAGCTGCATCGCCCCGTACCACCTGGACCCGAGCCCCCAAGCCACAAGAGCCAGAGTTTTGGAGTCAAGTCTTCGGCCGGGACCCATGCTCCATCTTCAAATCTCTGCACGCGGAACGATTCGCCATAGATGACTGTTTCGCTTCCGTAGTTCTCAACCCTCATAAGCATCCGCTGTCCCGGTCGCAAGATGTTGCGATTCAGGGCAAGCCTGGGCCTCCATGAGGGACGGACTACCTTGAAGTAGGCGCCAAAAGAGCCGATCGTCTTTCCACTCCTGTCCATGATCTGCATGTCAAAGCGGTAGAAGCCGCGCCGGCCACTGGAGGGATTGACTTCGATCTGCGGCTGATGAGCGGCATCTAGATCGCCGATGAACAGTTCCTTCCGGTCGACTTCCCGGAGAGCCTTGCCCTTCTTATTCGCGGTCCAAAGGCGGGCAGTGACCGTCCAGTCCAGCCGAACGACGCCGTCATAGTTGTTCTCCGAGAACCCATAGCCAAACGAGGAGGGTTCCGGCATCACCTGGGACCAACCGCCATACATGCTCACAGCGCCGTAGCCGAGCGACTTGGCTGATTCAGGAACTTCCCGCACAGCCGGGAGTTCCGAAAGCCCGAAGTCCCGCACCGGCTTCTTCGGCGCACAGAAGGCTGGGCTGCCAAAAGTGAATGGATCTTCAGCTCGCGCCGATTCGGCGGAAACCGCCACCAGCAAGCCGATCGCCAACGCGAGCAGAATGCTTCTCACGGCCGCTTCCAAGACGGTGCCCATTCGTCGCGCTTCAGAGTCCACTTGCATCCCTCCCCTTGGGTGTCGATGCCAACGATATCGGGGGGGTTTGGCTAAGACTCAACCGGGATGGCTTGAAAGGCTGAGGGGCACCCGCATAGCGAGCGGGCTAGCGGCGGTTATGTGACTGGAATGCGACTTGTCCTGTGCGGTTGGTTCGACTGAAGGTCAGGCACTTGATTTAAACGGCCGCGAGGGCGGGTGCGAGGTCGTCAGCGCTCGCCACGACCGACTCCGGAATCGTGATGCGTAGTTCGCCATCGCGATCAAGAATCGCTCGCGCACCCAAGACAGTCAGACCGATGATGTGCTGAGTGCCAGGCTCGAAGCGAAGGACGTGACCCTCGGGAGTCTGCTCGCCCTCCGCCTCCTGGGGTTCGCCGACATGCAAATAGAGCACGTCGTTATCAGCGTCATAGTCGGCGTGGTCGAAGGTGAGCGGGCCAATTCTGAGGTTCACTTCTTCCATGAGCGCGTCCTTCCGGTTGGCGAGCGCAGATAGCCAGCGCTAGCTCTTAGGTCGGCTGGGCGCCAGCGCCGGTCTCTTCCTTACGACGGAAGCCCGCCGACACTGGCGCCCGGGCGATTTGCGCTTATCGCCGCCGACGTAAAGAGAGTACGCAATCAAGGCCCTTTTTCAAGCGTTTTGCTCGCTCCTAGCCCCGAGACAGAGGCAGCCTGCGCAGTTAGTTCCGCTTACCTGTTTCTCAATGCCTAAGTTCCTTATCGGGGGCCATCTTGCCGAGGGGCAGCATTGCCTCTGTCATAGGGTTAGCGATCCATCCAGACGGGTGCTAGTATTTCGCTCGATTCCGCAGCATTTGAAGGTCGTATTGCTTCTCGACAGGCCTCGTTTTTCGCTTCAGAACAGTTTTTTAGGGGTTGATTGAATGGTAGCTCCCGCCCGCTCGGAAAAAGATCAGCGCTTGCGCCTCGATTTTGGCGTCGTAGGCAAGCGTCTCTTTCGCATCCGCGAGCTTCATGTCGCCAACCACCTCGTACCGCTGATATCTCGCCGCGCGGTCGCCACTGCAAAGCTCGACCTAGTCCTACGCTGCGTAGCGCTCTCACCGCAGCATGCAGGCAAGCGAGAGCCTGGGCTCGTCCTCCCTCAATGCTCCTGGGAGCTGCTTCATGACCTCGCGAGGGGCGACCAGGGATTGGGCTCCGTCGGCCCTGGCATCGACCCCTCACCCCAAGCGCTCAAGCTGAAGCGTAAGTGGGTTGGGCACGAGCTGAAGCGACTAGAAGCAATGAAGCTGGTCCGGCGTGAACTCCGTCCTGGCAATCGACCGCGCCTTTTCATTCTTCGAGACGACGGGAGCGGAGAACCTTTTGATGACCCGGATGGGTCACAAGGAAACACCTACATCAGCATACGTGGCGGTGTGATCGGCTCTAGGACGCTCGCACTATGGGGGGCACCCGAGCTATCGGCCTTTCTGGCAGCAATGGCCGCAGAGAGAAGCGAGAACTACGATGGCCGGCGCATCGAGCCAGGCACAGGCAGGTGGTATCGGCCCCTGGCTTGGTTCGCTGATAAGGACGGCCTCTATGGTCCCTCCGATCGAGTCCGCCTGAGCTTCTCGGTTCCGACCCTGGAACGCGGTATTTCAAAACTTGAGGCCGAAAAATTGATTGGGCGTCGACGCATCCTTCGAAATCCCCGGACGAATCGTCGCTTGAAAGGTCCGCGAAATCTTTACTTCAACAATTTCGATGCCCTCGACGAGAAGGTAGAGCCGCCAAAGCGAGGCAAGGTCACAGAGCTTGAAGAAGGATTGATCGAGTTCTAGGAAAACAAGGACGCTCGCCCTTCGTCAACGGCATTGGTGAATCCAGGGTGCTACGTCTAGCGCGAACTCTTCAACGAATGCATCCGGTCGCTATCTTCCAGGTGGAGGGACGGCTTCCCCAACCGCGAATACCAGCCTGTCGCTAGCTTCGGGAGGCGCTGCGGCATAGGGATCTCGTCCTTCGTGGGATCTATGCCGACTTCAACAGACACTTGGACTGCCGCCACCAGCGCACCGGGTCTTGCGCCTGCCCGCGAGTCCGACATGACCGACCTCGCCGCCGACGAGTGGAAGCGGTGGTGGCGCTTTCAGCAGAACCCGGATTTCATCGCCCGCGAGATAGTGGGCCCACTCGCAATTGCCGATTTGGTGGCCGTGCAATTTGACAAGACCGCCCTAGTGGGTCGAAAGGACGCAGGTATTCGTCCGACCAGTGACCTGCTCGCCCTTCGGACAATTCTTGCTTGTCGCCGGGCTTCCAGATCAGTTTCAGAACTAGCAGACCTATTGGGTGTCAGTCACTCGGCTATTAGACGCGCAACTCGACTCGGTCAAGAGCATGGTTCTCTGCTTGAGCATAAGGCGGGTAGATGCATCTACCGCACATCGCCAGCTTGGAAATCCCCAGTAAGAAGAATGGTTGCCGCTGAGCTTAAGCGATCCGACTGGCGCCGAGCCATACATCAAGCGTGGGCCTATCAAGCATGGGCACATGCATCGTGGCTCATACTCGGCCAACGCCCTCCGCAAAGCGCAATCAACAAACTTTGCAAATCGGGCATCGGATTGGCCTACCTCAATGACAACGAGAAAATGAATGTTGTGTTTCGGCCTACAAGCAAACGACGGATCGCGGGCGTGTCAAGTGTGTGGGCAGCAGAACAATCTCTTGCATCCGCACTCGCTGCTGGCGCAGATCTTCCTGAGACCCCCTACACCAAGCCGCGCCAAACCGAGAGCTCGGTTGGCTCTGCACGGTTGCTGAGTCCTGCAATAGCTTTCCACTGAGCCCAAGTGTTTTGAGCGGTTTCTATTGTCGTCCGGACAGCATTACGTCGCGCCGCACGATCTACGCCTTTGACTTTCTCGGTCAGTCCAGCTAGCGCATATAGATCATGCTGAGCAGCAGCAGTGTGATCCCAATTGGCGGCCTGTGTCAGACTTTTGCAGAACGCACATTCACACTTCACATATCCATTAGCCCCAGTAAAACGGTTGTGATCTGCGGCAAGTACCGAATGCAGAAGTTGTGGCTCAAAGTACCGTTCTACCCTAGGGGGCGAGGGAGCACCCGCCCGTCTTCTAATGATGGTCCTGTGATCAAGCCATGAACCTTGGCTCATTCCAGCGCTAAATCCCCATGCTCCCCAAGCGATCGAAAGCCAGCCGACGATTCCACTCTGCATGACGAGCACCTTTCGCCCGTCATCTGCCAATACTTCGACCATGTCGCGGAGTGGTTCGAGGCTGGGAGCGTTATATGCAGCGTCCCTTTTGGCGAACCGGACATGCAGGCAAACCCCTATGTCATCGGGAAGGTCCGTAATCACATTCAAAGCAAATCGGCGCATTGACTGATCAACGATCCAATCGTCATGAACGTATACCTCTGCCAGCCATGGAAGATCATCCTGCGGTCTTTTTAGCCAGGCCCGTCTAACAGCATCTATCTGGCGACTCAAGCCGTTCGGGTAGGCGCCGGACGTGAGTTCTGCACCAGGAGTAACAATTGCATCGACACCCAGTTTGCGTTGTTGCTCTATTGATTCTCGGATCGTACTGTCCCACTCGGTTTTGGTGCTAGGCGCAGAACGCTGAATCCACGGAGCCATTGGCACGTTCTGCTTGGTTTCAATGCCATAGCCTGAGCATCCGGTAACCATCGGAGAGAGAGGACTGCGTTTGGATGCATCTTCCTCTATTCCTCGTAGGTGAACGGCACCAAAATCAAGAAGCACGCCGGGTACTTGGCGAGAGTCGCTAACGCAAGCTTTGCCAACTGGTCCGAGGCGATTATGAGCCCGCCCTCTATAGGTCTGCTGGGCGAGAAAGATCGGCGCGTCAGGCAGCATCAGTTATCGCCCTGAAGTGCCTCAAGTGCGTCGGCCGCCGCACCCGCACGAGGACGCCTAAATGCATCAGGCCGCAGTATTAGCGAGAGCACTTCTATTACGTCAGAGTCGATGCCGTTGACGTCTTCCCATTTAGGCCAGTCACCGTCTCTCATTCGCTCCTCTAGAACTTCAAGCGCGATGTTCTCCCCTTGCGCGATAAAAGGGTGTCGACCTTTCGTGAGGAGGAGGAAGAGAGTAACTCCTACTCCGAAAACGTCCGATCGTTTTACAGCCTTCTCACGACGTAGCTGCTCGGGTGACATAAAAGGAATAGTTCCAAGCAAATCAGGATATGCAGTGATCGAGTCCCCGACTAGATCACGCACGAGCCCAAGATCAAGGATGACGGGACGAGACCAGTCGTCGTCACGAAGCGCCAAATTACCTGGCTTAATATCCCGGTGCACCGTCTCGACCTCGTGAATTGCAGAAAGCCCCCTGAGTGCGCCGACGGCAAGGGCGAGTGCCTCCTTCTCGTCTGGCCAATCGCCGTCTTCGACACGCTGCGCGACAGACTTTCCCGGTACATACTCTCCGATTAGGAATGGGTAGCTACTCCCGTTGTGGTCGAGGGTTCCAGCCTCGGTAAAACCCATTACATAAGGATTGTCGACCGCTTGCATGGCACCGATCTCCCGTTTTACTCGGGCAGGATCTGCGTTGACCACAACCTTCAGAACCTCGTCCTCACCCCCCTTGCGACGGACTCGCCAAGCGTCACCTTGACCGCCACTCGCGATGAACTCAATTGCGTCGAGATCATCAACGGCAGCCCGAAGTGCGTTCTCTGGAATTCGGGGTTCTTCCGCCATGATTCGAAAGTATTGCGCCGTACCAGGACAGTATTCACCTAGTTGTTATCCTGGCTCCCCAATAGCTGACTTAATCGCATCGAAGCTCTTTCGAGTGGGATGCGTGTACTGAGCCAACATGGTCTCGACGCGATGGCCAGCGACCTCGGCTAGGTCGGCGTCGTTGATGCCGGCGGCGCGAAGGTGGGTGACGTAGGAGTGGCGGCACTCGTGGGGGCGGATGTCTAGGCCGGAGGCCTTCTGGGTTGGGTGCCAGAGATCGCGGTAGAAGTTGCGCTCGCGCCACATGCGGCCGGTTGGGGTCGTGAAGAGGAGGTCACAGTCCTCGCCATTGAGGCGCATCTGAGCTTCGATCATCCAGGCGAGGGTTGCCGGGACCGGAACCGTCCTCCCCGCATCATGCTCGCCGTGATCGGTCTTGGTGCCGTCGAGGATCACGCCCTCGTGGGCGGTGCGCCTGACCTTCAGCGTCTCGCCGTCGAAGTCCTCTCGTTTCAGCGGCAGCACCTCCCCCAGCCTCATGCCGGTGTCGGTGAAGACGCGGATCATCGCCTCGTAGCTACCCGCCGCCTTGGCGAAGGCGTGCATTTCCTCGAAGGTGAAGACACGGATAGGCCGCCGCTTCTTCTGCGCTCTCGGATCGCTGGCTCGAACCCTGACGCCCTTGAACGCATTGAGGTCGGCCACTTCGTCGGTGATCGCGTCCTCGGCCATTGCCGAAAGCGCGCGAAGGATGCCGATAGCTCCTGTGGTCGCTCGGCCCTGGACGCGCAGAAGGTGGTCAATGAGGGCGAGGGCGTGACGGCGGCGCAACTCCCTCATCGGCCATGCCTTGAGCGGCATGCCCTCGATCTCTACCTCAAGCACGCGGCCGATGCGGTGCTCGTTGGTCTCGTTGGTTCGCTCTGAGCGCGGGTGATGGGTGGTCCAGGTTGAGAAGTACTCCCCCAGCGTGTCGGGACGATCTGAAATGCCATAGGCCTCGTCAATCGCTTGCTGGGCTTCTCGCTTGAGGAGGAAGGTTCCCTTGCCTCGGTTCCAGCGGGGCTTGGCAATCCGGCGCTTGCCGTCGCTACCGGTGTACCGCGCGACCCAAACGATCTCGCCGGAGGGGTTGCGGCGTTTGATTGGCGACTCGCGCCTCATCGGGCCTCCCTCCTTCCGGCGAGGAAGGCCTCCACGTCGGCAGGGTCAATCCGTCGAGCGGCTCCGAGCTTGTAAGACGGCAGCTCGCCTCGCCTGATCCAGTTGCGGATCGTGCGATCCGAGACGGCGAGGTAGGCGGCGAGACTGCGCTCGGTGAAGAAGGTGGGCAATGCTGATTCCATCGGCTGATTTCGTCTCATGGCCCATAGGTGCCGGGGAGACCTTCGGTTGATCCACAAGTTGCCCCGACGACCGAAGATCAGGGCTCTCCCGGGGCCTCCATACAGGCGGCCTCCGCACGGCGAAGCCGTGCCACAATCGGCCGCCGGAGGCCCGGCCTGAAGGATCGCCAGCGGGGCGTTCCAGCCTCTCCGATCTCGGGCAACATCTAACGGCGGCTCGGGCACGAACCGGAGGGTGCGTAGTGTGTCGGCTGTTGGGTTGTTGCTGTTTTTTGTGGCTCTTCTTTCGACTTTGGCTCTTGGCTCTTTTTGAGCTTCCTTTTCGGTTGGGCTTCTTGGGTCTTTGGTTCTTGGCTTTGCCTTGCTTGGGTTTCGGTCCTTTGCCTTCTTCTTCTTTGCTTTGAGTTCGTCATTGATTGGTCTCATCCGACGCGCTGAGCCGGAAGCTGCCGGGCGTGTACTCGCCGGGGTTCCAGGCAATGCCGTCGAGCAGGCGACTGGTCGGCACCCCAAGAGCACCGGCGAGCTTGGCGACGGTGTCGATGCGCGCTACCCGCTTGGCTCGCTCAAGCTGGCTGATCTCCGTGCGATGGAGCGCGGCACGCAGGCCAAGCTCCTCCTGGGAGATTTCGGCGCGTTCGCGGGCCTCGACCAGGTTCCGGGCGAAGCACTCGGCCAAGGGGTTGGTCGGGGCGCCGCTCACGATTCGACCTCCGCAGGTTCGAGCACCGCGAGCAGGCCATGAAAGGCGTCGTGCTCGAAGATGACGCGGCTGTGCTCGTTGTCCTGGTCAATCACTCCGGCTAGGTCGCGGGCGACGGCGCGAACGTCGGGGTCGGGCACGATCACGCATTCATCCAGAGCCGTGAGGAGCCGCCCGTAGGCGGCCTCCTCCCTGCGTAGGTGCGTTGGGTCTTTGAGTTCGCCCGGATGGTGTCGCAGCTCGTCTTGGACGCCCTCGCGAGCATCCACGAACGTGCCGCGCAGAAAGCCGACCTGATCGGCCGGAAGGTGGAGGGCAACGGCAGCGCCGCGCCCCGTAGGGTTCTCATCAGCCATGAGGAGGGTTCCTCTCCTTGTGGTCAGGCCCTCGGTTGGCGTTACCGCGCCGCCGGGGGCCGCTTATTACGGGTTCTCGGCGAGAGTACCAGGCGTTTAGGGGGAAGCCCTAATCCGAGTCGATGATTTCCCTGACGCGCGTCAGGTGCAGGTCAGCCGCCGCGCCGATCTCACGCAGCGTCAGCCCAGTTTCGCGAGCCTGCTCGAAGCTCTCGCGCCGCTCCTTACGAGCATCAGCCAGCTTGTCCTGAACGCCAGCGAATTTGGTCTGGGCACGACGAACATCTGCGAGCGCTTTCTGCCTTGCCTTGTCCGCCATTCGCGGCAGAGCCTAGCCCCCACCCGCGACAACTCGCGAAATGCGACCACAATGAAACTGGACACGTTTTGAACCGCCCGGAACGCCTCGGACACGCGCGGAACGGAACGTCAAAAGAAGGGTCCGCAAACGGCTCTGCAATGCGGCAAATCGCGGCGCCCCCCGGAACGTCGCGGTATGCGCCCGGAGAGAATCGAACTCTCGACCTCCGGCTTGAAAGGCTGATGGTTCGATCGGGGTTACTCCAGTCCTCGTGCCGTGGCGCGGCTCGTCAGTGATTGCGATGTAGCGAAAACGTAGCAACCGTACTGTGCAATTCGCTTCGTCCATCGGTCAGGTGCGCGGTCGGCCATGAGGAAGTCGATCGGCAAGCAAATCGAAGTAGCGGTGACGCCTCCAGGCGTCTCGGTCGCCGATCACGTACAGGCGGCGCTTGGCGCGGCTGACCGCGACGTTGAGCAGGTTGGGTTTGCTGGCTGCCCACGCTCGAGCGCCCTCGCGAGCTGGGTCGGAGCCGAGCACCAGGATCACGATGTCGGCCTCCTTGCCCTGCGCGGTGTGGATGGTTCCCGCCTTCAGCCCGTGGTGCTTTCGTGCGCGTTCTTCGAGACGTCGCGCGACGTCTCGGAACGGGCCGATCGCCATCACCTGAGAAGGGTCCAACTCGATTTCGCCAAGGTGGGTAAGGATCCGGTCGACCTCGGCTCCCTCGGCGGGAATCCAATGCCCCTGGGAGATGGTCGAGCTGACGTCGATCCATTTGCTCGCGGGGAGAGCGGGATAGTGGGTCTCGAAGGCCTGGGCGAGCTCGCGGTCGGTCGCGTCGATCATCAGCCCGTCGTAGGCGATCGCATTGGAGAGGCCGAACATCGGTTCGTCGCAACGGCGATGGACGCTCAGCGGCGAGCCAACCCACACCGCCCGCTCGGCTCCCCTCAGCATCGTGCCGAGCCGGTTGAGGCGA
>DASZQM010000045.1:0-7344 GCA_035549645.1 Solirubrobacterales bacterium | reverse complement strand
GCGTTCTTTGCGCTTCTCGAGCCGTCCCTGGACGATCGAGAGCACGATCACGAGGATCGCGAAGAAGGCGATCACGCCGAAGCAGAAGAAGGTGACCGTCTTGTCCGTGGTCGGACCGGCGAGGCCGACGCCGTTGTCGGCCAGCGCCAGCGGCGCGGCGAGCAGCAGCGAGAGCAGCGCGGCGCAGAGGGCGGCTGCGATCGTCATGGCGCGAGTCGGTGCCTTCACGCCCGGGAATCTAGCGCACTCCGTAGGATGCGCCGCCATGTCAGCGTCAGTGCCCGTAGCGGCCATGAGCACCCTCGAAGCGATCGTCCTCGGCCTGGTCCAGGGTCTGACCGAGTTCCTGCCGATCTCCTCCAGCGGCCACCTGCGGATCGTGCCGGCGCTGCTCGGCTGGCCCGATCCCGGCGCCGGCTTCACCGCGGTGATTCAGCTCGGCACGATGGCCGCCGTGCTGATCTACTTCCGCGACGATCTCTGGCGCATCGCGCGCGCCTGGCTGAGCGAGCTGCGGGTGCCGATTCGCCAGGCGAGCCAGGAGGCCAAGCTGGGCTGGTTCATCGTCCTCGGCACGATCCCGATCTCGATCTTCGGCTTCATCTTCAAGGACCAGATCGAGTCCGGCGCCCGCAGCCTCTACCTGATCGGCTCGGCTCTGATCCTCTTCTCCTTCGTCATGGTGCTGGCCGAGCGGGTGGGGACGCGGACGCGCGACCTGCAGGAGATGAACGGCCGCGACGGTCTCTTCATCGGCGTCGCCCAGTCGCTGGCGCTCGTGCCCGGCGTCTCGCGCTCGGGGGCGACGATCTCGGCCGGGCTCTTCCGCGGCTTCGATCGCCTCGCTGCCGCCCGCTACTCGTTCCTGCTCTCGGTCCCCGCCGTGGTGCTCAGCGGCCTCTTCGAGCTGCGCAAGGTCGGCGAAGCGGGCGGCCCCTCGCCGGCGGCGACCGCGATCGCCACCGTGGTGGCGTTCGTCACCGGCTACCTGGCGATCGCCTGGCTGCTGCGCTACCTCAGCTCCCACAGCCTCGAGATCTTCGTCGTCTACCGGATCGCCCTCGGCGCCCTGGTGCTGGTACTCGCCGCGACCGGGGCGATCAGCTAGTCGCCACAAAAAAAAGCGAACGGCCCGGGGCAGTGGGCCGTTCGCGGTGACGAGAGAGGAGTCTCGTGAGGGTCGAAGTGTGGCGACGCTCTCTGGGGCAGGCGTGAAGATCCGGAGAAAGTCCCGCTTTCCCGCAAATTAGGGGTATTGACCTGTAAAAATCCTGTGAACGCAGGCACTTTCGGGCCGCGTCCGTCGTTGGCGAGACATACAATCCCTTCGCTTGAATCCCCAGCAGACCATCAGGCTCGCGGTAATCGACGACGACAGCGGTTTCGTCACGGTCCTCTCCAAGCGGACCGAAGCCGCCGGTTGGCAGCAGCGTGTGTCGGGCAGCGCCATCCCGCCCGAAGAGCTGGTGGCGATGAAGCTCAACGCGCTCCTGGTCGACCTCTCCGTGCTTGGCGACGAAGCATGGGATTACCTGGCGCGTGTCTGTGACCTGCTTCCCGATCTGGGCGTGATCGTCTGCACCGGCCGCTCGACCGTGGCCCAACGGGTGCGCGGCCTGCGCATGGGAGTCGACGACTGGATCGGCAAGCCCTGCCACCCGGAGGAGGTGATGGCGCGGATCGAGGCCGTCTCCCGCCGCCGGCGCCGCACCCGCGCCGGCGTCGAGTCCGGCACGGTCGTCGTCGGCGAGCTCGAGATCCGCGCCGATCAGTTCCAGGCCTTCGTCTCCGGCGAGAGCCTCGACCTCACCCGCCGCGAGTTCGAGCTGCTGCAGCTCCTCGCTGACGTCAAGGGCCAGGTGCTCGAGCGCGAGGCGATCTACCAGCGGGTCTGGGGCTACGCCATGGCCCACGGCGATCGCTCGGTCGACGTCTTCATCCGCAAGCTGCGCCAGAAGCTGGAGAAGCGCTCGCCGAGCTGGCGCTACATCCACACCCATTTCGGCGTCGGCTACCGCTTCGACCCCGAGGCAGTCGGCGGCAAGGTCGCCGCGGAGGCCGCCGCGCTCGCCGACGAGCCGGAAATCGCCGATTCACAAGTAGTTCACAGCAGCTTTACGGTCGCGTAACCGCGCGCCACTGCGACGCGGCCATGCTCGCGACCTATGTTGGAGATCAGGCCTGAGGAGCATGCCGCCCTGGTCGATGGCCGGCCGCTGAGCCTGACCGTGCGCGAGCTGCAGCTGCTGACGACCCTGGCGGCGCATCCGCAGCGCATCCTCACCCGCGAGGAGCTCTTCGCCGAGGTCTGGGGGCGCGAACCGCGCCTCGACGACCGCTCGGTCGACGTCTACGTCAGCCGCCTGCGCTCCAAGCTGAGCGAAGCGCTGCCGGGCAAGCGCCTGATCCACACCCACAGCGGCATCGGCTATCGCTTCTCGCCGGAAGGCTGAATTTGCCGACTTCCGGGGGCTTTTTACATCTTTTTCACATTCCCGATACAGGCAGGTAACAAGCTGTTCGAGGCCCGCTGAGAGTGTGGCCGGGCAAGCTGGCGGGCTCTGCCCGCTCCTGTGCCCAAACAACGAAAAGGAGTTCGAGTGAGTCCTTCTAGATGGTTGGCCATTCTCGCCTCATTGGCCGTCCTCGCTATCGGCATCTCTGCCTGCGGCAGCAGCAGCGACGAAAGCAGCAGCTCCTCCGGTGGCGGCAACCTCTCCGGCCAGATCGCGGGCGCCGGCTCCACCGCCCAGGAGGCGGCGCAGGAAGCCTGGATCGCCGAATTCGAGAACGCGAACTCCGGCGCCACGGTTTCCTATGACGCCGTCGGCTCAGGCGGTGGCCGCGAACAGTTCATCGCCGGTGGCGTGGCCTACGCCGGCAGCGACGCGGCTCTCTCCCCCGAAGAAGGGGAACTGGAAAAGGCGGTCAAGCGCTGCGGTCCCGGCAAGCTGGTTGAGGTCCCGGCCTACGTCTCGCCGATCGCGATCATCTACAACCTCGAAGGGGTCGAATCGCTGCAGCTCGACCCGGAAACGCTGGCGAAGATCTTCAACCAGGAAATCACCAGCTGGAACGACCCGGCGATCGCCAAGGACAACCCGGGCACCGAACTGCCCGACACCCGGATCACCCCGGTCAACCGCTCCGACGAGTCGGGCACGACCGAGAACTTCGTCGAATACCTCTCCGCGGTCGCTCCCAGCATCTGGAAATACGAAGTGAGCGGCGACTGGCCCGTCAAGGGTGGCGAGGCCGCCCAGGGCACCTCCGGAGTGGTCGAAGCAGTGACCGCCGGCGACGGCGCGATCGGCTACGCCGACGCCAGCCAGGCCGGTGAACTCGGCATCGCCACGATCAAGGTCGGCAAGGACTACGTCGAACCGACCCCGGAGGCCGCGGCGAAGATCCTCGAGGAGTCGCCGGAAGCCAAGGACCTGGAGAGCGGTCCCTACACGTTCCCATTCGAACTCGATCGCAAGACCGAATCGCAGGGCACCTACCCGATCGTCCTGGTCTCCTACCTGATCGGCTGCACCAAGTACGGCTCGGCCAGCGAAGGCGAACTGGTCAAGGGCTACTTCGAATACGCGGTCAGCGAAGAAGGTCAGAAGGTCGCGGCTGAAAACGCCGGCTCGGCGCCGCTCTCGGCGGGCCTGAGCAAGAAGATCGCACCAGCCGTGGAAGCAATCGAAGGCTAGGCGGTAGGTGGAGGCTCACGCCGACACCACGACCAATGCCGGTCAACTCATCGCCGCCGCCTCAGGAGGGCGGCGGCGATGGGGGGACCGGATCTTCTCCAACTTCTCCGTTGCCGCTGCGGTAACGATCCTCGTCCTGCTGGGCGGCGTCGCCGCCTTCCTGCTGATCAAGGCCGAGCCGGCCGTCACCGCCGCCTCCTCCGAACTGCCCGGCGGCAAGAGCCTCGTCGACTACATCGCGCCGCTCGCCTTCGGCACCGTGCTGGCGGCGACGATCGCGGTCGTGCTCGCGGTGCCCCTCGCCGTTGCCGTGGCGCTCTTCATCAGCCACATCGCGCCGAAGAAGCTGCTGCTGCCACTGGGCTACATGGTCGACCTGCTCGCCGCCGTGCCCAGCATCGTCTACGGGCTCTGGGGGATCTTCGTGCTCGGCCCCGCCGCGGTCGGGCCGATGGAATGGCTCGAAAAACACCTTGGCTTCATCCCCTTCTTCGAGGGTCCCGCCTCGGTGACCGGCCGCACGATGCTCGTCGCCGGCCTGGTCCTCACGGTGATGATCCTGCCGATCGTCTCCGCCGTCGCCCGCGAGGTCTTCTCGCAGACGCCGCGCAAGCTGCAGGAAGGCGCGCTGGCGCTGGGAGCGACCCGCTGGGAGATGATCCGCATGACAGTTCTGCCCTTCGGCAAATCGTCGATCATCAGCGGCGCCATGCTCGGCCTCGGGCGGGCGCTGGGCGAGACGATGGCGGTGACGATCATCCTCTCAGTCTCGGGCATCGTCACCTTCAACCTGATCAGCCAGGCGAACCCCTCGACGATCGCCGCCAACATCGCCCTCGACTTCCCCGAATCGACCGGCCTTGCGATCAACACCCTGATCGCCTCGGGCCTCGTCCTCTTCGCGATCACCCTGGTCACCAACCTGATCGCTCGCGCGATCATCTCCAGGCAGAACATCCAGTGAACGCTCTTTCGCTAGACAGAGGCGTTTTGCCCAGCTGGTTCTCCTACGGCGCGGTCGGCGGCTCGGCCGTGCTTGCCGCGATCGTCCTGCTCGCCGCCGGGTCCTTCAGCGTCGCGCTGCTGCTGGTTCTCACCGCCTTCATCGCCGCGATCGTCACCTACGCCACCTCGCGCCGGGTTGAGGGCCCTCGCCGGGCCAAGGACCGGCTGGTGACCCTGATCATCGTCTCGGCCTTCTGCCTCGCCCTGATCCCGCTGCTCTCGCTGATCTTCGAGGTCGCCAAGCGGGGCATTCCGGGGATCAGCCTCGAATTCCTCACCGAGGACGCGCGCGGCAAGATCGGCGGCGGCGGCGCGGCCCACGCGCTCGTCGGCACCCTGGTGATCACCGGCGTCGCGGCGCTGATCTCGATCCCGATCGGCCTGATGGCGGCGATCTACCTGACCGAGTACGGCGGCAACGGCCGCCTGCGCCGGGCGCTCACCTTCTTCGTCGACGTGATGACCGGCATTCCCTCGATCGTCGCCGGCCTCTTCGCCTACGCCCTCTTCGCGATCTTCCTCGGACCCGGCATCCGCCTCGGCGCGATGGGCTCGGTGGCGCTCTCGGTGCTGATGATCCCGATCGTGATCCGCACTTCCGAGGAGGTGCTGAAGATCGTCCCCAACCACCTGCGCGAAGCGTCCTACGCGCTCGGCACGCCAAAGTGGCGGACGATCACCAAGGTGGTGCTGCCGACCGCCTTCGCCGGGCTGGTCACCGGGATGATGATCGCGATCGCGCGGATCATCGGCGAGACGGCGCCGCTGCTGGTCACCACCGGCGTCGTCGACTCGATCAACAGCAACCCCTTCTCGGGCCGCATGCAGAACCTCGCGGTCTACGCCTACAGCGAGTACCGCACGCCCGGGGTCTTCAAGCAGGCCTCCTACGACCGGGCCTGGGCAGCCGCGCTGACCCTGATAGTTATCGTCATGGTCCTCAACCTCGTGGCTCGCCTGATCTACCGCCGCTATCGAACCGAGATCCGCTAAGTGGATGGAAGGAGAGCACGACCGATGGGAGCAGCGGGCGCAACCCGAGCCGAGACAGAGACCGAGGTCGGCAAGATTGAGATGAAGCCCCCGATCACAGAGACGCAGGCCGCTCCCGAGGCGCCGCAGGTCGCGACGGGTCGACCGGCCAAGACGCTCGACGCCAAGGAGGTCAACCTCTTCTACGGCGACTTCCACGCGGTCGAAGACGTGACGATGACGGTCGAGCCGAACAAGGTGACGGCGCTGATCGGCTCCTCCGGCTGCGGCAAGACGACCTTCCTGCGCTCGCTCAACCGCATGCACGAGCTCAACCCGGGCGCCCGGGTCGAGGGCAGCATCCAGCTCGACGGCCAGGACATCTACGGCCCCAAGGTCGACCCGGTGCAGGTGCGCCGCCTGATCGGCATGGTCTTCCAGCAGCCCAACCCCTTCCCGACGATGTCGGTCTACGACAACGTCGCCGCCGGCCTCAACCTCAACGCCGGCCGGGTGAAGAAGTCCGAGAAGGACGAGGTCGTCGAGCGCTCGCTGCGCGGCGCTCACCTCTGGAACGAGGTCAAGGACCGGCTCGGCAAGCCCGGCTCGGGCCTCTCCGGCGGCCAGCAGCAGCGGCTCTGCATCGCCCGCGCGATCGCGGTCGAGCCCGAGGTGCTGCTGATGGACGAGCCCTGCTCGGCGCTCGACCCGGTGGCGACGCTGGCGATCGAGGACCTGATCGGCGAGCTGAAGAGCAAGTACACGATCGCGATCGTCACCCACAACATGCAGCAGGCCTCCCGCGCAAGCGACATCACCGCCTTCTTCAACCTCGAGGAAACGGGCAAGCCGGGGCGCCTCGTCGAGATCGGCCCGACCGAGAAGATCTTCACGAGTCCCGAGAAGCAGGCGACCGAGGACTACGTCAGCGGACGGTTCGGCTAGCCGATGCCGGGCACGATCAGGGTCGAATACCAGGAGGAGCTGGACCGGCTCGAGGCGAGCGCCCTCGGCGGCCTCGACCTGGTCAGCGCCTCGCTCAGCCGCACCCTGGAGGCGGTCGAGCACCAGGACGTCGAGCTGGCCCAGATCGTCGTCGCCGACGATGACCGCATCGACGGCCGTTACCTCGAGGTGCACCAGGCGCTGATCACGCTGCTCGCGACCCAGTCGCCGGTGGCCACCGACCTGCGCCTGATCTCAGCCCTGCTGCACGTGCTGAAGAACATCGAGCGGATGGGCGACCAGTGCGTCAACGTCTGCAAGCTGATTCCGCTGACCGGCAACGAGCCCCCCTCCGACCAGGAGATGGTGAAGCTGATCCTGACGATGGGGGCGCAGACCAAGACCCTGATCAGCCAGGCCAAGCGAGCCTTCGAGGGGCGCGACGTGGAACTGGCCCGCGACCTCGTGCGCCAGGACGACGCCGTCGACAACCTCAACCGCGAATGCTTCCGCCTCGCGCTCGAGATCGGCGACGATGCCGACAAGCGCGAGTGGGCGATGACGATGTTGCTCGGCGCTCGCGCGATCGAGCGGATCGGCGACAACGCCGTCGACATCGGCGAGCAGGTCGCCTTCGTCGTCACGGGGTTGTTTCGGGAGTTCGAGGACGCCTCCCATCCGAGTGTGTGAAGGCGGGGTGGGGATGCCTCGCCCGGCACAC
>DASZQM010000044.1:0-2702 GCA_035549645.1 Solirubrobacterales bacterium | reverse complement strand
CCGGCGGCCTCCCACATCGGGACCGAGCGGTCGCAGTACTCGACGCCGTATTTCTCGAGGATCTTGAAGCCCTCCTCCTCCCAGGCGCCGGGGATGCGGAAGATCGCGATCGTCTCGCCGGGGTCCTTGCCCAATTCGAGGCAGGCCTTGATCACGCCGCGGGCGACGATGTCGACGCGGGTGTTGGAGACGATCGACATCATCACCGCGATCTTCTCGACGCCGTCCTTTTCCAGCACCTCCTTGGCCAGGCCGCAGGCCTTGGCGACGGAGGGGTTGCCGCCGATCTCGGAGTAGTTGGCCGGCTTGCCGCCCTGGCTGCGGACCGCGTCGGTGAGGGTCAGCGAGCCGCCGCCGGCGCCGATCACGAGGCCGAGGTTGCCGGTGAAGCCGTGGTCCTTGCCCTGGATCACGCCGCGGTGGTCGGCGGCGTCGATCGCGGCCACGTTCTTCTCGAAGTCGGATGGCTCGTAGGTCTCGCGGGTGTCGTCCTCGGCGATCTCGAGCTTCTTGCGCAGCAGGCCCTTCTGGCGGCCGACCGCCTCGTTCTCCATCTCCATATGGGCGTCGAGGGCGACGAAGCTGCCGTCGGTCAGCTCGGCGAGCGGGTTGATCTCGGCCAGGGTCATGTCGTTGTCGCGGAAGAGGCGGGCGAGCTTGGCCAGGACCGGGGTGGCGCGGCCCAGCTGCGAGCCGGTGACGCCGGTGGCGGCGACGACCTGCTTGGCCTCGAAGTCGGCGATCGGCAGCAGGTTGGAGACGTGGCCGCGGCCGACGTGATCGGGGTGGGTCTCGGCGACCTCCTCGATGTCGATCCCGCCCATGTCGCTGAACAGCATCAGCGGTTTCTTCGCCGTGCCGTCCCAGACGACACCGGCGTAGTACTCCTGCTTGATCTCGGCTTTGGGATCGACCAGCACGCCGCGCGGCATGTGGCCGTTGATCTCCAGCTTCAGGATCGCCTCGGCGTGCTCGGCCGCCTCCTCGGGCGTGTCGGCGAACTTGACGCCGCCCGCCTTCATCCGGCCGCCGCTCAGCACCTGGCTCTTGATGACCACGGGACCGCCGATTTCCTCGGCGACCTTGCGGGCCTCGTCTGCGGTCGTGCAGAAGCCGTACTTGGTGACGGGAATCCCCGCCAGCTCGACGATCTTGCGTGCCTCGTACTCGAAGAACCTCATCAGCGGCGGGGAACCCTATCCAAGTGGGCGAGAGAGGGCGCTCGCCCCTCGCCTGGGATACTTCGATGAGGTGTTCCTTCCGGGAAGAAGAGGCCTCTTGGCCAGGAGCGCGTGCGTGCTGCTCAGCCTGGCCATCGTTGCCCTGCTCGCCGTCGGCTGCGGGGAAACGGTGCTCGACAGCACCAAGATGGAGGAACAGCTGAAAGCGAGCCTGCCCAGTTCGCTGGGGGAAAAGGTTGCCTCGGTCGACTGCCCCTCCGGGGTCAAGGTCGAAAAAGGGACTACCTTCGAATGCACCGTCAGGCCGCAGAAAGGCGCTGAACAAGTGGCAACGATCGAAATTCGCAACCAAAATGCGGACACAAGTGTGATCAATCTCCGTCCTGCCAATGAATAAAGTGCCGCGGATGAGCCAAACCATCGCGGCCGCAGCGCCGACCACGCACGCACAGCTCCTCGACTGGGTCGGGGAGATCGCAGACCTGACCCAGCCCGACGCCGTCCACTGGTGCGACGGCTCGGCCGAGGAGTACGACTCCCTCGCCCAGACCCTGATCGACGCCGGCACCTTCGAGCGCCTCTCCGACGCCAAGCGCCCCAACTCCTACCTCGCCCTCTCCGACCCCGCCGACGTGGCCCGGGTCGAAGACCGCACCTTCATCTGCTCTGAGCGTGAGGAGGACGCCGGCCCGACCAACAACTGGCGCGAACCGGCCGCGATGCGCGAGACCCTGAACGGCCTCTTCCAGGGCTGCATGGTCGGCCGCACGATGTACGTGGTGCCCTTCTCGATGGGGCCGCTCGGCTCGCCGATCGCCCACATCGGCGTGCAGCTGACCGACTCGCCCTACGTCGCCGTCTCGATGCGGATCATGACCCGGATGGGCAAGGCCGCCCTCGACGTGCTCGGCACCGACGGCGAGTTCGTCCCCTGCGTGCACTCGGTCGGCATGCCGCTGGTCGAAGGGATCGAAGACGTCCCCTGGCCCTGCAACGAGGACAACAAGTACATCGTCCACTACCCGGAGACGCGCGAGATCTGGTCCTTTGGCTCGGGCTACGGGGGCAACGCGCTGCTCGGCAAGAAGTGCTTCGCGCTGCGGATCGCCTCGGCGATGGCCCGCGACGAGGGCTGGCTGGCCGAGCACATGTTGATCCTCAAGCTGACTTCGCCCGAGGGCACGGTCAAGTACGTCACCGGCGCCTTCCCCTCGGCCTGCGGCAAGACCAACCTGGCGATGCTGATCCCGACCCTGCCCGACTGGAAGGTCGAGACGATCGGCGACGACATCGCTTGGATGAAGATCGGCGAGGATGGCCGCCTCTACGCGGTCAACCCCGAGGCGGGCTTCTTCGGCGTCGCGCCGGGCACCGGCGAGGGCACCAACCCGAACGCGATGCGGACGATCGAGAGCAACTCGATCTTCACCAACTGCGCCAAAACCGACGACGGCGACGTCTGGTGGGAGGGGATGACCTCCGAGGCTCCCGAGCACCTGATCGACTGGCACGGCAACGACT
>DASZQM010000043.1:0-23681 GCA_035549645.1 Solirubrobacterales bacterium | reverse complement strand
GAAGGGGGAGTAGGCGCCGGCCTGGGGGGCGATGGTGCCTGCCGTGAAGGCGGGCTTGTTGGGGGCTTCGCCACCGTTTCTCGGGCAGATGCCGCCGTTGGGCGAGGTGGTGGTTTCGAAGGAGTCTTGTTTCCCGACCGTGGCGCCTTCTGGCGTGCTCCAGGGGGTGAGGCTTGCGGTGGTGGTGTAGGCGCCGCAGGTCTGAGGCGTGGTCAGAGCGGCTCGTGGTCCGTTGAAGAGATGCAGGGTCACGTCTTCGAGGGGAAGCTCCGGGCTTTCCGTGAAGGTCGTGGTGAGCTGACCTGTGGCGGGGTCGGCTTCGACCTTGCCGGGGAGCTTTGCCATCACTCCCGTCTGTGGGTCGTCGACCACCAGGTAGATCCCCAGCAATGTCCCGAAGGGGTTGTCGAAGGGCTTTGCCAGATAGACGTTGCCTTGCAGCGGGTCTTCCAAGAGCGGGGTCTTTACTTCGACCGAGCCGATCTTGGCCGCGTCGGGACATGAGGCTCCTTCTTCACTGAAGCGGATCGGGGTCTCCCCGACGGCTGTGGCGAGCCCTACCTGGGAGCTTGAGCAGGCATCGCGGCCCGCGCCCGCCGAGGGATTCAGCGCGATGCCCTGGGGCAGGGCCACCGTGATGTCCTTGAGGTTGGCCGTGGCGAGGCCTTCGAATTCTTCGTTTTGGGGCTGGTGAAGGTTGAAGTCAAGGCCCGAAGGGCTATCCGCCAGGTTGGTGGTCGGCCTCGATTCGATTGTCGGTTCGAATTGGAGCTGGTTGCAGCCGTCGACGCCGACCGGGCCGCCGTTCAGGTCGCTGGATTCATAGCTACGGCTTATGAAGCTGCCCGGTTCCAACCAGCTATCGACATGAACGGTGGTGATTAGGGGGTCCCCACACGCGCTCGGCATCGTGACGAAGGCCTTGTGAGTGCGCTCGGTGGGACAAGCGCCACCGGGAACACCATTAAAGGCGCATACGCCGCGTTGGGAGTCGTGGCTTTCAGCCGTCGGGTCACCCCAAAGCACCGTGCGCACCCCGCCGATCGTCTTGATCGCAAGGATATTGCTGCTCTTCGCTCCTAGCGCGAAGGTGCCGTCCGAGCGCACCGAGCCTAGAATGTGAACGTAGATGCCTTCGACGATGTCGAAGGCAAACTCGGCTGGATGTCCAGGGGGTGCCACCATGTTGTAGAGGGGGCGGATCGTGGCGGGTGCCGAAAATCCCCTGGCGATGGAGAGGGTGAGCGCCACCGTGCCGATCTGGGTAGCATCCGGACAACCCACTTCGCCGCTTTGCAGCTGGCTCTCAGTGCAATGTGGAGTCGCGCTTGGATTGATCACATCTCCCTTCGGCAATTCGACTTTAACCTCCCGCAAGCCGCCGCCGGCGGCAAGCAAGCTGTTGTTATCGGGTGCGTTAGGGTTGGCATTCGTCGTCAGGTTGAACCCCGCGACAGTCTCTTGGTAGGGATGGGAACCAGCCTGAGTCGCCGTCGAGCCATCCACGTTGGTGCGCGAGCCATAGAGTCCCGAAGATCCGCTAAGGAAGCTGAAGGGGCTCGGTTCGGAGCGAACCGGCGTCGGTGCGGTGCTCGTCACGAGAGCGGCCCCCCCTCCTTCCACGCGAACTTTGTTCAGCACCTGGGCTGGCGCATTTGCGGCGACTTCTAGCGGCACGATCACACTTGCCTCTTCGCCAGGCAAGAGCGGCACCACCTGGCCACCCACGCAGGTAACCGTGTGTCCAGCGACACTGCAATTAAGTTTCTGCTTTTCCCCCTCGGGTCCGTATTTACCTTCCGGTTGGCGTGTGGCCGAGGGGGTCAGCGGCCCGGGGAGGGTGTCGACGATGGTGAATCCACTCATTGTGGGACCGCCTCCGACGTTGAAGGCCTGCAGCTGGTAGCCGGGACCGTTTTCTCCGGATTCGAAATCGTTGGTACCCGCTTCGAAGGCGGTCGGGTATGGGATCGCTGAAATCGTCCAAGCGGGGGCGCCAGCTTCAGCTGCCACCGCCGGGACAGCGGGGATAATCGTCGCTGCCCCCAACGCCAGTACCGTGAACAGGCGCCTCATCTCCTATCCTTCCTGCGCGCGCGCAGCGCGTCGTCCGCTGTGTCGTTTGTGATGCTTCCTGGCGTCCTTCTTCTTGCCACGACCGTGTTTGACACAGCGACCGTGGCGACGGATGCGTCCTTTCACGCAGGGAGGCGGGCGGCGAATGTCACCGGAACCGGAAAAGGAGGCAGTACCAGGATTGGCCGCCCCGCCAGAGCTCCCGGGGCCAAGGCAGGCTTCGCCTTCGCAGGCCGGGCTCGACAGCTGATCCTGGGCTGCTATGCCACCGTTGACGCGTGCGTCGTAGACGTCGACCAGCTGATCTTTATCTTGGGCGACCAGCTGCTGCTCGGTGAAGAAGAAGACGTTTTCGCCTTCCGTATCTGCGTCGGCGAAATAGGAAGGTTTGGAGCTGGTGCCGCTCGAGATGAGAAAAAGACACCCGCCCGCATAGGTCTCGTCTTGGCAGCTCCCCTTACCCCTTTGCTCCCACTCGTAGACGTCGTTGACGCCGTTTTCATCGGAAGCGAGGAGCTGGTCGGCGGAGTCGAAGATCACCCGCTTCCCATCGGCAGAGAGATTACGAGTCACAAAAGCGTAATCTCTTCTGGGCGAGAACCCGGGCTGAGGCACTTCCTGCACCCCTGCCCGGCCCCGCGGCCGCTCTCGGGTCGGGTTACAGGAGACGCACCTAAGCTGCCCGCCAGGCCGAAAGAGATAGAGCTCTGTGGTCCCGTGGCTACGATAGGAGGTGAGCTGGCTTGAGGCAGTGAACAGCAGCGTCTGCCCGTCCGCGCTTACACGGCTGGTGTGAGTAAGGAGGACTCCGCCCGAACTGACCGAGAGGGGGGTCCAGTTCAGAGCTTCTCTTTCCTGTGTGTTTGGCAACTGCGTAATTAGTTCCGTCGTCGTGCCGTGAACTGCGTAGAGATTGGTTAGACCCGCGGGTGCCTTGCTCGCGTCCTCAGTCAGCGCACCAGTGGCGACGAAGTAGATGTCTTCGCCACTTTTGCCGATCCCCAGCACGCCTTCCACTTGAGCCCCCTTTGGGTCGGCATGGTCCACAGTGAGGTCGGTCAGATCGCCGTCTTCGAGGTCATAGCGGTAGAGGTCATAGCCCTTGGCGGTCGAGTCGGCGGTGAGCTTGCCTTTGTCGAGGAAGTAGACCAGCGAACCGTCCGCGCTGGCGCCGACGAAAGCGGCCGGAGTGGCGGGATCTGTCACGCCTTCTTCCGGCTCAGAGACACGCACCGTACAGGCCTTGGCGGGCTCAGTGCACTGTTCGCCGCTAATCGAACTTTGGGGCGCCAGCGGGTTTTCGCGAACGTAGAGTTGTCCAGTGCCGGCGGCGGTGAAGAAGATCCGGTTGCCGTCGGTCGAAATCGCACGCTGGTCTTGGGTGAAGTACGTAGCAGCGGCGCCGCCGCTGCTAACGGCGCCGCCGAAGAACCAGCCGTATGAGCCTCCCATCGTGCCCCCGGGAGGCACGGTGCCGTCGTTCATAACTCCGGCCACAACCAAGGAGCCCGTTTTGCGGTCGTAGGCGTAGAGGTTTCGCTTGCCTGGCAGATCGCCGGGCAGCAGTTTCCCTTCGTCGCTTTCCAGCAACGCCACGTTCCCACCGGCCGAGACGCCGGCGAAATGGAAAGGACTGGCGGTCCAGGGTTCGGCGAGGCTGGCGACTTCGGTCAACGATCCACCTACGCTCGACCGCACAAGCAAGCGAGCCGGACCGGCGGGTTCGGAAGCGAAGTCATAGACCTCACTCAACTCTTCGTTCCAGCCGACGATGTTGGCTGCCGGTCCGAAGGAAGCGGGAGGAAATAGGCCTTGGGTCGACCAGCCGCTACCGTCAGAGAAGCGGGTCGCCAGGTAGGTGGGAAAGTTCTGCTCGCCTTCTCCAACGCCGGCTATGCCGGCGTTGGAGAAGAATGTGATGCGGCTGCCGTCGGTGGAGGCCCGCACCGCATTCTTTTCCCCCTGTAGGCTGGATCCGCCCTTTTCGAGCGGACTCGCTTGCTCATAGGCACGGCCGTCGGGTAGACCGGCGGACGACGGAGCAAAGGTGGAGAAGGCCTCATCAGCCCCAACGGTCGTGCCCTCGGAGCCTTCGGCGAAGATGCGGAAACGGTAGGAGGTACCGGAGCTCAGGCCCTTCACTTCCTCGGAGAGGGATATCGCTTCTGTCCCCTCCCCGAGGAAGGCGCCGCCCACTGGGATTTCCTTGGCTCCGGCATAGCCACCTTCCTCGAAGTCGGCTTGGGTCACGTACTGAAAGCGATAGGTGGTCGGCTCGCCGTTGGGGTTCACCTCTCCTTCGAGCGTCGCCGCGGTTTCGGTGACTCCGAAGACTTCCTCGTCGCTGATGCTTGGACCCTTGGTTGTGAATTCAGCTTCTTCCGCCGCGTTGGAACCATTTTCGTTACTGCCAACGAGGCGGTAATGATAGATCGTTCCGCCCCGTAGGCCACTCAGGTGCGCTTCGACAGCATGCATCGTGGAGCCTGAAAAGGGTCCTTCGGGCTCGCAGATCGTTTCCGCCGCCCGCTGGAAGCGATGGGCTTGGAACTCTTCCTCGTCGGCATATTGGAAGACACAGGTCGCGCCCGGCACTTCAGCGGCGCCAATCTTACCTTTGAGAGTCGCCGAGTTATCAGTGACTTCTCCCGCTGCTTCACTTTCAACGTCGGGAACGATCTCGACTGGACCGAAAATCCTGTATTCAGGTTCATTAGGTCGTTGCTCACCGACGATGAGTTTGCCGCTCGCTTCGTCGACCGCGATCCCGCTGGGCTTGTGCAACTCCTTCGGTCGAGTGACGCCGAGAAGATTCCCCGCCGAATCATATTCGCTGAACTTACCTTCGTCATCGCTAAATTTACTCGCGTCTCCCGCGGTGAAGATTCGTCCCGTAGAGCGATCCACGGTGACATCACTGGAAGATTCAGCCACGATCGGTTCGCAGCTCACCGGCACGCATTTACCCGAGGAATCCAACTTGAAGAGTCCATTCGCAGCTGCCAGGTAGAGGTTGCCGCTGGCATCGACTTCGATTCCGTTCAAACTTCCAACCCCGTCCAGCCCAAGCTGCGCAACAAAGGTCCCGGTAGGGGTGAATTGGTCTATCTTTCCGGTGTCCTGGTCATAGGTGAAAACGTCACCTGTGGGACTGATCGCGACTGCACGTGGCCGAAAGCTGCCATTGTTCACCACCGGCGCCAGCCCACTCTGAGCCGTGCCGTTGGGCGGGATCGCCGTCTCGGTGATTTTCACCGCCGTCGCCGTTCCTGAGGGATCGTACTGTTGAATCGTCCCGTTGAAGACACTCGCTGCATAGAGATAGCCGCCATAGGCGCCGCCAGACTTGTCGATCCCTACATAGAGTGGTTCCAGCGTCGTCGCGCCGGGGAGTTCGGGCAGTGCTTTATCCAATTCGCCGTCGGGATCGAAGTTATAGACGTTCCTCTGGATGCTCAAGGGGGTGATGTAGAAGTGATGGGTCGTCTGATTGACAGCTATGTCGTAAACCGACTCCCCATTGGGCAGCGCTTCACTGGAGATCAGTGCGTGCACCCTGGCGGCATTGGCTGGCGCTGCGGTGAGACAGGCCAGCACACCATTTAGGAAAAAGGTGAGCAGGATCATCTTTTTTCCCATCGATGCAAGAGACGCTTGGTTTTTGCTGCTTTTCAACATGACTCTCTGCTTTCGTCTAGCCCCAGCCCGGCCTGTTCGGCCGGGCTGGGGCTGAAATCGCCGGCAATAGCCAAAACCCGATTACGGAGCCGTTACGGCCCATGATCCGGCTGCTCGTCCGATCGGTTCGAGTGTGAAATCGAGGACGGTCCCGCCTCGATACGTCGCTTGCGGGAACTGGAATTTGGCTCTGAAATTGCTTACGGCATAGACGCAGAGCACGCCGGGAGGTGCGGTCGGCGCGCTGGCTTCTCCGGTGCAGACGCTTGCTGGTTCCGAGACCACTTCTCCTTCGGATTCTTCATTTCCTTCGTTGTTTACGTAATGCACCGAGATCGACACCGTCGGAGCGAGAGGAACAGTGAAGGAGATGGGTGATAGTTGTTCATTCGTTGTAAATACTTCGGTTTCTTCTTCTTCCTCAGTAGGAGATGGAGCGATGCCGACCGAGAAGGTCCCCATCTCGGTCTTGCCAGCTGGCAGCCCATTTACTGTCCACGGCGAGCCTTCCGGCCCTTCAGGACCTTCCTCACCATTGCAAGCAAAACTCGTGCCGTTGGCCGAGGTGAATTCAGAGCCGCCGAATTCGCAGTTTTCGTCGCCGATGGAGAGTGATTCGCTTGTCACGCTCGCACCATTCGTGCCGTTGGTCCCATTGGAGCCGTTGGCACCAGCGTCGCCCTTGGGGCCGACGGGGCCCTGCGGTCCAGCGGGACCCTGTGGCCCAGCGGGGCCGGTCGCGCCCTTTGGTCCCTTGGGACCCCTCGGTCCCTTCTTCGCCTTGGCGGAAGCAGTCGCCTTGCCACTTTCCGAAGAGTTGGAGGCGGCATAAGCGCCGCCGAACATGGCGAAGACCAGGGCGATAACCGAGATCACTCCCGGAATGCCGAAGCGCGTGCGTAGCGTCGAGAACATCTAGATCTCTCTCCTTGTCCCGTGAGCCCCTCTGCCCGCCGCTTCCCTGTTGCGGCTTCCTCGAGGCTCGGTTATGTCCCTGTGGTGCCGTGCTCAAACGAGCGGGTTCCCTTATCTGACAGTCGGGTTCCTAAACGGCTGCGCAAAGATAAACAGACGAGTTTGGCTTTGTCAAGGAACAAAGCTGGTATTGCTATTTGCAGGGATTTTGCAGGCGGCCTAGGTGATCAGGTCGAGAACGCGGCGCTCGACTTGGCCCTGCTGGCGGGGGGTGATGGCGCCCTTGGGGGGCAGCTTGGGGAGGTCGATCGTCTCGCCTTGACGGAAGCGGTCGAGGACGCGGGGGTCGATGTAGGAGCTGCGGCAGACGGCGGGGGTGTTGCCGAGGCGCTCGGCGACGCGTTTGATCGCGGTGCGGATTGCGCGCTCGGCGCCGCCCTTGGAGTCGGGGGCGCCCTCGCGGGCGAGCTCGACGGCGGCAAGGACGGTGCCGTGCCAGGTGCGGAAGTCCTTGGCGGAGAACTCCTCGCCGGCCTTGGCGTGGAGGTAGTCGTTGACTTCGTCGGAGCGGACGTCGCGCCAGCTGCGACCCTCGCGGTAGACGAGGAGGTCGTCGGGGCCGCTGCGGCGGCGGCGCATCGCTTCGATCGCCGCCTTCACCTCGGGGTCGCGGATCGACTGGACGCGGCGCTGGTTGCTCTTGGCCGGGAAGTCGAAGACGATCTCCTCCCCTTCGATCGTGACGTGCTCGCGGAGCACGGTGGCGACGCCGTAGCTCTCGTTGGTCTCGGCGTACTCCTCGCCGCCGATGCGGAAGAAGCCGAGGTCGAGCAGGCGTACGGCGCAGGCCAGGGCGCGCTCGCGCGGCACACCCTCCTGGGCGAGGTCTTTTTTCACCGCCCGGCGCAGGCGGGGCAGCTCGGCGGCGAACTCGCGCATCGAGGCGAACTTGCGCTGGGCGGCTCGCAGGTGCCAACGCTCGTGGTAGAGGTACTGCTTGCGCCCCGCTTCGTCGTAGCCGGTGGCCTGGATGTGGCCGAAGGGGTCGCTGCAGATCCAGACGTCGCGCCAGGCCGGCGGTATCGCCATCGAGCGGATTCGCTTGAGCGTGTCCTCGTCCGCGATCCGCCCGCCCTCGGGGTCGAAATAGGTGAAGCCGCCACCGCGGCGGCGGCGCGTGATCCCCGGCCCGGAGCACTCCGAGCGGCGCAATCGTCCCCGCCGGCGGACCTCAGATTCGCTCGTCACCCGGCGGGGATACCCGGACTCTCATGGCGCCAACCTCAGAGCCAGACGTGCTCGAAGCGCAGGCCGTGCTCCTCGACGTGAAGCATGCCCATCGAGCGGCGGGGCGCCCGGCGGCGCTCGGTCGGGCTGCCCGGGTTGAAGATCTGGAAGTCACCGGCGCTCTCGTGCAGGGGCATGTGACTGTGACCGAAGAGGACGGCATCGGCGTGCGGAAATCGCTCGCGCATTCGCTGGACCCGCCCGCGGGCCGGCCCGGCGTCGTGGACGACCGCGAGCAGGCGATCGCCGAGTGGCAGCTCGAGCACCTCCGGCAGCGACCCCCGCAGGACGGCTTCGTCGACGTTGCCGTGGACGGCGTGGACGACGGGGCAGAGCGCCTCCAGCTCTTCGAGGACCGTCGCGGCGATGAAATCGCCGGCGTGGACGAGGGCCTCGGCACCGGCGACGAGCTCGGCGCAGCGTTGCGGCAGGCGGCGAGCGCCTTTCGGCATGTGGGTGTCGGCGAGGAGGGCGATCGGTGCCATGACCCCATCCTTACCCACTCAACATAGGTGACTCGAAGTGTTTGCCCCCGGTGGCGCGGGGAAGTCGGAGGCTGTGATCAGCGTCGAGCCGAACCCCACAACCGCGCTTCCGGCTGCCGGGCCGATCTCCGAGGTCGTCGGGGGGCTGCTCTCCCGGCCGGCGAGCGAAATCGGGGCGACGGCGGCGGAAGCGGTGTCCTCCTTCTGCGGCGAGGTCGAGGACCCGCTGGGCGACGACGACCTGCACCTTGCGCTCTACCTCTGCTTCGAGCAGCACTACCGCTCCTTCCCCGACGTCGACCCCGGCTGGGAGTGGAACCCCGGCCTGCTTGCGATCCGGGCCGCTCTCGAGCACCGCTTCCTCACTGCGCTCGAAGCCGAGCTCGGGCCAGGGGAGCCGGTCGAGCCCAGGGAGGTCGGCGAGGCCCTCTTCCGCATCGAGGCGGCCGACGAGGGCGTCTCGCTCTCGCGTTACCTGGAGGCGAAGGCGGGGATCGAGGAATTCCGCGAGTTCGTCGTCCACCGCTCGCTCTACCAGCTGAAGGAGTCCGATCCGCACAGCTGGGCGATCCCACGCCTCGACGGGCCGGCGAAGACGGCGCTGCTCGAGGTGCAGGGCGACGAGTACGGCGGCGGGCGCCCCGAGCGGATGCACTCGGTGCTCTTCGCCAAGACGATGCGGGCGCTCGGATTGGACGACGGTGAGAACGCCTACCTCGACCGCGTCCCCGGCGAGACACTCGCCACGGTGAACCTGATGTCCGCCTTCGGCCTCCGCCGCGAGCGCCGCGGCGCGATCGTCGGCCACCTGGCGATGTTCGAGATGACCTCGGCCCAGCCGAACCGCCGCTACGGCAACGCCCTTCGCCGCCTCGGCTGCGGCGCGGATGCAATCGACTTCTACGACGAGCACGTCGAGGCCGACGCGGTGCACGAGAACATCGCCGCCTACGACCTGGCGGGTGCCCTGGCGCGGCAGGAGCCCGAGGTCACCGCGGACATCCTCTTCGGCGCCCGCGCGCTGCTCCACCTCGAAGACCGCTTCGGGCGAGCGGTGCTCGCCGACTGGGAAGCGGGACGCTCGTCGTTGCGGCGAGCGTTGTGAGCGACGGCACGGCGGCGAACGGCCTGCCGCCGGCGCGGGACAGCGCCTACCTCCTGCCACTGCGCTGGAACGAGCCCGGACCGATCGGCGAGCTGGCGGCTTATCTGGGCTCGCTGCGGGACGAGGTCGACGAGGTGCTCGTCGTCGACGGCTCACCGACGCCGCTGTTCGAGTCACACGCGAGGGCGCTCGCGGGCATCGCCGGGCACCTCCGCCCCCACCCCGACCTCGACTTCCCGATGGGCAAGGTGAGCGGGGTGATCAGCGGCGTGCGCGAGTGCTCGCAGGAGCGAATCGTGATCGCCGACGACGACGTCCGCTATGACGCCCCCGCCCTGCGCCGAGCGCTCTCCCTGCTCGCCGAGGCGGACCTCGTGCGACCGCAGAACTACTTCGCCGAGCTGCCCTGGCACGCTCGCTGGGACAGCGCCCGCTCGCTGCTCAACCGCGTCTTCACCGGCGACCCGACCTTCCCGGTCGGCGACTTCCCCGGCACGCTCGCGGTGCGCCGCTCGACCTTCCTGCGCAGCGGCGCCTACGACGGCCGGGCGCTGTTCGAGAACCTGGAGCTGATGCGCACGGTGCGCGCGGCGGGCGGCACGGTGCTCACCCCGCTCGACCTATATGTAGGGAGGACGCCGCCGACGAGCGCGCACTTCTTCTCGCAGCGGGTGCGCCAGGCCTACGACGACTTCGCGATCCCGCTGCGGATGGGGGCGTTCCTCGGCGCGGGGCCGCTCGCGGCCGCGCTCCTGCGCCGCGACAGGCGCGCCCTGTTGCTCGCGGCCGCCGCCCTCATCGGCACCGCCGAGCTGGGCCGGCGCCGAGCCGGCGGAGCGGAGCGGTTCCCGCCCAGTGCCTCGCTGCTCGCCCCGGCCTGGGTCGCCGAGCGCTCCATCTGCGCCTGGCTCGCGCTGGGATCGAAGCTGCGCGGCGGCGTCCCTTACGGCGGGCGACGCCTGAGCCATTCGGCTACCTCGCTGCGTCAGCTCCGCTCTCGGCCTGAAAGCCGATCGCCTTATGCGTGCCGTCGCAGAACGGCCGCGTTCGGGAGCGGCCGCAGCGGCACAGGGCGATGACCTTGCGCCGCACCTCGATCTCGTTGCCCTCCTGGTCGACCAGGGTGAACGGGCCCCGAATCAGGTAGGGACCATCGCGGTAGGGCGTGATCCTGGCCGGAGGGTCGCTTCCCTCGTCTCTCGCCACGCCCGTCACGGCTTGAGCACGACCTTGATCGCCCCGTCCTCCTTCTTCTGAAACATCTCGTAGGCGCCCGGCGCCTCGGCCAGCGGCAGCTGGTGGGTGGTGAGGTCGTCGACGCCGAGCGGGTCTCCGTCGCCTTCGAGCAGGGGGAGGATCTCGTCGGTCCATTTGCGCACGTGGGCTTGGCCCATGCGCACCTGCACGCCCTTGTCGAAGAGCTGCATCATCGGCATCGGGTCGACCATCCCGCCGTAGACGCCGGAGATCGAGAGGGTGCCGCCGCGGCGGACGCTGTCGATCGCGGCGAGCAGGGCGGCCATGCGGTCGGTGCCGGCTTTTTCGATCAGCTTCGCCGCCACGTCGTCGGGCAGCAGGCCCGCCATCGCCTGCGCGATCTTGCCGCCGGGCGCGCCGTGCGCCTCCATCCCAACCGCCTCGATGACGCTGTCGGGGCCGCGCCCGTCGGTCCGCTCGCGCAGCACCGCGGAGACGTCGTCGTGCTCGTCGAAGTCGATCGTCTCGACGCCGTTGCGCTCGGCCATCGCCAGGCGCTCCGGAATGCGGTCGATGCCGAAGACACGCCCCGCCCCCTTATGTAGGGCGATGCGAGTGCTCATCTGACCGATCGGGCCGAGGCCGAAGACGGCGACGCTGCCGCCCTCCGGGATAGCCGCGTACTCAACCGCCTGCCAGGCGGTGGGCAGCACGTCGGAGAGGAAGAGATAGCGCTCGTCAGGCGAGCCGTTCTCGGGGACCTTGATCGGCCCGAACTGGGCCTGGGGCACGCGCAGGTACTCGGCCTGACCGCCCGGCACCTCGCCGTAGAGCTTGGTGTAGCCGAAGAGCGCGGCGCCCTTTTCCTCGTCGCGCACCTGAGTCGTCTCGCACTGGGCGAAGAGGCCCTGATCGCACATCCAGCAGTGTCCGCAGGAGATGTTGAAGGGAATCACCACGCGGTCGCCCGCTTTGATGTGGGTGACATCGGAGCCGACCTCCTCGACGATCCCCATCGGCTCGTGGCCGAGCACGTCGCCCTCTTCGATGAACATCCCGAGCACCTCATAGAGGTGGAGGTCGGAGCCGCAGATCGCGGTCGAGGTGATGCGGACGATCGCGTCGGTCGGCTCTTCGATCCTGGGGTCGGGCACCTCGTCGACGCGGACGTCGCGTTTGCCGTGGAAAGTGAGTGCCTTCATCGTCGGTCCCGCCTGTTCTCTTCGATTGCCATCGAATCCCTTTCGTCGTCGTTCATGACGCCAGTCCGAGGGGAACCCGGGCCGGTTCCAGCTCTGGGCCACGCGCTCGGCGGCGGCCCGCTCCTCGGCGAGGATCTCCTCGGCGACCGCGACCACGCTCTCGTCGCCGGCGCGGGTGGCGACCCGCTTCAGCAGTTCGTAGGCGGCCACCTCGAGGTGCTCGAAGGCGAAGGCGAAGCCGGCGAGCTTGGTGGTCGAGTCGGGCTGGGCGCCGAAGAAGGCGGAGAGGTTGAGCCCGCCCGCTTTCAGCGCCGCGTCCTTGAGCGTCGAAGGAGCGGCGTCGCGCTCCTCGAGCAGGCCCTCGATCAGCTCGCGGTGGCGTTGGGTCTGGCGCAGGTGCTCGCGGAAGCCCCGCTCGAGCTCCTCGTCGTCGACCCGCTCGGCGCCGGACTCCAGCAGCTCGATCGCCTGCCCCTCGAGGGCGTGGGCGTCGCGCAGGTAGGAGAGCAGCAGCGCCTGGGGGTCGTCGCGGCCGACCGCCGCCAGCGAGGCCTCGACCGCCGCGTCGAAGCGCTCTTCGAGGCGCTCGGCCATCAGGCCCTCCTCGGCGGCGATGTCGGCGGCCATCGAGGCGGTCGCCTCGTCACCGGAGCGCTCGGCGAGCCGGCGCAGCAGTTCGTAGGCAGCCAGCTCCATGTGCTCGTAGGAGTAGGCGTGCATGGCCAGCTTGCCGGGGGTGTCGGGCTGGCTGGCCGCGAAGGCCGCCATCGCCCAGCCGCCGGCCGCGCCGGCCGCGTCCTTCAGCGTCGAGGGCTTGGCGCCGAGCGCTTCGAGGCGCTCGCGCACCCGGCGCTCCTGCTCTTCGGTCTCGGCGAGGTGCCTTTCGAAGGGCTGGGCCAGGCGCTCGTCGCCGGCGATCTTCGGCGCCGCCTCGAGCTGCGCCAGCGCCTGCCGCTCGATCGAGTGGACGTCGGCCAGGTACTTGACGAGCTGCTCGTCGCGATCGCGGTCCCACTGGCGAGCGCCGACGCCGGTCTTGAGGTCTTCGGCCCGCGCGCCGAGGCCGTCCTCTTCGAGCGGCGGAGTGGCGCCGCCCTGACCCTCGCGCATGCCCTCGACCAACTCTTCCAGCGCTTCGATCGAGCTGTGCCGTGGCTCCCAGCCGAGCTCCTCGCGGGCGCGCCGGGAGGACATCAGCGGCACGTTCAGCGCCATGTCGAGCCAGCCGGGCGGCGTCGGCTGCAGGCGCAGCTGCCAGCTGAGGTCGGCGAGGCGCCGGACCAGGCGAGCGGGAACCGGGAAGCTGCGCACTCCCATCCGCTCGGCCAGCTCCTCGGGGCTGAGCGGCGGCTCGGCGGCGATGTTGAAGGGGCCGTCGACGTCGACCAAGACGGCCTGCAGGTAGGCGCGGCCGACGTCCTCGGAGTGAACCGCCTGGAAGCGCAGCCGGTCGATCCGCGGCAGGGCCCAGAGCAGGCCCCGGCGGAGCAGGAAGCTGGGCAGGAAGGGTCCGACGAAGAGCCGGCGGATCTCGGTCGCGGCCTCGTCCTTGAAGATCAGGGCGGGACGAAGGCGGACGACGCTGGTCTCGGGATTGGCGTCTTCGAAGCGGTTCAGCTGGTGCTCCACCGCCACCTTGTGGCGGGAGTAGAAGGAGCTGGGCGTGCCCTCGGTCGACCAGCTCTCGTCGACCTCACGGTCCTTGGGCCCCGGTGAGTAGGCGCCGACGGAGGAGGCGTAGACGAGTTTCGGCACGCTGGCCGCGGCGACCGCATCGAAGACGCGCCGGCTGCCCTCGACGTTGATTCGCTCCAGGGTGACCGCGTCGCGGGAGGGCTGGATCGCCCAAGCGAGGTGGATGACCGCGTCCGCCCCGGCGAAGATCTGCGCGAGATCGGCGCTGAGGACGTCGGCCTCGAGCCAGCTGGTCTTCGCTGGGGACCAAGCCGGCCTGCGCCGAGCGATGCCGACGATCTCGTCGATCTCCGGGCTCTGACTCAGGGCCCTGACCGTGCTCGTTCCCACGTTTCCGGTCGCGCCGGTGACGATGACTTTCATCTGCCCCCGCTACCCCCGCGCTTGGAGCGAAAACGTTTTGCCTAGAGGGCGAGGGAGGCGGCCTTCAGGTGCAGCTCCTCGAGCCGTCGCAGCTGGCCCGTGGCCCGCTCCGCCAAGGCATCGAGCTCGATGCCCGGGAGATCGCTCGAGTGCGTGTGCGCGAGCGCCCGCCAGAGACTGCGCTTGCCGGTGACGCCGATTTGCAGCGCCTCGAGCTCGACGAGGCGACTCAACGGCGAGTAGCTCCAGATGCGTCCGTTCAGCTTCAGCCGCCCCATCCGCTCGCCGAGGACGGCGGCCAACGGCTTCACCTTGCTCCGACCTACTTGGAGCCGGTCCATCACCGCCTTCAGCGTCTCGCGGTCGGCTTCGATCTCGGCGCAGATCTCACTCAGCGCCGGCCCGAACTCCGGCTCGTCCCGATTGCTGCCGCGCAGCCGCCGCGCCAGCTCCACTCCCACGGTCGCCCCCGCCAGGTGGTCGTTGAGATAGATGGAGAGAAGATCTCCCACGCGCCGCGGCTACCCGGGTAGGTGCTTCCAGAACACCGAGGCGAGGACGGACAGGATGAAGAGAAAGAAGACAGAGCCAGAGGAGCTGCTGGCGGCGATCGCCTCGGAGGTCGACGACGGCTTCTGCCCCGCCGCCTCGCTCGGCGCTCATTTTCGGGGGCTCAGTCATCACGACCTCGTGCGGTTGCGCAAGCAGGCGATCCGGCGCGGCCTCTTGCTCGAGCGCCGCGGATCGGACGGGGGCATCTACTTCGCGTTGACCAGTGAGGGCTGGCGGGCGCTGCGTTCTTCGTCCGTCCCGGACCGACCGGGCCTGCGCCGCACCACTCAGGATCACTCAAGCGAGAGTTGAACACTCTCTGAGTGGGTCAACTCTCGCTTGACATTTGTTGAGCTAGGCAGCGAGCGAAGAGGCGTCGTCGCGGGGGCGGAGCTCGATGAGCTCGCCCTCGTTCGCGTAGACGGGCTCGAAGTTGGCGACGGAGAGCAGGACGAAGCTGTACCCGCACTCGCAGGCCTCGCGCTCGAGGTCGTCGAGGTTCTCCAGCACGAGCTCCGATTCCTCGGCGCAGCCGGAGCAGAAGACCGTCACCTGCCACATGGGGCGATGGTTGCGCGGCCGTCGGACGGAGCGCTACTGGATCCGCTCGCGGATGCCTTCGATCAGCTCGACGTCAAGGGGGACCACGGAGGCAATCTGTTCGGGCATGACGAGCAGCGCGCCGACGTCGGCGTCGAGGTCGCGCTCCTCGCTGATCTGCCCTTCCAGCTCCACCACCACCTTGTCCCTCACGTTCGCGTTCTTCTCGGCGAGGTAGCGGTAGAGGCCCTCGCGGGCGGGGAAGACGGCGAGGCCGGCGCGGCGGGTGTGTTCGATCTGGCCGTCGCCGAGGCAGGCGGGGCAGGTTTCGCGAAAGCGCACGCGACCCTGACAGGCGGGGCAATCGGGGCTTGGCCCCGTCTCCATGCAGGAGCGACATTTGTAGAGCGCGGAGCCGGCGCCGGCGCACTTGTCGCAGCGGCCGTGGTCGTGACTGCCCCAGGGCTCGGTGAACTGCCGCTCCGGGTCGAGCAGCAGTTTCGGGTCGGCCTCGGCCGAGCAGCAGTGAAAGTAGGTGCGGCTTGCCCCTGCCAAGGTCGCGTGCGGACGGCCCTAGGACTCTTCGTAAGGGTCTTTTTCGCCCGCCAGCTTCAGCGAGCCGTCCTTGACGTCAGCGAGGTGACGTTCCTGGATCGGCAACGCCCACTCGACCAGGGTGGAGATTTCATCCTCGCCGGCGGACTCGTTGAGCTTGCCGAGCACGGCCCAATGGCCGACCTCGCCGGCCTCGGCCATGGTGAGGAACTCGAAGCCGTCGAGCCCGTCGGACTCATCGCCGAGGTAGGTCGACATCATCTCCGTCGCCTCGCCCTTGGTTTCCTGCGCCTTTTCGAGGATCGCGGTCTTCTTGCCGTCGCGCGAGTCGGCCGCCTCGGTGCAGCGGCGCTCGGTCTCCTCGGCCTCTTCGCGCATCTGCGTCAGCTTGGCGACGATTTCGTCGTCCTCGACCATGCCCTCGACTTTTTCGGTCGCGCCCTGCGCGGCCTGGGCCAGCCCGAGAACCTCCGCGAGCTTCTCCTCCAGCGTCGTCAGCTCCGCCACTTTCACTCACTCCTTTCGGTTGGTTGAGAATTTGGCGCTGGTCTCCTACCCCTATCTGAGGCGTCGCAAAACTCACACCCAGTCCATGGGGGCGAGCCTCTTCTCGCGGCGGCAAGCGTTTCTCCATTTTTGGATGGGGGTAACAACGACTCGAGCGGAGCGGGCGCGTGGCGACTGTTTTCGACTTCCCTGCAATACCGGTCACTTCCGTCGTTTCGCGGCGCGTTGGGTTCGGCAACTGGACCGACGCGCCGACGATGGCGCCCTACATGGCGGGTGAGAAACATGGGAGCACTGGTTGCATGCGGAGTCTGTGGTTTCCTCACGCGCCGGCACAGTCGGATCGGAGCGAGTGGCAGCTGCCCGAATTGTGGACGTCAACTGATGCCGGTCAGCTTCTCGACGGCGCGCAAGATAAAGCTGCGCAAGCAGCAGGAGCTGGTGCGAACCGCGACGCGCGAGCCGCCTGCTCCCGGGGACGATGAGACAGAGGTCTCTTCGTGAATGGGCGACTGCTCGTCGTCGGCGACACGCTGCTGGATCGCGGCAAAGGCGACGGCGCTGGTGGCTGCCGCCCCGGTGGCGCGGGCCTTGCAGCTGCGCTCGCAGCGCGCAACGGGCGACCGGTCACGCTGCTCACCGCACTCCCCTCCGGTCATGCCGGTGGCAAGCTGGCACGGCTGCTGCTCAACGCCGGTGTCGACCTGATCGATCTCGGCCTCGCGAGCGACGGCACGCCCGAGAGCGTCAGCGGGGCCGGGGCGGAGATGATCTTGCGCAGCGCGCTGAGCGAGGCCAACGGAGTGCTCGTATCCGATTGCGGCCAGGGCATCGCCTCGGACCCCCAGGTCCGCACGGCGCTGACAACGAGGCCGAGGAGAGTGCCGCTGGTCTGGGATCCCGACCCCCACGGTGCGACACCTCTGTCAGGCACCACGCTGGTGACCCCAAACCTCGTCGAGGCCCTCGCCTGCTCCGACGAGGTCGCACCCGGAGGAGAGTCCGATCTTGCCGAGCTTGCGACGGGCCTCGCCCGTCGCTGGAGAGCCGATCAAGTCGTTCTCACGCTGGGAGAGGACGGCGCCATGCTCGCGCCAGGAGCCCGCGGCCCTTGGCACGTCCTCTGCGCCAAAGCCCCGGGTGAAACTCGCGGAGCGGGGGCCATGTTCGCGGCCGAGGTCACCTCCCGCCTCGCCGACGGTCGCAACGGCAAAGACGCGGTGATCAGCGCCGTCGCCGCGGCGACGCGATACGTCTCGGACGGCTATACGCGCGAAGACCGTCTTCGCCTGCTCGGACGGAGGTCCCAGGCAGCGAGCCTCAGCGCGCCCTCTCCCTCCCCCACACTGGCAAGAGCGTTGAAGATGGCGGGGCGCGTGCGCAAGCGCGGCGGCACGATCATCGCCACCGACGCCAGCTTCGACGTCCTTCGTCGCGAGCACGTGCGCTGCTTCGAGGCGGCGGCGAGACTTGGCGACCGCCTGGTCGTCCTCCTCGACAGCGAGCACTCGGCTGGCGCGGCGGCGCTGCATCGCCTGCCCTGCGTCGACGAGGTGGCGATATTCGACGGGGCGAGCCCACTCGAGACCCTGCGCCTACTCCGCCCGGAGGTCTGGGCAAGAAGCCGCAACGCGATCGAGGCGCTGCCCGAGAGCCACGAGGTCTCTTCCTGGGGTGGCAGGCTCGCGCTCCTGCCCCACGCATTCCAGGTCGGCGAGGATGAAGCCGGCGCGACCGTGGACCCGGACTCAACAGCGACTGCGCTCGATTAGCCGCGCGAGCAGGCCGTCGAGCCCGGCCTCGCGCGCGAGGCGGCGCTGCTCGTCGGCGCCGTTGCCTTCGCGCAGGACGCGCTCGAGCTCGGCCAGCGGCTCGGCGCCGCCGAGCTGACGCGCGTAGGGGGCGACCGCCTCGAGCACGCGCGCCGCCGCCTCGCGGACCGGTTCGAGCCGATCGGAGGCGAAGAGGACCTCGGCCTCGAGGCCGTGGCGGGCGGCCTGGAAGTAGGACTCCTCGAGCGCCTCGCGGTGCAAGGTCGAGGCGCTCGGCTGGTCGACCTCGCGGGCGGCGATCGCCTGGATCAGGGCGGCGATCGCGGCCGAGGTGGCGGGCTCGGTCGGCACGTCCAGCGCCCTCACCTCGACCGTGCCGAGGCGCGGGTGGGGCCGCACGTCCCACCAGATGTAGGTGTAGTCGTCGACGCCCGCTGCCGCGGTGAGCTGGTCGGCGACCTCGAGGAACTCGGCGTAGTCGCGAAAGCGCCGCGGCACCTGGAAGCGGGGGTAGCTGCGCACGACCTGGGTGCGGGCGCTGGCGTGGCCGGAATCGAGGCCTTCCTCGAAGGGCGAGTTGGCGCTCAGCGCCTGCAGCACCGGCAGGTAGAGACGAAAGGCGTTGGCGACCGCGATCGCCGTCTCGGGGTCGGGCATGCCGACGTGGACGTGCAGTCCACAGGGCGGCGTCTTCAGCAGGCTGCCGAGGTCCTTGCGGACGATCTCGTAGCGCGGTTTGTCGACCAGCACCGCCTCGCCGCCGACGGCGCAGGGATGCAGGCCGCAGGCGAGCAGCTCGAAGCCGAGCTCACCGACGCCGCGGCGCAGCTCGCGCAGTTGCTCGGCCACCTCGCCGGCCTCGCGGCAGACGCCCGTCTTCAGCTCGATCTGTTCGGTGAAGATCTCGGCCGAGACGCGCGCGGCGAGGTCGGTGCCAGCGACGCTCGCCAGCACCTCCTCGGCGGCCGGGACCAACTCGCCCGCCCCGTCGATCAACAGCAGCTCCTCCTCGACCCCAAGCGAGAGCGGCGAGGAGGAGCCGAAGCTCACCGGCGTTTGGCTTTGCTCCTGGTTTTCGTTTTCGTGGTCGATTTCGTTTTCGCTTTGGTTCGTTTGCGCGGTTTGGAGGCCGCGCGGCGGCGCTGCGAGGCGGGGACGTCTTCGGCGACGACCGCGGCGGTCAGCGATTTGATCTGGCCGGCGAGATATTTCGCCATCCGCTCCTCCTCGCGCCGGATCGCTCGCGCCAGCTTCGCCGTCTCGGCGTCACCCACTTTCGTCGCCAGCGCCTCGATCGCCAGGTAGGTGGCGATCTCCTCGTGCTCGTTCCAGTACTCGGTCTTGGCGTTCTTCAGCATCTTCTCCTGCTCGCCGTCGCCGCGCACCATGTGCAACGGGCCCTTCGCCACCGCTTTGACTTTGCCGAAGAGGTTCTGGGTGATCTGCCCGCCGCCGCCGAGCTTCTTGATTCGCCGCTCCAGGCCCTTGGCGTGGGCTTTCGTCTCTTTCAGGTGGGCTTTCAGCCGTTTGCGATATGGGTCGCGGCTGGTCATCGCGATGTGCGCCTCCAGCGAGATTTCGAGTTCCTTCTCCTTACCGTAGGCCTCGCTCAGGTACTGGACCAGCTTTGCGTCACGCTCATTCAGGTCTGCCATGTGCTTTCAGCTCCGGGGGTTGGTTGCGTCTGAAGTTCGAACCACGGCCTACCCCGGGCCGGGGCCGCGAAAACTGGTTTTCGCGGCTGCGCCATGGGTAAGCGGTAGCCATGGATTCCAATCGAGAAGAGCGCGAGGAAGAAGCGGTTGCCAAGGAAGAGGCCGAGGCGGCTGCGGCGGAAGCCGCGGAGATCGGCGGAGACGTGCCGGTGGACTCGGACCACCCGGCCGAGCAACCGCTGATCGAGGCCGGTGAGGGAGAGGCCGAGGGCTTCGAGCTGGCCGAGAAGGACTTGGAGGACATCGCCAGCCACGGCGACCAGCACCGCTTCCCCGACAACGTGCCGCCCCCGCCAGAGGAGAAAAGCAATGCCGAGTACGGCGAACCGGACGAGGCCATCCCCGAGGACGGGTGACGGAGCGGCGATGGCACAGCGCCTGCTGGCGATAGTCACCGGCGACCCGCTTGGGTTGGAGGCCTTGCGCGAGCTGCATGCCGGCAACGGCAGCGGTGGGGATGGCATCGAGCTGCGGGTGGTGGTCCCGGCGGTGGAGGCGAACCCCCTGCGGCACACGCTGGGAGACATCGACGAGCCCCGGGAGCAGGCCGAGGCCCGGCTGGGGCGAGTGCTCGGCGAGCTGCGAGCCAACGGCATCGAGGCGACCGGGGAGATCGGCGACCCCGATCCGATCCAGGCGGCGCAGGACTCGTTGCTGAAGGCCCCGGTGGACGAGATCGTGATCTTCGAGCACGAGGGAGCGCAGGCGAAATGGTTCGAGGAAGGCCTGCTGGAAAAGGCCGAAGCCGGGCTCGAGCCGCCGCTGCGGATGGTGGTTCTGCATGACGACGGCGACGGTGAGGAGCACGTCGTCGACATCGAGACCGTCGGCCGTGGCACCCATGACCCGGTTGAGGGCCACGAAATCGGCTCCTCCTACGTGCCGGGCCTCTCGCGCACCGACTTCGCCGGCATGGTCGCCGGCGTCTTCGGCACGATCATCGCCGCGATCCTCGCCGCCGCCGTCACTGCCGAAAGCGGCAGCGTCAGTGGGCAAGCCGCCGCCGCGATCCTGATCGCGATCGGGGTCGCCCTCGCCAACATGGCCCACGTGGTCGGCCTGACGCTGATGGAGAGCGTGCGCTACCGCGGCGGCTTCGCCAAGTTCTTCCGCTACCTCTCCCTGATCGGCACGCCGCTGGCGATCGTCGTCATCCTCGCGCTGCTGATCACCTGAGCGCTCGCGCCGGGTCAGTCGGAGGCCACGCTCCGTTTCGCCCAGCGACTCAGGGGTAGCCGCCGAGGTACCCGCAAACGAATCAGGAGGCAGCAATGGGAACCCAAGAGACCGGCCAGGTCACCGGCACCAAGGACAAGGACTACAACGTGATCTGGTTCACCGAGCAGTGCCTGAGCAACGTGCTGCGACTCGACACTTACATCGAAGACGCCGAGCGCGAGGACGACTCCGAGCTGACCGAGCTCTTCCGCCGGGCTCAGGAGACCAGCCGCAAGGGCGCCGAGCAGGGCAAAGAGCTGCTGGCGAAACGGCTGGCTGGCTGAGCCGGCCCCCCGATCAGTCGAGCTGGCTCAGCGGGCGAAGTGGACGTAGGCGTGCCAGGCCGGCTTCGGCCGGCCGTTGCGCCGGAAGAGGCCGGTGCCGCCGCAGAAGTTGCAGACGCCGGGCACGTCGTCGACCGAGAACCAGTAGACGCGTTTGAGGTGCCAGCGGCGCTGCCCGCTCCGCAGCAGTGAGAAGGCTCCCTTCAGCTGGGCGGCTTGGCCCTGCAGGCCCTTGGCGAAGGAGTCACTGCGGTTGGGGCGTTCGGAGCTCCAGCCCATCTCGGTGATCCAGAGGCCGACGCCACCGTCGCCGGCGCGACGCAATACGGAGCGGACTTCTTCGATCTCCGGCCGCAGGCTCTGGAAGGTGGCGGTGTATGGGTGCAGGGCGACGCCGTCGAAAGCGGCGCGCACGCCCGGCGTGCGCTGGTACATCAGGCGCAGGAAGTCGGTGGCGTAGTAGGCCTGCGGCGGATGCAGGGGCCGCGCCGCCTCGCCGGGCCGGGCGAAGAGGCCGGCGAGGATGACCTGGGCATGCGGGTCGGCGGAGCGGATCGCGCTGGCGGTTCGCTTCACCAGGCGCCCGTATTCGGCGGGGTTGGGCCGGACGACGAAGTACTTGAAGTTGGGCTCGTTCCAGACCTGCCAGTAGTGGATCGGGCGCTGGGGCAGGGACGGGTTTTCGCTCCAGAACTCCCCGCCGGGGCCGTAGCGCGCGACGGCGGCGCGGGCGAAGCTCGTCCAGGCACGGCCCGCGGCACCGCTCACCGGCAGGCGCAACGGCGCTTTCGCCCCGGTGGAGCCGGGCACCCGGCGGGCTGGCACCGCCCAGCGCGGTGCGTCGTAGAGGAAAGGCAGCACCTCGAGGCGGGCGCGGGCGGCACCGGCAACCTGCGCGTCGATGCTCGACCAGTTGAAGCCGCCACGGGGTGACGGCTGCACGCTGCCCCAGGCAACCGGGAGGCGGACGCTGTCCACCCCACCCCGCTGCAGCTTGCGCAGCTGCGCGTCGCTCTGCTGCAGCTGCGGCACGACTCCCCAGAAGAGCTTCGGCACGGCGCCGGCGGGGGCGGCGGCGAGCAGAGCCCCGACGACCACCAAGAGCGATGCGATGGCCTTCAACCGCCGAGACGACGCCAGCGGCGACGACTCGATCGTGGGCCTCTCGCCTTCGAGCCGGATATCGACGTTGGGTCGCTGCAGCATCGCTCCTCCTAGTTTGAAGACGGCGAGGGCCAAGGCGGCCCTTCCAGAGGAAACCGCCATCCCGGCCCAGGTAGCGGTTCCAGGCCGTGAGGACGCCCGCCGCGGCTAGGCTGCCGCGATGCTGGGCGACGCGATCCTCGGGGCGGCGGTGGCCTTCTGCCTCGCAGCCCTCACCACACCTGTGGGCGTTTCCGGCGCGGTCTTCCTCGTCCCGTTTCAGGTCAGCGTCGTCGAGACGCCGAGCCCTGCCGTCACGCCGACGAACCTCCTCTTCAACCTGATCGCGATCCCGGGCGCGCTGGTGCGCTTTCACCGCGAGGGTCGCCTGCTCGGACCGCTCAGCCGCCTGCTCGTCCTCGGCACCCTGCCGGGCGTCGTGGCGGGAGCGGTGATCCGCGTGGCGCTGCTGAACGAGGGCGACGCTTTTCTCGTCGTGGTCGCGGCCGTCCTGATTCCCCTTGGCACCTGGCTCCTGCTTGCGCAGCCGCCGGTGCCCGCGGGCGCTCCCGACCTGCGCCGCCGGCGCCAGATCGTCCTGCTCTCGCTGGCGGTGGGCACCGTCGGCGGCATCTACGGCATCGGCGGTGGATCGATCCTCGCGCCGATCCTGGTCGGCTTCGGCTTCGCCGTCTCGGAGGTTGCCCCGGCCGCACTGCTGGCAACCTTTCTCACCTCCTTTGCCGGCGTCCTCACCTACGCGCTCCTCAGCCTTGGTGCGAGCGGCGACGTCGCCCCCGACTGGACGCTCGGCCTCGGCATGGGGATCGGCGGACTCGCCGGCGCCAACCTCGGCGCCCGGCTCCAGCCGCGGCTGCCGGAGGCCCTGCTCCGGCGTGGGCTCGGCCTGTTGGCCCTGGCGCTCGGAGCCCACTACGCGGTGCAGGCGCTGGGCTAGGGTTAAATTCGATCCGATCACAACCGAGGTCGAGCCCAACGCAGCGCTAACTGATCGGTTTACATGCCCATAGGGTCATAAAGCGATCAGCTTTGGGCCTTCGCGGCGATCGGTGTGGCGAGCCGCGCCAGCGACTCGCGGTCCTCGCGCAGCTTGCCGATCGACTCGCAGACGTGCGCGGCGCCGGCCTCGCGCAGCTCTTCCTCGGAGAAGCCGCCGGTGAGGACGGCCAGGGTCGGGATCCCGGCCGCGTCGGCCGCCTTCACGTCCCAGGTCGAGTCGCCGACCATCACTGCCGCGCCCTCGCAACCGGCCTTCTCGAGGGCGGTCTGAACGAGGTCGGGCTCGGGCTTGGTGCGCTCGACGTCGGCCGAGGTGGTCCAGCCCTCGACCAGGTCGCGGGCGTCGAGCAGGTCGAGGTAGCGATCGACCTC